>NZ_JAKJSI010000100.1:0-1881 GCF_050336695.1 Photobacterium minamisatsumaniensis | reverse complement strand
GTCTTAGCCCATAGATACCATTTAGAAGTTTCTTCAATGGCCTCGTCAGCAGTTTCATATGGTTCCGAAGTGTACCGAACAGCATCACCTTCAAGAAAATCACAAACATACTTGCCATCAGGGCGAACACATACTTTCTTCATGATCCTACAGATTTCCTCTTGAGTGCTAACGCCCTTGTGAAGTTGCCCGCCCCTAAACCCAAACAGTACACCGTAATCACAAAAGCCAATTCAGACTAAAAATGCCACGTGTAAAGGGTCAACTTGCACAGTTTGTTATATGAAAACTGAAATCAAAGCGGCTTGGCCGCCCCACCGAGGCAACATCTGAAAAAACCCAAACTCACGATGCTGACTGTAACCGCAAACACCAATCTACCAACGATTGAAACCATACTTGGCAGTGTAATTTCAGCAACTTAGTAAACGCTGGAATCATAGCGAACCGACACCATACTCAACAGTGCGAATTCATGAATTTGAGAGAGACAATGCTATTTATACCAATGAATATTGCCATGGGACTAAAGCAAACCGCACCGATTCACGGAACGATTTTCACTGCATTGCGACCCACATTGAAACCACAAAACAACCAACGGCAATGGCACCTAAACCGTAAGAAAATATGGCATATAACGCCCTTGTGAAGTTGCCCGCCCCTAAACCCAAACATTGCCCCATAATCACAAAAGCTGATTCATACTAAAAATGCCACGTGTTAAGGGTCAACTTACACAGCTTGTTATATGAGCACTGAACTTAAAGCGGCTTGGCCGCCCCACCGAGACAACAGGTGAACAACCCCAAGCTCACAATGCTGACTGTAACCGCGAGCACCACGCTACCAACAATTGATTACCTTACTTAGCAGAGTTATTTCAGCAACTTAGTAAACACTGAAATCATAGCGAAACAGCACCAAATTCAACAGTGCGGATTCATGAATTTGAGAGAGAGAAAGCTATTTATACCAATGAATATTGGCATGAGATTAAGCTTAACCGCACCATTTCACAGAACAATTTTTACTGCATTGCGACCCACATTGAAACCACAAAACAACCAGCGGCAAACAGACCTAAACCATAAGAAAAATTGGCATATAACGCTTGACATAAGGTGCACCAACACTGAACCAACCAAGCGCACTAAACTCCAGACCAAAACCGCCGAGTGTAACGTGTCACCTTAATGCCTTTGTTAGCACTCTACCCCAACTTATGAGGACCATTGACCAAATCAACAAATACCGAGCCCGACCAATCTTCATCCAGTGATGGATTGACAATATCAGGAGCACCGCCAAAAACATCCCTTACTGAAGAATAGATGTATGCACGTTCTATTACGTTTTCGAGTTTACAGCGATGCTCAGGTGGCAACATTGTGTTCTTAGTTAACACCTCTTTAAGATGTTCGAATAATTTGGGGGTACAAACAAACCACTCACCTTGTCGCCGTTCTTTGGAAAAGAGCTTATGTAGCTCAGACTCTTTCTTGCTATGTCCCGGCTCAAGAGCACAAATTATCAATTCTCCGCTGCAACCAGTTTGTAGATTTGAGAGTCTTTTTAATGGATTGTTGCTACGACCAATTTTAACGCGTAAACCCGAAAATAGGTTTTTTAGATCATGTGGTCCTGACCATGTTTCAGGAACTTCAATAATGTAGTATATCGAGTCAGCTTTACCATTTGGCAATGTCTTAGCCCATAGATACCATTTAGAAGTTTCTTCAATGGCCTCGTCAGCAGTTTCATATGGTTCCGAAGTGTACCGAACAGCATCACCTTCAAGAAAATCACAAACATACTTGCCATCAGGGCGAACACATACTTTCTTCATGATCCTACAGATTTCCTCTTGAGTGCTAACGC
>NZ_JAKJSI010000099.1:0-2353 GCF_050336695.1 Photobacterium minamisatsumaniensis | reverse complement strand
GGGGGGGGATTCTATTCTTTCCGTACAGGTTGTCGCTAAAGCGGAGCAAGCCGGCCTGCTCTTTACCGTTGCCGATATGTTCGAGCACCAAACTATTGAGCAACTTGTTGGCATTGCTTCCCAAACACCGTCAGATAACGACATCGAAGAAGACGATGACTTTGACCTAATATCTGAGGCAGATGCTGAGCTTCTAACCCGAAAATGGAAGGCCCTGCCGTATGTGGCTGGGCAATATGAAAAGGATATCACCATGCAACAGCAGACCCTTCCTCCAGTTATTGATGGCTATCCGCTTAGCCGGATGCAAGCTGGCATGCATTACCATAACCAACTCAATACCCATCATTCACTCTACCATGATGTTTTAAATATACAGCTTCAGGCTTGTTGGGATCAGCCCGCATTTACCCAAGCGATAGAACAAACCCTTAACCGTCATCCACTACTGCGCACCAGCTTCAATGCCATCGCATTCAGCGAACCGATGCAACTGGTTCATCAACAAGGGATTGTCAGGCTCGATGTACGTCAACTGGCTACTGAGCCCTCAGTAGATATACAGATAGAGACCGCTATCGATCAGATAAAAGCCTCACCACTAAGCCTCACCGAGCCGAGTCAGATCCGCTTCACGGTCTTATTGAGAGAGTCAGGGCAATTCCAATTACTGATCGATGCCCACCACATGATCCTTGATGGGTGGAGTATGGCAACCTTGCTGACTGAACTTTTCCAACGCTACCTGATAATTCAGGGGCTACTCCCAAAGATCCCCGACCAACCGCTTCAATCAAACTATAAAGCCTTCATCAAAGCTGAGCGTAAATGCCTGAAAGATGAATTAGCGCGTCAGTACTGGCAGCAACAGCTAGCCGCATTTGAGTACCATGAACTACCCAGTTTACGTCCAGATAACGAGCGRCCCGGTGGCATTGCTGAATGGCGAGCAGCGTTGCCCAGTCCCTTGCTCAACAGCTTGGCCGCTACGGCTAAAAGTCACGGTCTACGCCTAACCAGTTTGCTTCAAGCCGCTCACCTTCGAGTCATCGGMTTACTCACCAACCGTACCGATACGTGTAGCACCACGGTGRCTAACGGCCGTCTAGAAAAAATAGATGGTGAACGCGTCATAGGGTTATTTATCAATAGCCTTCCACTGGCTATTGATCTAGTTGATCACTCTTGGCTAAGCCTGGCTCAAGCTATTGAAGCTCAGCTCCAGCAACACCAACCTTATCGCCGCTACCCTTTTGCKGAACTGGTCAAGCAACACGCAACGCCACTCAGCGACTTCGGCTTTAACTACACCCACTTTCACAYCTATAAGCAAATTCAAGATATCAAAGGCTTCAGCGTTATTAATGGGGAAATCCGAGAAGAAAATAGCTTCAAATTTCATACCTCATTCCATCAGGGATTAACTGGCGACATCAACCTTGCTTTGTCCTATCAGCAAGATTATATCTCTAACAAACAAGCTCAAGCAGCCGGACAGTATTACTTAACTGCACTTCAGCATATCTGTCAGACCCCTAACGCTAAGTGCCTAASCACGCCATTATTGGAAAAGCGAGAGCAGGAACGAATGCTCTACCATTGGAACCCTCCATCAACAGACACCCAGCAAAACGCCTTTCTTCATCAGCGAGTTGAGCAACAAGCAAAACATAACCCGTCGAGCATTGCGGCCTACTGCGCGGGGCATGCACTGACCTATCAGGCATTAAACGAACGGGCAAATCAGCTGGCTCATCGACTTCGTCAAGAAGGGATAGGGCCCGATCAATTTGTAGGCCTATACGTTGATCGCTCTCTGGAAATGCTTATCGGATTGCTAGGTATCATGAAAGCGGGCGGCGCTTACTTGCCGCTTGACCCACAGTACCCAACAGAGCGTATCGAGTATATGTTGGCTGATACCAACGCTCGCCTTGTCCTCACCCAGCATCACCTTGAAAAGCAAGTTCCGACAGGAGCATACACCTTAATATCACTCGATAGTGACACTACTCTAGCAGCCCTGCCCCGCATCAATTTACCCGCCGAAGACATAAGGCTCAAACCTAACCATCTTGCCTATATCATCTATACCTCTGGAAGTACTGGCAAGCCCAAAGGCGTCATGCTCGAACACCGTAATCTCAGTAATTTCCTGTCATCAATGGCGCAACAACCTGGGCTGGCTGACGATGATACACTTCTAGCCGTTACCTCAATTTCGTTTGATATTCATACACTTGAGCTTTACTTGCCTCTGCAAGAGGGCGGAACTGTGGTTATTGCAACCCGAGAGCAAACTCTCGACAGTCAGGCACTCGATAGCCTTATCCAACACCATAATGTGACGGCA
>NZ_JAKJSI010000098.1:0-2393 GCF_050336695.1 Photobacterium minamisatsumaniensis | reverse complement strand
ATGTTAGAGCTATATTCGTAGGGATTAAAAATAGATGACAATTATTGGAAAAATAAGAAGTTAGGCCGATTTAAAAATAGCCCAAATTAAATCTGACTACCATCAACATATTGCTAATAGTCAGAAAAAACTTGGGGTAATAAAAATAACTTATAAAGACTTACAGATTATTTACATGTCACGCTATTATTTTCAATCGTGAAATTATAACAATTCTCACGTTCCTCAAACATTGACATCACATTAAATAATGAGCCGATTCTATTTTTAAGCACAAACCTTGCGTCATCCGTATCATTAGTCACATCAATTTGATCAATCAACTTAGACAATAGTTTATACGCATTCACTCGTTCAACCGGAATATCAAACTGAGCTAATTCACCCGCATTTTGAATTCTCAAGTAGTCTGTCGATAAATCGTGTCCTTCAAAGCTCAGGTCAGCAATATCATAACCACGTTCTTCAACCAAAGATTTCGCTTTGTTTGACGCCACATTCCACGCTTTCCAAGAAACACTTACAGGAGCCTCAATCTCACAAGCATAACTCTGTTCCCAGCCAAGTAAACGTCCAGCTTCGCAGAAGCTCACATCTTCTTCAAGCAAGGCCAAAGTCATCATATCAGTAATCGTCATGTTAGCGATAATGTCTTTAGACTCAGGTTGCATATCCTCCTCAAAGAATCGATTTCTAGCAAGAGCTCGGATATGGAAGTTATTCATTTCACCGTAGTTTTTCGCGTCCAGAATTTCAGGATTCCAACTTGCACCAGCGGCCAGCTCTTTTTTATAGATTGGGAACAAAGCATCATAGTTCGCAACCTCATCAAGCAACACAGTTTCAACGTCTATCGTTTGATCTGCGTTCATTGTAAGTACTTTGTAGGCTGGCGTGTAAGCAGCAAGTGAAGGTGACTGAATATTTACCAGCCCACTATCGCCATTTTTTGCTAACGTGGTTGTGTTATAGTGCAAATGACCATTCACGTGAACCTTTAACCCGGTATCTACTAACGTTTGGGTTGTATTATCGGTTGGTACACGCCTTACATTTTGTGTCCCCGGAAGGAAGAACTGCTGGATGTCATCTGACGCACCAACATAATAGTCATCCATCGGATAGTGGCTAAATGCAACTAGGGTTTTATTGTTCTGCTCTGCTCGTGATACAACATCCGCAATCCACTCAACAATATGCTCTTTGTGAGTTATAACTTTGTTCCAACCTGCATTACTCGAACCTTCAAAACTCTCTGGATGAGTAAGATCAACATCACCCTTAAGTGGCACATTTACATTTGAGTCAATTGAAAGTAACCAGAAACCTTCAACAGGCTCAACTAGGTAGCTGGTATCACCAACATCTACACAATTTGTATAGTTATCCTGTTTGTACGCCCCACCGGTTCCTTCTGCACAGATCTCATATTGACGGTTATTGAATGCCGTCTCGTTTAGGGCCTGCTCAAAGCTATAATTTGTTTTCAGTTCATCAGAAGTAAATGGTGTTTCGTAATATAGGTTGTTCTCTTGAGGATAAAATCCTTGCTCTTTCAAGTGGGACATCACCCCCTCAGTTCCCAAGTGAAGAACTTCATCGGTGCAAATTACATCGGCATCGTTTTGACAAAGATCGTGCTGCAAACTGAATATGCCCTGCTCGCCATAACCTGTGCCTAGGTAGTCACTTTTCCCTCTTGGTCGATCAACAGGGCGTTCTGGATCATGATTACCAGGAGCGGCAAAAAATTCAATCCCGTGTTTTTCACGGTACTCATCAAGAATTCGTACTAAACCACGTAGGTGCACCGGTTGACCGTCATCAGAGAAGTCTCCCGGTAAGGCGATATACTTAATTCCACGCTCTACGGCGCTATCCAAAGCTGCAATTAAAGCAAAGTAGTTCTCATTAAATAAGCGTGTCGAGCCTAGTTGAGCACCCATTGTACGTATTGTCGCTATATCGTCAGTGCCCGGTACTGGTACACCTTTGAATGAACCATCATCAAAGCTTCCATAGACATCATGAAAATGAATATCAGCCATAAAAGCAACTTGGAGCGGACTCGAAGAGTTACTATCGCTTTGCGCTGTTGCAGAAACAGAAAATAAGCTTGCCAGTGCTACGGCAATAATGTGCTTTTTGTACATAAAATATACTCCTAAAAACTAAGCAATGGTCTTTATTACAGGTTAACTTGATCAAACTACACTAAGCCGCATTTTGCGCACTCTAGAGAGAACGTCATAAATAAAGTAATCGTGCAGAACAAAAGTAATAAATATATTTAATTATAAAATAATTCGTACAACCCAATAATAATTAGGTATTGGGTTGCTTTTCATTACAATATCTCTGTAAAAAAGCCTCCGCAGAGGCTTCTTATTTAA
>NZ_JAKJSI010000097.1:0-2599 GCF_050336695.1 Photobacterium minamisatsumaniensis | reverse complement strand
CTCTTTGTTTTTGTTCTCATATTTAAATGATTTTTCAATATTACTATTTTCATTAATGTTTTTAGCTACTTTAGCTTGCTATGAAATTGGTTATTTATACAATGATATAATTACAACTAAAAATGAAATATCACCAACAATCAGAAATACTGAGTGGTTTGAAGCCCACTTAGGTCTCGCTGTAGTTATACGTGTTGCATTCTGTCTTACATGTTTATTGTTAGTATTTGTTAGTACAGATATTTACTCAGCATTATTACTTCTTTTTGGAATGTTTTCTATACAGCTGGCTTTTTTCTTCCATAATACAGTTAGAAGTAAGCTCAATATTGTAAGTTATTTTTCTCTAGTTTCTTTTCGCTATGTAACACCGATCATTCCTTTTGTTTCCTTAGAGGATGTTATTATTGTTATCCTTGCTTTTCCTCTTTGCCGTACTATTGAGCATGCGTGTAAGAAAAAGTATGGATTTAGCAGTTTACAATCTTTAATCAGTAATTTTGATATATATAGAGTTGCCTATTATTCACTTTTTACGGTATTGTCTTATTTTGTAGATGATACTAGAGTAGTATTTTACTCTTTTCTGTATTTTGCATGTATAAGGTCACTTGCTCTAGCAGTTTCTAAATTACACTTTTTTAAAAGAAGCAAACATAAATCATACTAAAGAAATAGGTTACAGTTAACAATGAATAAAACAGTAGTTATTTCTGCTAATACAAGTTGGTATCTTTATAATTTTCGCAAGAACACAATGACTGCCTTAATGGATATTGGCTATAATGTAATTGCAGTTTCACCTAAAGATGAATTTTCTGATAAAATTGAAGAGTTAGGTGTTCGTCATATTGATATTTTTATTGATCAAGGTGGAATGAACCCTGTAAAAGACTTCTATACTTTCATATCATTTATACGGATCTATTCTAAGCTTAAACCATCTGTTGTGCTTAATTTTACACCAAAGAATAATATATATTCTACTATTGCATCTCACTTGAATAATTCTAAATCTATTAATAATATTGCAGGTTTAGGAACAATTTTCATCAATAAAGGTATCGTAGCTACAATAGTAAAGGCGCTTTACAGATTTAGTCAAAGTTATGCCTCTACTGTTTTTTTTCAAAATGATGATGATAAAGCTATTTTTATTCAAAATAAAATAGTCCCAGTTGATATTGTTGATCGTTTACCTGGGTCAGGCGCAGACTTGAATCGCTTTCAATTAGTGCAGGCACCAAATGATGGTATAGTTAGATTCTTGCTTGTTGCGCGTATGCTTTATGATAAAGGTATTAAATTCTATGTAGATGCAGCACGTATTCTCAAGCAGAAATATGGTTCTAATGTTGAATTTTATCTCTTGGGATTCCTTGATGTCGATAATCCATCTGCAGTTTCATCTGAAGATATGAACTCTTGGGTAAATGAAGGGGTCATTGAGTATTTGGGAGTCAGTGATAAGGTTGAAGATGAAATAGCGAAAATCGACTGCATGGTTTTACCTTCCTTTTATCGTGAAGGAGTTCCTAAATCATTACTTGAAGCTGGTGCTATGGGTAAACCAATTATTACAACCGATAGTGTTGGCTGTCGTGAGACCGTTGATCATAATGTTAATGGTTACATTTGTAAACCAAGAGATTTAGACAGTTTGGTAGAGCAATTAAATAAATTTATTTTATTATCTCATGATGAACGATTATTGATGGGGCAAGCTAGTAGAAATAAAGTAGAAGAAGAGTTCGATGAAAAAATAGTAATTGAAAAGTATTCAAGAGCAATTCAAAGCTGCGTGTTAAGTTAGAGTGTTTTTAGGTGATTTCTTTATTCTGTAAATAGTGACGTAAAAAGCCAGTAGGGAAACCCTACTGGCTTATAAGTCCGAGCTGTTTACTTTAGCAACTTTCGTAAATAAGCTAACCCTACCGCAACCATAAAACCAAGAAGAGTACTGATAATTACAATCATGCTTCGTTTTGGGTTTTCACGATACATTGGTTCTTCAATATATTGAATGAAACGGTATGGTTTAAAGTCAATATCATCACTAATCTGGTTTTGTTGCTCTAAAAGCGACAACTTAGCTCTAACACTTATTATATTCGGTTTTAACAATTCTAATTCTTTTAAATCTTTTAGTATGTTAACTTTAGATTGAAGAGCTTTTGAACCTATTGAAATTGAAAACATATCTTTCGTGTCTAAATTTGCGACAGGTTCTGTGATATTTGCTTCTTTTGCAATTTTATAGGCAATTTCTGTTTTTAATGTTTGGGCTGTAAGCTCACTTATAGCTTCGGTTGTAAGCAGCGTCATTTTGTTTTCAAGTTGAGTCTTCTTTGACCTGAGTGTGTGGTTTAAACTTGCTTCAATCTGATTTTGTACTCTTTCTGATATGTAAGCAGTATACTCTTCAAGCATCGCAACGCTGCTTTGACGAGAGTAACTTTTGAACCTAATTGTGTAGACTGGTGTATGTGATCTTCTATCACCTGATGATGCGATTTGAATATTTGAATACCAATTTCGAATGAGGCTGTCTACATCTTTTTCTTTAATATTATTCTTTTTAATATAATCATTAAAGTAT
>NZ_JAKJSI010000096.1:0-2671 GCF_050336695.1 Photobacterium minamisatsumaniensis | reverse complement strand
TTTTTACGGACTCCACGAAGCACTTGAATGGTGTTTGAGAACTAGTCAGATTTTCCCAGATTGCTATTTGCTGCCATAAGGCRGTAGATAAAACAGAATTTGCTTGGCGGCCATAGCATTATGGACCCACCTGATCCCATGCCGAACTCAGTAGTGAAACGTAATAGCGCCGATGGTAGTGTGGGGTTTCCCCATGTGAGAGTAGGACATCGCCAGGCTTCAAATTTAGATATTCATATTGAACGATGGRTATCGGATAGATACGTAAGTATTTATCACCGTGTGGAGCGGTAGTTCAGTTGGTTAGAATACCGGCCTGTCACGCCGGGGGTCGCGGGTTCGAGTCCCGTCCGCTCCGCCACTTATTAGAAAGCCTCGTCAGAAATGACGAGGCTTTTTTGCATCTACGCTCCCGGTGCGTTGAGCTTCATCTGCTCCGCCACTTATACTAATACCAACCTACATAAGTACTTGATCAGTCTTACTGGTTAAAACCGCTGTCCTCTATATTAGAGATTTTGTAATTAGAACCACTAGTTACTGCAATCTCTGCCTTGATAACAACCATTTTTCCTGCGTAATACTTAGATCAATTACTTATCCAGACTGGTATAAGCCCGAGTCTAACAACTCGGGCTTTTTGCATTTATGCTTTGGCCGTCCTTCGACGGGAAAGCACATGACAGGGCTGATACTAAGCCCTGTAGTTAAAGGTGGTCTACGATATGCCGAATATGGTTAATTGTGTCATCCCCAACTTTGTGCATGGTTTCTTCTTTGAAGTGGTGATGGTTATAAGTAAATGTGATCTCTAATTCACCGTTTCTCACTGTGTAAATGATGTACCACAGATTCTTACGCATCAATTGTTCACTACGCCAGATTTCATCGAGCTCAAGTGCATCATCAAAACGTGGGTTAAACCATGGGCTATTTATAGCTTCAGGCTCACTAAATTCTTCTAACTGGAAATTAATGGCGACTTCTGGTGTTGTCAGTGAAGACATAAAACGCTGGGTCGATAGTTCATTATTACAGTATTTCAGTAAAGGAAAACCTGATGCTCGTTGGTTGAACTCACTAAATTGGGTTGCTGTCTGTTGCACCTGCTGTATCGGGGTGCCACTGTTATTCAGTGTAAATGGAATACTGAACATTTCAGTGAAGTAGCCGACGGTCCGGCTCATATCAAGTGCTAACCCTAATTCATTTCGACCATGCTTTTGGACATCGATCAATACTTTCTCGCTGCAACTACGCTTGCTAACTTGATGTAAAATAGCATCTAACACTAAGACTCGTAGTGATAATTGTCGATGAGATTGGAGCTTATTTTTTATAGATAAGACTTCTTCTCGTGCAAGGGTAACGCTTATTCGGCGGTCGTCTTTAGCAATGTTGTTGTGATCCTCTCCAGTATGATCTTTATTCATAGGTGAATGGCCTTGCCAGTCAAAGCGCTGAATAAAATCAAGTTGCTCTTGAGCCTGAGGTGACTGACAAAAGGCTTGTAACCCTTGGGTATAACGGATAAACGCGTGATCATTAACGGCTTTCGTTACTGCTGAGGTCGGCTGGGTTAGTGCTCTACCATAATCATCACTTAATTCATCAAACATGAGATTAAGGGAGTGTCCGTCAGCCAAGAGGTGATGAATAATGTTAAGCAAATAATGTTTGCCATGTTTTGGATAGCTAACCAAACAGAAATGCACAGGTGAGCTGGCTAGAGTTATGTCTTTCTGGATTTCAATAAGCACACCTTTGAGGTGTGTAATGATATCTGGTATTTGTTCAGTGAAGGTTAGCTGACTGAAAGGTAGTAGTGAGTCGTCGGAGCGAATGTGTTCTCGCCACCTACCTGCACTGATATGCATACTGACTCTCAGAGAATCGTGTCTTTGGTAGAGGGTAGCTAAGGCATGTTTGAGTGCCGGGAGATTGAAATCTTGATGGGTCACTTCAAGTACAGTGAGTGCATTCCAGTGGTTAAGATCGAGGTGATCCCGTCCCGGCTGAATGCACTCTTGCATTTCATAACGGTTAGGTAATGACAGTAGTTCCATTGGCTTTCTTTCATCGGAGAGATCAATATTGATCTTTGGTATTGCTAATGGAGGAGTTTCAGTCAATTGAGCCAAGTGTTTGAGAGTGGCATTTTCACGGAATTGGTTTAGATCAAAGTCGAACTCTTGTCGAACACATTCAGACTTAAGCATAATTAAACTTAATGAATCGCCTCCTAGTTCAAAAAAGTTATCTTCACGGCCTATTTGAGGCTGGCCTAACAAGGTTGACCAGATCTTGCTGAGTTTTATTTCTTTTTCCGTTTCGGGAGCTGTATACACATTATCAAGTAACTGCTGAGAGTCGGGAGTTGGTAATGCTTTACGATTAATTTTACCGTTTGGCGTCAGTGGTAGCTTATCAAGTAATTGATAAACCGAAGGTTGCATGTAAGCGGGTAAGTGCTGCTGGACGTGTTTTTTTAATTCCTGAATGGCGGATTGACCCTCAACACCTTTCCCTGTCACTAAGTAGGCGACAAGTTTTTCAGGCTTTCCTGCCACTTGAACAACAGCTTGATTGAACGATGGATGCTGTAGCAAGCAGGTTTCGATCTCTCCCAGTTCAATCCTGAACCCCCGTAGTTTTACCTGAAAATCGGTAC
>NZ_JAKJSI010000095.1:0-2842 GCF_050336695.1 Photobacterium minamisatsumaniensis | reverse complement strand
ATTTCAGTTGGTGGTAGTGTGGTGCTCGGGGTTACAGTCAGCATTGTGAGTTTGGGGTTGTTCACCTGCTGTCTCGGTGGGGCGGCCAAGCCGCTTTATGTTCAGTTTTCATATAACAAACTGTGCAAGTTGACCCTTTACACGTGGCATTTTYAGTATGAATTAGCTTTGTGGTTACGGTGTAATGTTTGGGCTTCGGGGCGGGCAACTTCACAAGGGCGTTATGGCTTTATCTCTACCTTCATCAAAGTCATCCAGTTTTTCGATGGTTGTTGGTCATCAGTTATACGGTGAAATGCCGCTAAAATCGTTCGTGGATTATTGCGGTTTGCAGTTCAGCACTCATCAAATTCATTGCCAATTATGGTTAAATGTAGCGAGTTCTTTAGTCGCAACGGCAGGGTATTTTGTTGTGGTTGTTTTATCGAACGTTGCGGTTATCGACTTGGTAGCCATAAGTTAGCTTTTATTCGCTGGCTATATTTGTTCAAATTTCGCTAGCCGCAATTTGTCATCATATGTTGTTGGTTTCTACGCTGGCTGCGGTTCAAGGTTGGGTGGTCATAAGGTTCTTTTTGAACGTCAGCATTGTTGTTTTCAGGTTTGCGTGCCGCAACAATAGTTAGGTGTCGGATGGTGATGAGCTTATCGTTTACTAAGTTGTTGTATCCATGGCCGTTCACTTTTAGTTCTATCTGGTGCTTCGCCAAAATTGAGTCAGTATTGTGTTGTTATTGAAGTGAAAGTTGCTGGCTAATCCTAAGGGTTTAGCCATAACAAAACGCTCAAGCAGACACATTACACACGGCATTTTTGGTATGGAGAGCGGTGGGTTTGGCAGGTTAAGTGGGTGTGCTGCTTAGCTCAGCGTTATATCCCGATAAAAGGAATACGAAATAAATGTCTGAAAAGTTCATGCTTAGAGCATTAGAAATATCAAAGCAAGCATTGCCTAAGTGTATTCCTAACCCTCCAATTGGTTGCGTATTGGTTAAAGATGACTCAATCGTTTCAGAGGGGTTTACACAGGCTATAGGTGGTAATCTGCTGAAGTTCAAGCTCTCAAGGCGTATTCAGGTTCAATGGATGGTGTAACAGYATATGTAACACTAGAGCCTTGCTCGTTTGTTGGRCGAACACCTGCTTGTGCAAGTATATTGGTAAGCTCTGGCATTAAGCGTGTGGTGGTCTCTATTCTCGACCCTGATCCACGTAATAGTGGTCGAGGAATCGAAATCTTAAAGCAGGCTGGTATTAGTGTTGAAATCGGCCTTTGTCGCGAGCAAGTCAGTAGTATTCTAGCTCCATACTTAGGTAAGTCGTAAGGTATATAACAAGCTGTGTAAGTTGACCCTTAACACGTGGCATTTTCAGTATGAATTGGCTTTTGTGATTACGGTGTAATGCTTGAGTTTAGGGGCGGGCACCTTCACAAGGGCGTTATAAGGCTAAACAAAATGAAATTCGTACCAGTTCAAAACGGTGAGTTTTTTGAGGTTTTTGCTGTTGTTAAGCAAGGGCTTTTTGAGCACATTGACAGTGTTTTTGGCTGGGAGGATGACTTCCAACGTCAACGCTTAGAAAGTGAATATAGACTTAAGTGGTTTCATTGGATATTTTCGAATGACGTAAGAGTCGGTCTTGTCTGTTTTAGGCCTTACGATGACGCCTATCACATACATCTACTGTTAGTGTTTCCTGAATACCGTCAACAAAGGTATGGTAAGACGGCAATGGTTAAAGTGCACAATCAAGCGTTGGATGAGAAGTGTAAACGCATAACATTATCAAGCTTTTCAAGAAATACAGTGGTACTTAGCTTTTATGAGCGGTTAGGTTATGAAGTGGTGGAAAATGAAGAGGACTTTGTTTCTTTGTCCCTTAACCTCGCCTTATAACAAACTGTGTAAGTTGACCCTTAACACGCGGAATTTTTAGTCTGAATTAGCTTTGTGATTACGGTGTACTATTTGGGTTAGGGGCGGGCAACTTCACAAGGGCGTTATGTGCTAGTGCAGTCACTTGTTGTTCAAGAGCCAATATATAATAGGAAGTATTGTGTTAGATAAAGTAATCGAAATTAATGAGCTGTTGAATAAACAGAGATACTACACATTAAAAGAGGCTAAAGACGAAATATCAAGTAAAGCAGCAGGCTTTTACTGGATTTACACAAAATTGCCAATTGAGCGTTTTCTTGAAGCACCTACACCTACAAACTCGGTTCATATTGATTTATCTCTAATAAGCCGTCTTCATAAAGATTTAGAGTGGATTATCAAGCAAGGCAAAGAAGATTATTGGTGTATTTATAATGGGAAAGGTACTGAACTAAAAAAACGTATGTCTGCTGGTTTTACGAATACTCCCGGTGGAACAGGAAAATTAGCGTTAACTCGTTGTTTTGAAGAAAACGATTTTAGAGTTAAGTTCATTGTGTGTGATAGCAAAAATACTATATATGGCATAGATAGCGAATTTTCAGATTTAAAACTAGATTTAGAGCGCACATGGCGACTTAACTTCGGTTGGCCAATGCTATGTCGCACATAACACATATGAGCCTTCGGACGTCAAGCGGTAAAGCGGATCCTATCGGCCGCGTTAGCGGTCGACTGAAAGTCGATTAACAAGCGCGTTCTCTTCGTTAGTCAGAGTAGCCGTTCAAGTCATGCTTGCGGCAAACACATATTGAGGATCTCTTACGCAGTCTCAACTGCTGCCTGTTTAGTTGCCTTCCATTGCGGTGAAACAGGGTCGCTAGACATTTATCGGTTAACCCACAGTTGGCGCTATTCAAAGAGTGATGGTTACGAAATTCGTACCAGTTAGTTTCAGGCTC
>NZ_JAKJSI010000094.1:0-3410 GCF_050336695.1 Photobacterium minamisatsumaniensis | reverse complement strand
ATCAGTAGGTCACCAGTTCGACTCCGGTAGTCGGCACCATTCTTTAGCAAGTACTGCGTAAGCAGTGTTGCAAGAGTTAACACTTCGGTGTGACTTTTGCCTCGATAGCTCAGTCGGTAGAGCAGAGGATTGAAAATCCTCGTGTCGGTGGTTCGATTCCGCCTCGAGGCACCATTATTCATCCGATATGACTTGTCGTATTAGATAAAGAATAATTCCCCCTTAGTTCAGTTGGTAGAACGGCGGACTGTTAATCCGTATGTCGCAAGTTCAAGTCTTGCAGGGGGAGCCAAATAAGAAAGCCTTGTCTTCGGACGAGGCTTTTTTTATGCCTACGAGTTACCGAGCAAAGAATGTTTTTAGCTCGATGGGTTACCACAACCTCCCCCCCTTCCCTACAACGTTAATATTCCCACAACCCATAACTTTGCAGAGCACCATACCTATAACACATGAATCTGTAAGGCTTTGTCGCTAACCTATTGCTCAAACCGTCATTTTTAACCGTTTTGTTTTACAACGTAAAAGCAAAAGATTATAAGTATCAGCCTACTTTATAAACTCTGAAAAATAACAATTATGAAACTGAAGCATCAGGCCTACGCCTTATCGGCAATTATTTTTCTCGCGCTTGTCAGTATTAGCGCCACAGGATTATGGTCTCTTCGTATTGCCAGTGATTTTGATAACAAAGCAAGGGTGACAGAAGTCTTCAACAGCGCTTATAGCATTCTAACTGAAGTCGAGAAGATGGCCGTTGATGGCACGCTCGAAAAAAGTGACGCACAAGCGATGGCCGCTCGTTTACTACGTAACAACCTCTACAAAGACAATGAATATGTCTATGTTGTTGATGCTGACATGACATTTGTAGCTGCACCATTAGACCCGCAACTTCACGATACCAGCTTCAACGATTTTAAAGATGCTGACGGTAATAGTATTGGTCAGTTGATCCAGCGAGTACTGGGCAACAGCCACAATCAGCTGGTTGAGTACACTTGGCACCAGCAACTCCCTGACGGTAGCATTGAAAAGAAATTGTCTATCGCGAAGAAAACACCAATCTGGGGCTGGGTCGTCGGTACAGGGGTTGGCTATCAGGAAGTGAATGCGCGTTTCTGGTCAACCGCGCAATGGCAACTTATGCTTTGTTTCATTATCGCTGCCGCAATATTGGCGGTGCTCATATTCACAATTAAGCGCATGCTGGCCTTGCTCGGTGGCGAACCTAGCGATGTCCGCAATGCTGTTCAGGCCATTGCTGATGGCCAGATCCATACTCAGTTCTCAACGCAAGCGCCCCGTGACAGCCTCTACTTTGCAGTCCAGCAGATGAGCTATTCACTGGCGCAACAAGTACAAAATTTAGAACAATCCATGCATGCCCTACACCATGAACTTGATGAAACCCGCCATCGTTCAGGCCAAATTGCAACGTTGAGTGACACGCAGCAGCAATCGACCGAAATGATTGCGACAGCAATGACCGAGATGGCTTCATCGACAGCCAATGTTGCCGATGCTGCAAACGACAGTGCAGCTAGTACTAAAGATGCTGATCAACAGAGCCAGCGAACTCAGCGGCTTATTACGACCACCGTCGATCAAATCGCAGGGCTGGCTCAAGAGCTTAATACTGCCAGCCAAGCGGTATCTGATTTAGATACCGATGTACACAGTATTGCCAAAGTACTGGAAGTCATCGGTGATATTGCAGAGCAAACTAACCTACTCGCCCTAAATGCAGCGATTGAAGCCGCTCGGGCTGGTGAACAAGGTCGAGGCTTTGCTGTTGTCGCTGATGAAGTACGTAATCTTGCGGGCCGCACCCAAAACAGCACCAAAGAAATTCAGCAAATGATCGCAAACCTTCAGCAAGCATCGAAAAATGCAATCCAGACGATGGGGGTTTGTGCAACGACCAGCCAGACAACCGTTGAGCAATCTGAGGAAGCATCAGTGGCTCTTGGCCATATTGTGACATCGTTAGAATCAATTACCCAAATGAGCCACCATATTGCCAGTGCCGCCGCAGAGCAAACCCATGTCAGCAACGACATATCCGAGCGTATCAACTTGATTGATGACAGCGGACGACAGCTCAGTAACGTGGTTAGCCAAAGCCACCAGAGCACAGAGAACCTGTCAAAATTAGCTGGGGAGCTAAAAGGTTGGGTGAATAAATTTACCATCCACCGCTAAAGGGCCACATACGCCCCTTAACCCTTGGCGAGCACGACCGTTAATCACCATCAAAGACCACCTCCATACCGGGTGGTCTTTTTTAAGCTAAATTTAGTATTAACGTCACACTATTAGCTCAGGGATGATAAATGATCGCTTTGTATGGTTACCCTCGCACTCGCTCGTTACGCGTATCATGGTTGTTAGAAGAGCTGGGTGTTGAATGGCAATATCATCTGGTAGATTTCTCCCGAGGAGAACACCGCTCCCCGCAATATCTTGCCTTAAATTCTCATGGAAAAGTCCCTTGCTTAATTGATGGCTCAGCCGTTATGACAGAATCATCTGCGATCTGCCTCTACATCGCAGAGAAATATGGTCAACACTGGCTACCCGAGTCAGGCGGCCAAAATTCAGCCAAGCACCATGAATGGATTAGCTTCATCACATCAGAATTGGAACAACCATTATGGACGATGGGAAAGCACCGCTTCGCCCTGCCAGAATCTATTCGCCTGCCCGAAATGCTGCCTGTCGCGGCTTGGGAGTTAAAAAAAGCATTGCAAACAGCAGCAGCCAGAATGAAAGGTGATGAATACTTGCTTGGCCACTTCCCAACCGTTGCCGATATTTTATTAACCCACACATTGAACTGGGCGATAAAGTTTGAGCAAAAATTACCCCCCTCTTTAGAAAAATACCGTCAATTCGTCAGTCGACGCCCAGCTTTGTCTCGCGCCCTAGCCCTCGAACAACAAGCACTCATTGATAACTAGATTGAATCATCTGTTACTTTGAGCGCCAAAAAAGACCAAAAACCGAGCAAACAGACCAAAAAAAACAAGGTTGAATCTTTTTTATCAAAAAACCATTGACGAAAAGCAGGAAAACCTTTTTAATGCGCTCCGTTGCCTCGATAGCTCAGTCGGTAGAGCAGAGGATTGAAAATCCTCGTGTCGGTGGTTCGATTCCGCCTCGAGGCACCATTTCTTCTTTTTGATGAACATGGTGCAAGCAACGATAAGCAATTCCCCCTTAGTTCAGTTGGTAGAACGGCGGACTGTTAATCCGTATGTCGCAAGTTCAAGTCTTGCAA
This sequence comes from Photobacterium minamisatsumaniensis, assembly GCF_050336695.1. Taxonomy (NCBI): domain Bacteria; kingdom Pseudomonadati; phylum Pseudomonadota; class Gammaproteobacteria; order Vibrionales; family Vibrionaceae; genus Photobacterium; species Photobacterium minamisatsumaniensis. The sequence continues at coordinate 127 of NZ_JAKJSI010000094.1, read as the reverse complement.
GGGGAGCCAAATCAGTGTTAGACCTTCGGGTTTAAGACGAAAAAGATTCGTGTGCCGACTTAGCTCAGTAGGTAGAGCAACTGACTTGTAATCAGTAGGTCACCAGTTCGACTCCGGTAGTCGGCAC
>NZ_JAKJSI010000019.1:0-157538 GCF_050336695.1 Photobacterium minamisatsumaniensis | reverse complement strand
TTATTACTTCCTGAATTCTAAGTAATTCTAAAGCTGAAAAAACCTTGAGAGAGATTCACAATACGAGCGGAATTATGATTTAAATCAGAATAAAAGAGGCTTTGTTGGTTAATAGATACCAAGGTGCCTAACTAGTTAGTAGATTTTTGTTGGTTATCAATAGAAATTTAAAAGGGATAGTCGTGGAGGTTTAATAGAGGTTATCGAGGTATTGTGTTCTGCATGTTTTATTGAGTAAATCGTAAGAAACAAAAAAGCAGCAATAATGATTGCTGCTTTATATAGACATAGCGGTATTGAAGAAAGGTGAAACGTTACTGTAATTCTGAAAGGTAACGAATAGTGCCAGCTAAGTCTTCAAGGTTTTCGTGTGCGCTATTTTCTACCAGATATTTACCTTGGACAAGGAAAGCTGGAACAGAATTAATTTCAGCATTTACGACAAGATCATTGGCTGCTTGTAGCTGTTCATAAACGGCTTGTTTTTGCTCGTCAGTGATTTCAAATGGGCTGGTGATACCAAACTCACCGAATATTTCTCCGAGTTTAGCTTGGCGCTCTTCATCTGTCATATCTTGAGCTGAATCTTGTACATAAGCAAAAAGTGCTTCTTTCATTTCAGGTGACGGTTTTCCGTCCATCTGAATTGCAGCCGTGTAGTAGATATAAGCGGCAATCTGTGCGCTTTCATTAAAGGTAACATGAACTTGGTCAATATCAACTTCGGCCATTTTCTTGATTTCAGGCAGCATCGTTTCCATGTTACGGCAATGGCCACAGCCTAAAGAAAAGATTTCTACTACATTTGCAGCGTTTTCAGTTGGATTTGGTACAACTTTATAATTAACACCTTCTTGTGGGGTAGTGCTGTCACCACAACCAATAAGGGCTAGCGCCAGTGCGGCTAAAGTCGTAAAGCGAATGATTAGTTTGAACATAATTTTCTATTATTGTGCTTAAAAATACTATTATGGATGAAAATCAATAGTAAGTCGTTCAATCAAATCAAATTTACATAAATATACAATCAGAATGAAGAGATTGACGATTTTTTCAAATTCAGTATGATTGCCGACCTTTTTGCGTTCGGAGGAAACCATGTATATAGGATTTGATTATGGCACGGCAAACTGCTCAGTAGCAGCAATGATGCAGGGAAAGCCGCAGCAGCTTCAACTGGAAGGCGACAATAACTATATTCCTTCGACGTTATGCGCGCCAACACGTGAGGCCGTGAGTGAATATCTATATCGCTTTATGGATGTGAAGCCCGCAGATTCTGTTGGTGAACAGGTTCTTCGCCGTGCAATTGCAAATAATCGTGAAGAAGATATACATGTAGAGCAGGGTGATTTGTTGTTTGGCCAAGCAGCATTAAATTTATACCTCGAAGACCCTGAAGAAGTGTATTACGTTAAATCACCTAAATCGTTTTTAGGGGCAAATGGTTTACGCGATGTGCAAATCAGCTTCTTTGAAGACCTTGTTTGCGCAATGATGACGAATATCAAGAACCAATCAGAGTTATCACTTCAGCAATCAATTTCAAGCACGGTTATTGGACGCCCAGTTAACTTCCAAGGCACTGGCGGTGATAAAGCAAACCAGCAAGCCGAGCGTATTCTCCAACAAGCTGCAAAGCGCGCGGGCTTTCAGCATATTGAATTTCAATTTGAGCCTGTCGCGGCGGGGTTAGAGTATGAAAGTACGTTAACGGAAGAGAAAACGGTGCTAGTGGTTGATATTGGTGGGGGGACAACGGACTGCTCTATGATACAAATGGGCCCAACATGGATGGGTAAAACCGATAGGCAAGCGAGCTTACTCGCGCATAGCGGATTACGGGTTGGTGGGAATGATCTCGATATTTATTTGGCGTTCAAACAGCTGATGCCATTGTTAGGGCTAGGCAGTAAAACCCAAAAAGGTATTGAAATGCCGATTAGTCAATTTTGGAATCCTATCGCTATCAATAATGTTGTTGCCCAAACGGATTTTTATGGCTCAGGTAATCAAGCAGCATTACAACAATTACGCCGTGATGCTGCAGAGCCTGAAAAGTTGGCACATCTAATTCGCGTTTACCATGAAACCTTAGGTTATCAGCTGGTTAGAAAAGCGGAAGAATGTAAAATTTCACTGTCTGATATGCAGGAAACAAACGTTCACCTTGATTACTTATCTCAAAGCTTACAAGTGGACATTTCACAGCATGATATGGCCATGGCGATAGAAGCACCAAAGGTTAAGATAAGTCAATTGGTCGATGAAGCAATACAGCAAAGCGGTATAAAGCCGGATGTTGTCTATATGACTGGCGGTACAGCACGATCTCCCATTTTACGGGCTTGTATTGAGCAGCAGTTGCCGGGTATTCCGGTTGTGAGTGGCAGCTATTTTGGTTCGGTAACAGCCGGGCTTGCTCGTTGGGCACAGCATTGTTTTCGCTAGATTGTCATTACGTTCACGATATTTCGTCGCTGATACGGAAGTGACGATAGGTGTGAATGCTTAAAATAAAAGCCTGAAAAATCAGGCTTTTTATGTAAATGAAGCGCGTGAGATCAGTTATGGTTTCTTAACCCAAGCTGAGCACCAACCTTTTGCATTTACCGCTTTGCCTGGGAATAGGGCGCAAGGGCGCCACTCATCACCATCATTTCCTTGAATTAATGCACAATTACTACAGTGTTTTTCACTGTCAGGTGATTCATGTACATACTTTAGCGCCTGTGCTTGTGGATCATCATCAGTAAGATGAGGGAGCTCACTCGCGTGCACGGGTTTAACGAGTACTTTATTACCAACGGTAATACCAATCACGCCAGCAAGGCTGAGTTTAAGAAAATTTCGGCGACTAGAGTTAGAGTTCTTGCTCATAAAGGCTTCCTTTTGTTTTTCGACATATGCTTATTTTTTATTATCGATAATCACTTTAGCTGATTAATGCCTCAGTAGTTTAATTATCTGTTAAAAGCCCGACAAGCAAATAGCAAAATTGTAACAAATTGTCTTTATTTTGCATGTGTGAGGTATCAGCTTAGCGATGGATGATCATCATAGAGTACTGGCTGAAAACAAATTAAGTGACTGAGATATAAAGGGGTGATCTGACACAAGGTTTTACAGGCTTAAGCGAAATAGGGGTTGCAACATTTTCGTTACAAGCGCATGATCATGCCAACATAACGGTGTTTAAGCCGATTAGATGATTAACAATAAAATTGAATATAAAGAGAGAATGATGAATCTTTTTTTAATAGATATTGATGGTGCGCTGGTTGATTCTGAAAATACTGACTTACACTGCTATGTACACGCAGTACATGATGTATTGGGCATAGAGATGAACCCTGATTTAAGTTTGTATAGTAACCTTACCGATGCTGGTGTACTTGATGAATTAATCATAAAGCATAACGTGACGACAAGCCGCTCGCTGATTCACCGCAAGGTTGAAAGTCGCTATTTATCATTAATCAATGAAGCACTGAAGAATAACCCGGATGATGTTTGTATGGTACAGGGGGCTCAAGATTTTATTTTAAAAATGAATGAGCGCAAAGATACCCATATTGCAATCGCGACAGGCGGGTGGGAGTCAGCAGCAAAATTAAAACTACGCGCGGCAGGGTTGGATGTAGCGAATGTGACATTTGCTTCTTCATCGGATGCCGTGAGCCGGACTGAAATCATGGCGTTAGCAGCATTTCGAGCCAAGCAAGATTCGGGCTATACATTTGATCGACGCGTTGTTTTTGGTCATGGTGAGCGTAATAAACATGCATCTCAAGAGCTTGGCTATGATTATGTTGAAGTGGGGTTAGAGACTGAGCATCACACACACATTCCAAGTCTAGCGCATTATAAGGCGGCATTTTCCCAGCTAGCATTACAGTAAAAACATATAGCCAAGCTACTTTAACCTACTGAGCTATATGGCTGTGAGGGTTATTCCAAAACCAGAAACAAAAGTAGACGATGGGAGGTGAATTCCGCTTATATATAGCTCTCTTGATTAGAATGAGTTTCATATGACTGGTTTTCACGCTAGTAAAGTTTCCCAGCGTTTATTCATCGCAACTTTTGTTTCTGTTGTTCTGCTTACACCGAATACATCTTCCGCTGCTCAGGAAGATGTACCTTATTGCCATCGCTATATGGATTTCAATTTTCCCGATTATATGGCGTTATGGAATTACGATGAGCCTGCATTAACTGCAACGACCTTTTTCGCAATGCTAAACATGGCATCAAATAGCGTAGATAAAACCTTCTATAGTGAATTGCTAAGCCAAATAGCAAGAACCTTTGTTATGCGTGAAAGCTATGACGATGCTCGTCACTTTTTAGGCCAAGCTGAGTTATATCTTGAAAATGCCGAACCAAGAGCTGAGGTTTATTATTTACGCGAGAAAGCAAGGTTATTTACTGCCACAGACAAACCGCGTGAGGTGGAAGAATTATTAATTCATTCATGGCAAATTGCGAATAAAGAAAAATACGATCAACTGGCAATAGAAACAGCTCTTGATATCAGTGAGTTGAAAGACTTGTCACTCGCGAAGAAAATTGATTGGCAGAAGAAGGCACGGGCTCTGGCGGGTATAACTATTGATCCGCGAGCACAAAAATGGATAACAGAAAATGCATACCGATTTTTGTAATCGATAGGCTTTGACTTTATTAACATATTTGAGAATAAGCCGTAACTGTGCTATTCCATAAGTACAGGGAATAAAAAGGGCTGTATCTCATGGTTGATGAAAAAGCGTGGATTTTGCATTGGTTTGACGATATTTGGGCAAAAGCCAATAGCGAATACTTAACGCAATTAGCGGCAGAGCCGTTTAACTTTCATTTACCGGGTGGTAAAAGCTACAACTTGACACACACTGATTATCTTAACTTTATATCTATTTGGTGCCAGCGATTTCGAAATGTTGATTTTACGGTATTAGATACTATTCAGGATGGTGAAAAAACGGTTGTGCGGTATCAATGTGATGCGGTTTATAGTGGTGGCTGGGCGCGAATTCCCACGAAACGGCAAAAAGTGTTAATAACAGGCATTGTCATCTTTCAGAAAAAAAATGGGCTAATTACTGATTGCTGGCTTGAAGATAGTAGCTTTGATTTGTACCAACAGCTCACGCAGTACTTAGATTAGTTCGATAGATATCAATTCAATAAATGGCATATATTGATAAAAGAAACGGCACAGAAGTGCCGTTTTTAATGGATGATAATATTTAATATCAAAATTACGTTGTTTGTAATTTTGCTGGTGGTGTTAATTGTTCAAAAAACTGTTTGGTTTCACTAATTATCACATCACGGAGTAAGATCAGACCAATAAGGTTTGGAATCGCCATTAAGCCATTTACGATGTCAGCAATTAACCAGATCATGTCTAATTTCATGAAAGCACCTGCGGCAATCAATATCAGAAAGAAGACTTTATAGGGGCGTATCGCCTTTACACCAAATAGGTAGGTAACACAGCGCTCGCCGTAATAGTTCCAACCCAATATAGTCGTGAAAGCAAAAAACATTAAGCCGATGGTTACCATTATTGGACCAAGGGGACTACCATCTAAACCACTAGCAAAGGCATAACTTGTCATTGCAGCCCCTGCGTAGTCGGTCTGCCAAGCACCACTAACCACTAAAGTTAGGCCTGTCATGCTACAAATTATGATGGTATCAAAGAATGTACCCGTCATAGAAATGAGACCTTGCTGCACACAGGAATCTGTTTTCGCTGCTGCTGCGGCCATTGGTGCACTACCTAGCCCTGATTCGTTCGAGAATACGCCACGCGCAATGCCCGACTGGATCGCCAGCATAATACCGGCACCCAAGAAACCACCAGATGCTGCGTGGCCAGTGAATGCTGAACTGATGACAAGCTGAATGGCTTGAGGGATTGCTTCATATTGCGCGCCAAGCACCGTAATACACGCGATGATGTAAAACGCAGCCATTACCGGTACAACTTTACTTGCTACATTGGCTATCGATTTAACACCGCCCAATGTGACAATAGCGACAAGCAGTGTCAGTGCTACAACGGTAATTTCACGAGGTATTTCAAATGAAATATAGGCAGCATCCACAATCGCATTCGCTTGTGGAAATGTACCAATACCAAAACAGGCAACACCAAGAGCAAATAAAGCGAATAGCTTAGCGAGCCACTTTTGCCCTGTACCTTTTTCAAGGTAATACATTGGTCCGCCAATCATCTGACCATTTGCATCGGTTTCGCGGTATTTAACGGCCAGTAGACACTCGGCATATTTCGTCGCCATGCCAAAAAAAGCCGCAAGCCACATCCAAAATAGTGCGCCAGGCCCACCCATTTTAATCGCAGTGGCTACGCCAACGATATTACCCGTACCTATCGTTGCCGAAAGGGCGGTACAAAGTGCAGCGAAACTAGACACATCACCTTTGGCTTTGGTGTTTTTGTCACCTTTAAACACATAGCTTAAAGCCAGTGGTAGGTGGCGAATTTGTATAACACCTAGGCGAGCTGTGAGGTAGATACCAGTACCAACCAAAAGCAATAAAAGGGGAGGCCCCCAAACGAGGTTATCAATAGCTTGTAATAAATTATATAGTGGGTTCATTTTCTCTTTACCTTTAAACATCAAAGGAAGAGATAAAGAACAACAGAAATACCGTTGTATGGTGTTACAGAATAGTTGTATATGACACTTTCTGAGCTGTTGAACTTATCTCCTCTGTCCTTTTGCCTGAGAGTTTCACCTATCACGATGTAATAGGTTTGCTCCTTCGGCGTCCGATTAAACGGATCTCTCCAGAGGCTCCTCCAACAACAGTCCATACCTTGCTAGTCGTATTGTAAATAATACGAAAAGTAAGGTGCCTGAAAGATTTACTCTCCATGGTTTGATGGTATCAAACGGGATAGAAAGCTTACTTCTTCGGCGGGCTCAATACGTATTAGTATTTTGCCACTCTCCTGCTGTCTTCATCGGAACTCAAATTTTCGAAAGCAATACTAAATGATAAAAATGAGATTGTCTTCATAAAAATATGCTAAATAGCAGATTTTATAGTACAAAATATATACTCACGTGCTAGAAGGTTGGTGATGTGGCTGTTTATTGTTCGTTTTTTAGTAGCCCTTCATGCATTGCGTCAAGCATTTGGTGTTGATGATCGGCGGTGGCTTCCCATGCAAACATTCCCCCTAACGCATTGTCTGTCACAAATGTTGCTTTCGCTTTCAGTGAGCGTGGGTCTTCAAAAGAAATGTATTCTTGGTTTTTAGGGTGATAGAGAACAGCCGCTTCTGACTTTTCGTCATAAAAATACTGATAGCCCAATTTTTTTCGGCTGAGAAAGTGGCGTGCTATATCACTGTAATTGAAAATGCCAGACGCACCATCTGAACCTTTAGTACTTGCTCCCGTTGTATGTAGCCCTTCAAAATTTGTTGATGAAAAACCTTCGACACCTTTCCAAATACGGCCATAAAACGGTGTCCCGATAACGAGCTGATGGTTAGCGATACCTTGGTTTAATAGCGACTTGATGTGAGCGGCGACAGAGTTACCATCTGGGGTGGTAGAGGTCGTATAGAGGTTAGCATGGTGTCCGGCAACATTACTCCAGGCACCTAAAAAGTCAAATGTCATAACGTATAAGTAATCAAGTAAAGGTGAAACTTGCTGCCAGTCTATTGTGCCGTCATGCTTTGGAGAGGCACTGATGGCGGCAGATAGCTCATAATGTTGCTGGTATTTAATTTCAAGTTCATCGAGCTGTTCTCTAACGGCTTTTAATAAATCCGTAAAGCCCTGCTTTTCGGGATCTTGGTTATTGAGCCCAAGTCCAGACAGACCATGCCCGCCGGGGTACTCCCAGTCAATTTGTATGCCTTTAAAAAAAGGGTAGGATTCGAGTAACTCACGTACACTGTTAGCAAAATTAGAGCGATACTCAGGGCTAAGCACAATAGTATGGAATGGCTCAGAAAGCGTCCACCCACCAATACTGGGTAAAATAACTAAGTCAGGATATTGCTCAGATAAATACTTCAGTTGACCAAAATTGCCTTTATAGTTGACGGCTGAAGAGGTTTCCCCCTTTAACTTTGCTTGAATTGCGGCATATTCATCTAATAATACGACGGTACCAACGGGCTTGTTATGGCACTGCTTTGCCAGTAATTTCTGGATATTGGCGGGTGATGACTCTACAGGGCCACAAACGGCAAGAAAAGCGTAAATGAGGTGGGTGAGTTTATCTGCGGCTAACTTGCTTGGTGTAAGTTTTTGTTTATTGTATATTTTCCAGTCTGGATAATATGCTGCAATGATTGGAGTATGGGGCGATGTTGTCGCTTGGCTTACTGGAAGTGACAAGATACTCCAACTGAGCACCAATAGAACAAAAATCCTTTTATTCATTTTTTCCCTTATAGTATTTTTCCATATCTGACTGCATGCTTAAGATAATTTATGCATAGTTGAATATAAACATATTGAAGTATCTTGGTCATAAAGCAAGCATATTTCACCTTCCAAGAAAAGCAGGAAACTGATAGAACATTTAGCGATAAAGGATTAAGTTTTTATTCAATTTTCGTCATTTATGGCTATTTAATGGTGATAACGGGTACTACTAACTAATTGATGTTGTAGCTATAGCAGAAAATATCGTGATTGAAACTTAAATTTGCAACATCTAGGGTGTACTGGATTTTTTGAGCTTTATAGACATTAATTATTAGTGAGTCGTCATTTTTTTGACGAAAAATAATAACGATAAAGTGATTAGATGTGTAATTAATACAAGGAGTGTTCTTCACGCATACATCAGTATGTTTTCATTGCACAATTAGTAAGGTGACTGTTGTGATTTGGGTTAGTTGTAGCCATTACGATAAAATAGCAGAGGCGAAGGAAAACCTAAAGTTGTCACATGATGTGGTGGACGTATCGCCTTTTGAATTACTTTCAACGATGACTGGCCAGGAGTTGATCTTTCTAGAAGTTGTAGACTCTACCTCTAATGGCTTCGACCTGCTTCAATCGGTAAAAAGTCGTTTTCCACAAACGAAAGTCGTGGTGGTATATCATCGTTTAGATGCGGAATTAGCATTGAATGTACTGCGGGCAGGGGGAGAGGATGTTATTGAAGCTAGTGCATCAAAGCAAGAAATTGACGCGTGCTTCAGCCGTCTACATACTCACAGCGTATCACCAGAGCCTGTACAAGGTTTTGAGCAGCGTGAATTATCGATAAGGCCTGCATTGAAGATTATTGATGAAAATATAAGTGCACCTTTGCGAGAAGAAGATCTCGCGAATGCTTGTCACTATTCACCAACCTATTTTTCACGCCTTTTCCATAGCGTGATGGGGGTTACCCTTAAACAATATATTATTAAAAAGCGGTTAGATTTAGCATGTGGGTTATTAAGCTCTGATCGAGAGAAGATATCGCAGATAGCTCATTCAACAGGTTTCAAGGACGTGTCTTACTTTTCTCGCGTATTTAAGAAGCATATGGGGTGTTCTCCAGGTGAGTTTAGGATGAGGAAACACAATCTAAATGCCTGATTAAACGCTGAAATGGTTTAATCCATAACGAGCCTATATAATAGCGTGATTATAAGTCTTGCTTAAAAGAGTAAGATAAAAGGCGCTATATATAGATCAATGTATATAGTTAATGCATTGGCGTAAGAATAAGGCTGAAATAGTTAACTGGGTATGACCTCTTTTCATGAAATTCTTGGTACAGATAATAATTCCACACCGGTAGAAATAAAACGTTGCTACAAACAGCTTTCTAGTCGTTGCCACCCAGATAAAGGTGGTTCCAAAACATTGATGCAAATGGTATCGCAAGCCTACGAAAAAGTGGTCGCTGGTAATGGGCACGAGGAGGCGATAAGAACCGTTTACCTTAAAAGCCGGACTCCCAATAATGCAGCGAACAATGAATGGAAAGCGAAATACCAAAAAATAGAAATAGCCCACAACGCGTTGAGGCATGAATATCATTCTTTAGACAAGCGTTTGAAAGAAGCACTGCAAAAACTCGATACAAACAACAAGACGCAGTCAGATGATGAAGAGCGTTTAAAAGCAGCACTTGAAAGCGATATTAAAATGTTAAAGCGTGAAAACCTACGCTTACAAAGGCAGCTAGAAAGCGCCCGTTGGGAAGCCAATGCTAAGGCGCGTGCTGTTGCCCCATCAAAATTTACATCTCCTTTGGCTTCATCATCATTAGCGCCTATATCGAACACACTTAAAGCTCAGATCCATTCACTTGGAGCAAAGAATTATCGAAAATGGTGTCTAGGCTTATTTATATCTGTGTTAATTATGGCTTTAACCTATAGCTATGGCTCTCGGGCATGGCAAAGTGTTTCAGCGCTATTCTCGCCAGAAATTTCTACAAATGAACCTGTTATGCGCATTCTGGAAGTATCAGCTAATAATGACCCGTTGGTTAATAATCAAAAACTGCAACCACTAACCGAACAGATATTAGAGCCACCAAAGCCATTGCCGCAAATAAAGCTGATTTCGGATGTTGGGATTTGGGCATTGAACTATTATGACAATACACAACAGCCGTACATCAGTGTTCGTAGCGAAAAAGGGTCTTACATTGTTAAGAACTGTCAAAGCGACTTTCAGTATTACCGTAATGCGAATGTACGTTCACGCAGAATGGCAGCCAATTTGATTTTCGATAAGCACGAGAGACAGTTTGATGTGTATAACATCCCGTATGGTAATGGATCTTTCGCTGCGAATTGGGCGGCAAGTAAAAGTTTGCTGATCAACAAAGAATACTTTCCAAATGAAAACTTCTCGCGTTCATACAGTGAATTACAAACGCACTGTTTATAAGGGTTTATCTACCGAGTGCTGGTGATGGTATAGCCCTATACTGGCATAATATAAAAAGCGAGGTGATTTATATCACCTCGCTTTTTTAGTTAACGCTTCTTTGTGTATTGCTTGGTAAGCACTTGTTATGCGTATTTATTATGTGCAGCAGGCTGCTACTGAGCAGGTGTTAACGGTGCCGATACACTCAGCGGTTTGTATTTTACGGCGAGACGGAATGCCGCCGGTACAAAGTAGAAAGAAATTAACGTCGTTAATAATGTACCTCCGGCTATTGCGACTGCAAACGGTGGCCAGAATCCGCCGCCTGCTAATATCAGCGGCATGAAGCCACCGATGGTGGTGATAGTCGTGGAAGTAATGTGACGAGTACAACTCATTACCGCTTCCAAGATCGCATTAGTGTCACCATGGCACGCCTCTGGGCTTGATTTGAGCTCGGCCAAAATGACAATGGCGGCATTGATCGCTAATCCCACAAGGCCGAGTAAGCCGATGATGACGGTAAATCCAAAGGGATAGTTGAAGACCCATACCGACAGCAACCCTAAACCCGAAGCAAGAAAGCCCACCGAAAAGATGATTTGGCTCAATCGGAATGAGTTGAATGAAATGACAACAACTAAGACTAATAAAGCGATCACCATGGTGAGGTTTGCCATTAAATTACCGACAGATTCATCGCGCTCTGCTGACTCTCCACCAAACTCAATGGTGTAGCCATTAGGCAGTGTTTGCTGGTATGCCGCGAGGTTGTGTTGGAAATGGTCGAGGGCGGTTTGAGGCAATACACCTGCACGTAAATAGCCTTCAATAACGTTAACACGTTGTCCATTACGACGAGGTATCGCGCCGCGGCTCGGCGTTAATTCTAAATCAGCTAAAGCAAACACCGGTAATCCAACTAAGCTTGGATCAGATTGAACGGGCAAAGGTAAACTGCTGAGGTGAGACATATTTTCGCGACTTGTATCACCAACCCTAACTCGAACTGGAATCGATTCACTCGCTTCAATAATGTTACCGCTCAGTCTACCTGTAAATGACGCTTGTAAAACATCAGCAAATCCACTTAATGACAACCCGCTGAGTTGGCTAGCTTCTTCATTGACGTTCACCCATATCTTTGGCGTGCCGGGCTGAAGCGTTTCACGGGTATGGGTAACATTCGGGGTTTTAGCCATAATTAAACGGATGTCTTCCCCGATAGATTTTAATCTATCTAGATTCGGGCCATATAACCTAACCTCTAACGGCGCATTAAACGGCGGGCCTTGTTCGAGTTTCCTAACCAGAATTTGAGCTTGCGGTAAGGTATCGTCAAACACCTGCTGTAGTTCGGGGATCAAGCGGTTGGCCGCCGAAAAATCAGAGACCTTTACCATCGCTTGAGCAAAGAAAGGGGAACCATTTTGACCGCCCACCATGTTGTAATAGAACGATGGGAAATTGGCTCCGACCACCCAGCCAACACGTTCTACCTCATCATAGTTGGCCATGATTTTATCGATTTCTTGCGTTGTATCCGTCGTTGCGTAAATACTGGCTTGAGGAGGCAGATAAACCTGTATTTCAAACATATCGCGGTCTGATGGTGGAAAGAACTGCTCGGTTAATTGGCCCGCTCCCCAAAACCCGGTAAAAGGTAAAATACAAACTATTGCAGCGGTTATCAGTGGGTGTTTTAACGTTTGTTTGATTGACCCCCTGAACACTCGGCTTAGTGCTGGGGTTGTGATCCCTGTGTGATACCAGCGCAGGTGCAACTGGTTTGAAGGGAGCCAGCGAGAAGCAAAGCCAGCAACAATAGTATGGGATATAATGTATGACCCAAGAAGCGAAAAGCATACTGTCACGGCAATCGCACCAACAAATTCACCTGATGGGCCTGGCATAAGTATAATTGGCGCAAAAGCCAATACGGTCGTTAAGGTAGAGCCAAGTAAGGGAACCCAAAGGTGTTTTACAGCCCGAATCGCAGACTCAATTTTTTCGGTGCCTTTCTGACGATGGTATTGAATGGTATCAACCATCACAATGGCATTATCGACCATGATCCCTAACGCCACGATAAGCCCTGTTACCGACATTTGATTGATCGGTAACCCCGTGAACTTCATCATCGTGAGAGTTAATAAACTGGTCAGAGGCAAAGATAGGGCAACGATGATGGCGGATCGAACGCCTAGTGTGAGCAACAAAACAACCAAAATGATAGAAAAGCCCATAAGTAGGCTGCTGTTCAATTCACTTAAACGCTTTTCTGTATAGCTTTGTTGTTCGAAGATGATATCGACACTGACATTGCTCGGTACTTCATGTTGGTAGTTATCGAGCAATGTCTTAACGCGGTTCGTCCATTGGTCGACACGAAGCGAAGGTTGCATCCGGCTAGCGACGATGATTGTCGGTTTTCCGTCAACAAAAGCTAATTCAGTGGCTGGAGACGCAGCTGCACGTTCAACCTTTGCAATGTCTTCGATTCGAATAAGGTAGCCATTGTCATCGATGGTGACGGGGACACGGCGAACACGATCAAGTGAATCGAGAGAATCTGACACTTCTAATGAAAATCGATTACTGCCATTAACTAATTCTCCTGCAGAGTTTTTGGCATCAGCTTGCCCGATAGCTTGCGATAAAGAAATAGCGGAACGCCCTAATGCACTGGCTGCGCTAGGATCCAAGGTGACAAGTATTTCTTCATCTGGCAGGCCGTAAACATCGACAAACTCTGTTCCACTTAATACGCGAAGACGATTGCTTAATTCTATGGCATAGCGACGTAAAGTGAGTAAATCAGGTTGGGTGTCGCCTTGCCATGTTAAGGCGGTTAGCATGGTAAATGCGTAACCGTGGTCATCATCTAACTCTGGGGTGCTGGTGCCTTGTGGTAGCAAAGAAGTAACGTCAGACAGCTTATCTCTTGCACGAGACCATACTGGTTCTGAGTTGATCACTTCATCTTTCAGCTCAATTCTAATTACTGAAATACCAGGGCGGGAATTAGACGAAAGACGCTTAACTTCGTCAAGTTGACGTAGGTGGGTTTCTATCTTTTCAGTAACAAGCGCTTCTACGCGCTCAGCCGTCGCACCTGGGAAATGGGTGATCACACTGGCATGGCGGTTGTGAATCACCGGATCTTCAGCTCGTGGTAGCGTTGTAATTGCAGACAAACCTGCGACAACAAGTAGGCCAACCGCCAGTATGAGCAGTCGAGTATTGTTAATGATGTACTTTATATTCATAACGCTGCCTCATCGCGACGATTACTTAGAGGCAGTGGGAGCTTTTTTATGGGTAATACAGTCTGGCCAGGCACCAAACGGTGTAGACCATCAGCGACAATTTTTTCCCCGGGCTCGATTGCGCCGTCAACAAACGCAAAGTCGTTATTGGCATGTAGTACCTGAATAGAACGTCGCTCAACTTTCAGTTCGTTATTTATTTCTTTAAGAGCAAAGACATTCCAGACGCCACGAATACCGTCGGTCATGGATGACAATGGGATCCAATAGCCAGACTGTTGATGTTTATCTTTATAGTGTAAATAGGCGAGTTCGCCATCTATAACATTCGCATTTTCAGGTAAGCTAAAGCGCAGTTTGACGGTTCGGCTACCGACATCAACTCGCGCACCGGGGTTTAGCAAGGTGACGGGGTAACTGTTTTCCCCAACTCTTAATTGCCACTGAGTCTGCTCAACGAGCTTTGTTAATTGTTTGGCGGGTACACCAATATGTGCTTCTTTGCTGGTGGTTGCGAGCAGGGTTAAGGTTGGAGCACCGACATTAATTACATCACCCTTTGAGATAAAGCGAGCACTGATCATGCCATCGTATGGCGCATAAATTGTGGACTTTTCTTGCTGTAATTGATTTGCGGCAAGCGATGCTGCGAGCTGGCGATAATTGGCTCGAAGGGCATTACGCTGGCTGTTTAAGCTGTCAATTTCAGATTCTGCACTAAACCCTTTTTTCTTTAATGCCTGCTGGCGCTTCAAGTTCGCTTCAATAAGATCGAGCTGAGCGGTTACTTGCGATTGTTGAGCACGAAGCTCATCGGCTTGGGTCTGTAATAGGTCAGTATCAAGTTTAAGTAATGGCTCACCAGCTTTCACACTGTCACCGACATCAACCAGCAAACGAGAAATCTTGCCACCAAGTTCTGCGCCAAGGTTAGCTTGCTGTCCCGCTTGGATCATACCGACATAATCACGCTCAACGGTGAAGTAAGCGGAAGGTGCCAATGTATGCGCATTGACTTTCAAAAGCTGCTGCGTATCTGCTTGCTGCTCAGCATCGCTATTAGAGCTGTTGCATCCTGAGAGTAAGGCTAGGGTAATAAGTAGACTGGCCGTTGTAATCCTTCGCATGGTGTGTCGCCTTGTTATATTTATTTCAAACTAGACTGTCTAGTCCATATGTATAAAAAATAACCCAATCAAACTAGACTGTCCAGTTTGATTGTATAAAATATGTTACTATACGAAGTGATGGTTAATGTTTTTATCGATTAAACTGAGGTGAATTTGTGCTGACAGCAAGAAGTGCTCAAAAAAGAGACCAAATTATGAAAGCGGCAACGGCGCTTTTTTGTGAGCATGGCTATGCCATTAGCATGGATGCGATCGCCATAAAAGCGGAGGTCTCGAAACAAACCGTTTACTCACATTTTAAAACAAAAGATGATTTGTTCGACACCTGCATCCGTAAAAAATGCATATCAAATCAGTTGGACATAAGCTTAATAGATGATGTTCGTCCTGCTGAAGAGGTGCTTTTTGAGTTTGGTTGGCGCTTTCAAAATCTGTTGCTATCAGATGAAGCCAAAAATACTTATAAAACAGCAGTTAGTCAGAGTGATAGTCACCCAGACTTGGCAAAAGTGTTTTTAAATGCAGGCCCTAAAAACACAACCGATATGCTCGCAAGTTACATTGAAAATTTGGTTAAGCAAAATGTTTTAAGCGCAGACATCGATGCTAGTGATGCTGCTATGCAGTTGTTGTTGATGTTTCACGGTAGGGTGGTGTATTGGGGGTATTTAGGGCAGGACAGTGGCGAGACGGTTGAAGAGCGAAAGCAATACCTGAAAACTTGCGTTGAACTTTTTCTTAGAGGCTACAAAAGGTAAAAAAGTTAAAAATGCGATAAACAAATTACTGCTATCTTTTATATATCTCAATTTGTTTGAGAGCCCAGTTGGTTTTCCTTGATCTTATCATCTCGGAAATATCAGTGAGTAGCAGGAAGGGGTAGTTATGATCGCACAGTCTTTCATCAAACTTAGTTCAACATGTTTTTTTGTCTTGATGTTACTTTTTACTACTGTGAGTTACGGTGCATCTAGTCGGTTAACTGAGATCATTGATAGAGGGACGCTCCGAGTCGGAACAACCGGCGATTGGAGCCCCATGACGATACGAGACCCTTCAACCAATTTTTATCGTGGGTTTGATATAGATATTACGACTGAACTCGCGAAAGACCTCGGTGTTACGGTTGAGTATGTACCTGCAACATGGAAAACGCTGGTTAGTGGTGTAGTCACAGAAAAATATGATATGTCGGGTAGCGCTTCGCTGAATATGCACCGTGCCAAAGTAGCTGGTTACAGCGATACTTATTTTTACTTGGCTTTTGTACCCGTAATACAAAAAAACAATGTAGATCGCTTCAGAAAATGGCGTGATTTTAATAAGAATTCAGTGGTCATTACCTCGATAAGCGGCACGGTACAGCAATCTATCGTGAAAGAGCTTTTACCTAACGCACGACAGAATAGTATTGATGCCTCTGCTAAAGCACACCAATATTTATTGGAAAACAAAACCACTGCAATTATTACCTCGAATATAGAAGCCGCAACGTTAATTCGCCGTTACCCTCAGCTATCAATAGCAAAAGTTGAAGGCATGCATCGGCCAACGCCTATCTCGATGTTACTGCCTAAAGAAGACCAAGTATGGATCAATTACGTCAATCATTGGATTGAGCTAAAGAAGACCCAAGGATTCTTTGATCGTATTGCTAAAAAGTGGGGGCTGGTAAAGCTGGAAATAAAATAAAAGCTGCGGTGGTATGGAATATCCAGAGCAGCTTTTATCAAGGGGTGACGAGAGTTGCCTATACTTGCGTTTCTAATTCGCTATGTAATTGCTGTTTTCGACTGTGCCATTTCGCTAACACATACACCAAACATGCTTGGCTGATTAAAGCAGCGATAAGGACGATAGGACTTTCTACCACGCCTGCAACAATAAAGCTGACTAAGGCAATACTGCCGTTTAATAACGCATAAGGTAGCTGAGTTCTAAAGTGTTCAAATTGATCACACCCTGAACCTGTCGAAGATAAAATGGTCGTTTCAGATATTGGCGAGCAGTGATCACCAAATAACCCACCAGAGAGTACAGCGCCAATACAAGCAAATAAGGGCGCATCAATGGCAAATGCCGTCGGTATCACTAGCGGCAGCATGATGGCAAATGTTCCCCAAGAAGAACCCGTGGCAAACGAAATAATCGCTGAAAGTAAAAAAGCAACAGCTGGTACAAGCCAGTAAGGGAAGCCTGCTTGTGCTTGCTCTGCAATATAAGCGGCAGTGCCTAGCTCTTTACCAACGCTGCTGAGTGTCCACGCAAGGATAAGTATAATCGCGACTTGCATCATATTTCCCATGCCTTTTAAGTACACATTAATACCATCACTAAGCTTACGTACGCCGTAAAAAGCCATTAGTGAGATTAACGTTATAGCGGCAAAGAAATAGGCACTAGAGAGTGCGGCGCGGAAGACGGAGCCGGAAACTTGTTCGAACGGAAAGCCCAGTGGTGCAAGCATTGCGACTAATACTAATGCCATTACAAATAGCGGAGCAAATACAAAAGACGCTTTTGCATTTTTATGCGTAAAGGTATTTAGAGTATCTTGTGTGTTTGCTGCGATGATCCCTTGTTTTGCCTTTGCTTCCGCTTCAGCCATTGGCCCAAAATCAAGTTTCTTAATCGCAACTAATGGAACAATGAAGATCGCTAAAAATGCATAGAACTGGAAAGGTATTGCTTTAACAAATGCTTCCCAATCACTGATACCAACCTCTAAAGCCGAAAATTCTTTTTGCAGCAATCCCATGATATAGACACCCCAACCAATGAATGGGATGAGAATGGCGACAGGTGAAGAGGTTGAATCGATAATAAAAGCCAGTTTTTGACGTGACAGCTTAAGTTTATCGAATAAAGGGCGAAAAACAGGGCCGACAATTAATGGGGTACCCAGATCTGAGAAGAAAATTAAAATCCCGCCAAACCAAGAGGATATCTGTGCTCGGCATTTCGTGCTGACCCAATGTGTTACTTTCAGGGCAAAAGCTTGTCCACCACCAGACTTTTCCATGAGTGCAACAAATCCGCCGATGAAAACCAATAGCACAATGACACCTGCATTATAGCTATCGGTCAGTTGAGGCACGAGGTAGTCTTTGACTAACGTCCCAAAGGTATCAAGCGGTGCAATGCCGTTAAGCATAACAACACCGCTGAAAACGCCACCGAACAAGCCAATAACAACGTTTCGTGTTGTTAAGGATAGAGCAAGCGTAATAACAATAGGGATAAGGGCGGTAATATCAGGTTGATCCATAGTAGTTCCTTTACTGTACATCCTAAATCAATAAAAGATGCTGTTGTTTAACTGTGTATTCGGTGAATATATATTTAAAATAACTGCATGTATATAAGGTGGTGGTTGTTTTAACTAGATCTAGAGGCGAATAGAAGATTAACTGCTCAAAAAAGCAGCTTTTGTCCGTTTTGTGAGGCTAAATTTGATTATGAGTGTAGGTTCACTGCAATATGTATTCTGGTGGTTTCAAGTTGCTGAACGATGTATCTCGAAATTACTTGGATCTTGTAATAAAAGTGAAATATAAAGTTGCTACTTTCGCTGGGAATTAAATAGAGATGAAGCGGCAACAGGGGTTGCCAGTAGAGGAGAGTTATGGATTTATCTGCGTACAAAGGCATTATTTTTGATATGGATGGCACTTTAGTTGACTCAATGCCAGCTCATTTAAAGGCTTGGGAGCAAACCTGCGCAATTCATGAGGTTCCCTTTGATGCTAAGTGGTTTTACAGCCTAGGCGGTATGCCAACTATCAGAACAGCTCAAGAAATTAACCGTCGCTATCGACAAAACTTTGATGTTAAAAGATTGGCTGAAACAAAATGTAAATTCTTCGATGAGATTGAGTTTAAAGGTGAAATCATTGAGTCGACTTATGATCTGCTGCTAGAGCATAAAGAGAATATGAAAATTGCAGTCGGTACCGGTTGCCGACGTTTTAATGCTGAACCGTTGCTGGGTGATACCGGTATCTTACCGCTGCTAGATGCATTGGTGACTTCAGATGACGTGTTAAACCATAAACCCAACCCAGACACTTTTCTTGAAGCGGCTAAACGCATTGGTCTTAATCCAAAAGACTGTGTGGTATTTGAAGATACTGAGTTAGGTAAAACAGCAGCCTTAGCGGCTGGGATGGACTGCTATATAGTCAGCCAAAACGGTGAAATTGGTGAACTAACACCGAGCCAATAGCTCGGTGTGTGGGGTTTGGCGATTAAGGTGCCTGAAGTAATTGCCCGTAGCCATCAAAACAACGTTGGCTACCTGACAGACGTAATGCGTGCCAGAACAGAGCCTGATTAGAAGAGACAAAAGGGACATTGAATTGTTGTTCAAAATTGCCCAGTTGTTGCATCACTTTCAAGTTAGTACAAGACAGAAATATGCCGTCAGCATCGGTATTTTCAAGCATGTTGCTTAAGGCATGCTGGATACTTTCTGGATCTACCGATGGGATATCGGTGTCTTTGTTTAAATGAAAAGCGCCAAATGCCACTATCGTAAACCCTTCCTTCTCTAATGCTTGAAATAAAGGTTTATTCACTTCGCTGGTGTAGGGCGTTAACACTGCTAATTTCTTAATGTTTAAATGACGCAGTGCTGTTTTGGCAGCAAGCCAAGGGTTTGTAGCTGGCAGCTCGGGTCTGGTTACTGTTAATTGCTCACTGATCGCCTCGTCACCTATTAGCATGCTCGCAGCGGTGCAACCATAAGCCATCACATCAAGCTCAAGCCCATCAGCCACTAATGTAGCGGCCTTACCAATCCCTTCTTTCATTGAACATAGCTTTTCTGGTGTTAATTCGCTGCAAAAAGGCATACGTGTACTGTAGAGTTCAACCTCTTCACCGACCAATTGATGCCAGTCGTTCTCTAAGGTGTAATCTGTTGCCAGTTGTACAAGTCCAATCCTGATTGTGGCTGGGCGCTGTAAATTTTGGCAGGGGTAAACGCGTTCAAGTTGTGAAAAATCCGTTTCGCAGGGCGTCATTTATTTTCTCCACAATAGTCTTTCTTCAAGAATCATGATAATTCCGACAAGAATCATGATAGTTACTTTGATGCCGTAGGGCAGGGTTGATAGCTAATTATGCCAAAAGGTTTGCGGTATAATCGGCAATCGCGGTATCTTGCACGCCTGTTCCCGTTAAATCACAAACTGTTATATGTTCTGGTTTAGTCCGCAGCGTTATTTTATTTGCAATAAGATCGCCTAGCTCAAATATTGTATTGGGGAATGCACCTGAATAATGATTGAGCTCGCCGAGTGTTTCAGACTGAGTACGCTTATCGACGACCAAAAAATCAGCATTGGCAAGAATGCTCGATTCAAGCTCGTGTTTGTGGCTGTTATCAGACCCCATTGCGGTGACATGTGTTCCGGGTTTTAGGTCTTGCCAGTGAAGAACTGGGCTGTTTGCTGGTGTCGTGGTTACTACGATGTCTGCGTTTGTACAAGCCCTTGCCGCAGAGCTATGAATATCAACAGGTAGATCGTATTGCTGAGCCATGAGCGCACGGTAAGATTTCATCTGATCATGCTCGCGGGCGAACACGTGCACTTTGGTAATATTGTAGATAAGTTTCAGAGCCGCAATTTGTAATTCGGCTTGTCGTCCAGCCCCAATAACCGCGACTTCTTTGGCATTTGGTCGGGCAAGATGCTTGGCCGCGATAGCACCAGCAAGGGCGGTTCTTATTTCAGTAAGATAACCTTCGTCAAATAGTACAGAATCAACCAAACCTGTTTGAGATGAAAACAGAACCATAAGGCCATTTAAACTCGGTAGACCCAATTTCGGGTTATCAAAAAATCCGGGACTAATTTTAATAGCAAACCGATCTTTGCCTTTAATGTATGCTGTTTTAACGTCTACCTCACCGTTATATTCAGGAATACTCATGCTAAGAATTGGGGGCATGATGGTATTATTTTGACCAAGTGCGGCGAAGCCAGCTTCTACAGCAGACAATGCATTTTGGTCGAGGCGGGTCACGGTTGTAATTTGCTCCTTGCTATATGTTTTCATTTTCATCCCTTATTTATTTGTTCTGCCGCGAGTATCTGTGCTTTTCTAAATGTATCTGCTGCGACATTTTTACCACTGACGATGAACACAATTGTTTTGCCACTGACATCTAAATTATGCTGTTCTATTGCTGCGATACCGACAGTAGCAGCACCTTCGACCAGCATTTTTTCATGTTCAAAGAAGTGAACCATGCCACGCGCAATCGACTGTTCATTCACTAAATAAACGTGATCCATGACTTCCTGAACAATAGGTAGACTGTATGCGTTATTTAAACCAATGCCACCGCCGAGGCTATCAGCAAAAGATTCATATTCAGGTACCTGTACGGGCTTGCCAGCTTCTAGGCTAACAGCCATTGCAGCACCCCGGTCCATGCTTGCACCAATGATTTGCACATCTGGGTTAATCGCTTTTGCCACCAGACCAATACCACCAATTAACCCACCGCCAGAAAGGCCGGCAAAAACCATATCGACGTCGGGTTTATCTTCAAATATCTCAATACCTATGGTGCCTTGCCCAGACAGAATATCTGGGTGGTCAAAAGGCGGAAGGTATACCAAGCCCTCTTCTTTAACCAAGCGCATTGTTTCCACTTCAGCTTCATCTTGCGATAGGCCGATAATCCGTACTTCAGCACCTAGCGCCTTGATAGCGTTGACTTTATTTTCTGGCACTAATTGTGACATACAAATAATCGTGTGCACGCCCAGCTTTTTGCCTGCGTAAGCGATAGCACGGCCGTGGTTTCCGGTAGAACATGTCACTACACCTGCTTTTTTTTGTTCAGGTGTTAGTTTACTCATCGCAAACGTTGCGCCTCGTAGCTTAAAGGCACCAATGGGTTGTAGCGTTTCGAGCTTAAGCCATGCATCGCAACCAAAGCGCTGGGACAGCGCTTCAGAATAGACAAGTGGCGTACGAGCCACATGTCCTTGAATGGCGTGGCGTGCCTGATAAATATCGTGCAGCGTAATATCAGTAGAGGCATGTGCCATTGCTTTATCCTTGTATGTGTATGGAAATGATTATTTGGCTGTCCAGCTACGGCTAGTTACTAGCTTGTCTGTAACACGGTTCACGGCACGCGCTGTACGCTCAACCATGTCATCAATGTCTGACGGCGTCACAATGAGCGGTGGAGCAAGGCCAAGGATATCGCCATGCGGCATTGCACGTGCAATAAGCCCTTCTTCCAGACAGGCAGCTGCGATTTGAGGGCCAACTTTCAGGTTAGGATCAAAGTGAGCACGCTTTAGCTTATCGCTTGAAAACTCCAAAGCATGAAGCAAGCCTACACCGCGAGCTTCACCTACAAGAGGGTGATCGGCGAATGTTTCTTGCATACGTTTCTGTAGGTATGCCCCTGTCGTACGTGCATTTCCAACAAGGTTTTCACGTTCAATAATATCGAGGTTACACAAGGCAGACGCTGCTCCAATAGGGTGTCCCGAGTAGGTATAGCCGTGGCCAATCGCCCCCCATTGGTCGGTACCATCTTCTAGGACTGACCAGACTCTTTCGCCTACAATTACACCTGATAGTGGTTGATAGGCAGACGTTAACCCTTTAGCGACAGTGATTAAATCAGGCTTCATGTCATAGTAAATTGAGCCGAAATCTGCCCCTAGACGGCCAAAGCCACAGACCACCTCATCGGCAATCAGTAAGACGTCATATTTATCTAATACTTTGCGGATTTCTTGCCAGTAACCTTCAGGTGGTGGAACGATCCCGCCAGTACCTAGTACAGGTTCCCCAATCATAGCGGCAACCGTTTCTGGACCTTCTTCTAAGATCATTTCTTCGAGTTTGGCGGCACAAAACTTAGAATATTCAAGTTCAGACATGCCGTCGTCTTCTCTGCGGTAATAGCAAGGAGCGACTGTATGCTTAATGCGATCGAGAGGAAGATCAAAGTGATTGTGGAACAAAGGTAAGCCTGTCATTGAACCAGACGCAATGCTTGAGCCATGATATCCACGATCACGAGAAATCACTTTTTTCTTTTCTGGTAGGCCTCGTGCATTGTTGTAATACCAAACGAGCTTAAGCTGTGTTTCGTTGGCATCACTGCCTGACATACCATAGTAAACTTTGCTCATGCCTGTTGGTGCCATCTTGATGATTCGATCTGATAGCTCAACCAGTGCTTCGTTGGTATGACCAACATAAGTGTGATAATAAGCGAGCTTTTTCGCCTGCTCATAAATGGCTTCAGCCATCTCTGTGCGGCCATAACCGATATTGACGCAGTACAATCCGGCGAAACCATCAATTAACTCGATACCTTCGGAATCTTTTATGCGAATGCCTTCACCACCAGTAATAATACGGCCGGGGATTTCACCCGCGGCATATTGCTTTAGATGGGTTGACGCATGAAAGATATTTTTGCGGTCAGTTTCGAGTATTTTTTGGGTATCAATAGACATGTTTATCTCCAGAACAATTATTAATTCTTTACTAAGAAATCCATTTATTAGCTTCCACTCACAGTGGGTAACGCACCTAAGCAGTAGTATTTAATTTCACTATATTCATCAAAACCATGCTTGCTACCTTCACGGCCAAGACCTGATTGTTTTACACCTCCGAAAGGAATAGGGTGACCCGTCATTTTGACGGAGTTAACTGACACCATGCCAAACTCAAGTCCACGCATGAGTGGCCAGATATTACGGATATCATGACCATAAACATAAGCGGCGAGACCGTATTCAGTATCGTTAGCCATGGTGATCACTTGTTCGATGTCGTCATACGCTAATACCCCCGCAACAGGGCAGAAATTTTCTTGCTGGTACACATCCATTTCTGGAGTGACATCGGCCAATAGCGTAGGCATAAAGTAATGAGAGCCGGGTGCTTGGCTCTGATCGCCAACCAATAAGCGTGCGCCTTTTTCTATAGCATCGTTGACGAGGTGCTGTGCTTTAGCGACAGCTTGTTTTGAGATCAAAGGCCCTAGTACGGTATCAGGCGAAAACCCATCACCGACTTTTAGTGAACGCATCTCATGTTGAAATGCTTCTAGAAACGGTACGTATTTATCACGTGGAACAAATATACGGTTAGCCGCTAGACAGTCTTGCCCTGATGTCTGGAACTTGGCATCGACGGCTGCTTTTGCCGCGGTGTCTACGTCCATATCAGGTAGGACGATGAAAGGTGCGTTACCTCCAAGCTCCATTGAACACTTTTTTACCGTGCTGGCCGATTGCTCTAATAACAGCTTTCCGACACGGGTAGAGCCTGTAAAAGATAGGGCTTTTACTTTGTCTGACAGGCATATAGCTTCTGACACCATAACAGCATCACCAGTTACGACGTTGAATACACCAGCAGGAAACCCTGCGCGCTCTGCGAGTTCAGCCAGTGCAAGTGCTGAGAACGGGGTTTCGTTTGCAGGTTTGATGATCACGGTACAACCAATAGCCAGTGCTGCTGCTGCCTTGCGCGTGATCATGGCGTTAGGGAAATTCCACGGCGTGATCAAGGCTGCAACACCGATAGGCTCACGAATACTGGCAAGTTGTGCATTGGGAATGTGGCTGGGAATAGTTTCGCCATAAGCGCGACGAGACTCTTCGGCAAACCATCGAATAAATGATGCGCCATACTCAATTTCACCACGGGCATCAAAGAGTGGTTTTCCCTGCTCTAAGACCATTAATCGAGCAAGATCTTCTTTGTTTTCAAGTAATAGATCATGCCATCGCATAAGGATTTCAGCTCGATCATCAGCCAGCATTTTTCGCCAGCTTGGAAAAGCCTGCTCTGCGGAATCAATGGCATTATTAATTTGTTCTGCATTAAGCTGGGTACAATAATCAATTGCAGTTTCAGTTGAGGGGTTGATAACGACTTTATCTTTGCTGCCATGAACCCATTTCCCGTTTACATAAGCGAGCTTGCGAAGTAAGCGGGGATCATCCAATCGGTTGGTACCTAATTGTTTTTGAGCTGCTTGTTGCTGAGTTGCCAGTGATTCAGGCGTAGTGACAACCGCAGTCAGATTACGTTTATTCACTACTTGAGCTAAAGAGTCCATAAGCTTCACCATTGTTTGTCCAGATGTGTAATTACTTTACCTACTCTGGGTGGTGGATGTTTTTTGTATCAACCCGTTATTCAGTCAGGATTTTTTTTTGTAAGGCTAAAATACTGACTTTTTTTCTGTTCATTTATTAAGTGATAAAAGCCGTATAAAAGTACTGACTTGGTATTTAAACGGCTTTAAGCAAAGGGTCACAATCCGCCTTGATTTTATGCTGTTGCTGCTTGATAGTTTTAGTCACAATGTAGGTGTAGTAACGTTCGATACCGAGGTCGGAAATTAACCATTTATCGATAAGGCGCTGGTATTTATCAATGTCTTCACAGGTTACTTTTAGAATGTAATCGACACCTCCGCCAGTGGCATAGCACTCAATAACCTCCTCACAATCTTGCATGGCAGATTCAAAGCGGGCAAAAGCTTGTGCACTGTGTTGTTTTAGGCTTATTTCTACTTGAACGAGGTAGCGTTTTTGCAGTTGTGCGGTATTAATTTTTGCACCATACCCCTCAATAATGCCAGATGACTCCAAGCGCTTAACCCTTTCCCAGCATGGGCTAATGGAAAGGTTAATTTCTTCGGCCAAACCGGATTTAGTTATTCGGCCATTTTCTTGTAATATTTGAAGAATTTTTAAGTCATATCGATCTAAACGCATGATGGTTCTCCTGAGTCTTTCTTAGCAATCAGGCAATAAAAGGGCGCTCTACTGCCTGATTGAGTGAGGTGGTGCAGGTAGATAATGTAGTGATAATTAGCTGATCTCTTCGCCAAAAACGGCAAAGGTATCACCAATATCGATCAGTGCTGGGTGGCGCCTTGCAGCCAAAATACCATTGCGTTTAGCGAGGTACTCAATGGGTGATTGTCCTGTACGCTCAAGACTATGTACCCTTGCAACGACATCTCCTTTAGTGACGCTGTCACCAAGATTGATACACAATTCAAGCAAGCCTTTGTGCTCACTCAGCAAGTAACAGTCTGCATCTGGGATATCGAGTATACGGGTAGGTTCACTCGGTAATTGATATGACCCTGAGGTGATGCCCGCGAAGATCAAGAAGTTATCAATGCCTTGTTCTGCTAATGCGATAGTGTCAGGGGTACTGGTACCGCCACCACTAAGCTCTGTGGTAACAAAGACTTTCCCTTGTGCTTCTACTGCAGTGTCATAAAGTGAAGCAGCATCAAGTTCGTGAAGGATAACCGTATAAGGCGCGCCGAATAATTTTGCCCCTTCGATACAGGCATTTTCCTGATGTTTATCGTCAAGTCGGTGGGCTGCTGAAAATGGGAGCAAGTCCAAGGTTTTTCCGCCAGAGTGAATATCTAAGGCAAAGTCACACATTGGAACTAAGTAGCGTTGGAAATAATCCGCGATACGCTCTGTCATGCTGCCAGTTGGAGAGCCGGGGAATGAGCGGTTCATATTGCCCAGATCAATCGGCGAGGTACGTGAACCATTCAATACCGCGGGGTAGTTCATCGCAGGAACGATTATCACTCGACCTTTAATTTCTTCCGCTTCTAAACGGTTGGCGAGTTTCAATAGTCCGGTAATGCCTTCATATTCATCGCCATGATTACCTCCTGTTAGCAAGGCTGTTGGGCCCTCACCATTTTTGATGACAGTTACCGGGATCATGATGCACCCCCACGCCGAATCATCATGCGAATAGGGGAGCTTCAAGTAGCCATGTTGTTTACCGTCAATGTTAAAATTGACAGTAGGTGTAATGGTTGTTTTTTGCATGATCTATTACCTTTTCACCATTAAATGACGAGGAAGATCGCATAAAACTTCGACCCCAGTTTCTGTTATCACAATGCTTTCTGTCGTTTCAATACCCCAATTCTCTAGCCAGAGTCCTGGCATAAAGTGGAAAGTCATACCCGGCTGTAAAATCGTATCATCGCTGTCACGAAGGCTCATCGTGCGCTCGCCCCAATCAGGTGGATAGCTTAAACCGATAGGGTAACCACAACGTGCACCACCGCGGTCAAAGCCAAATTTAGCCAGTGTACTGTTTAAGGCATTGGCGATATCGGCACAGCGATTACCAGGTTTTGCGGCTTCTAGCCCAGCTTCTAATCCTGCAATCAATGCTTCCTCACCTCGGCGGAAATCAGCCGTCGGTTCGCCAAGATATATAGTGCGAGATAGCGGACAGTGGTAACGTTTATGACAACCCGCAATTTCAAAGAATGTCCCTTCATTATTTTTGAAAGGGGTATCATCCCAAGTCAGGTGTGGGGCTGATGCATCTGCGCCTGATGGCAGCATGGGAACAATGGCTGGGTAATCACCAAAGTGACCATCATGACCTTCCATCGCGACGCGGTATATTTCTGCAACAAGTTTATTTTTCGGTAAACCCGGCTCTATCATTTCGTACGCTGCGCTATGCATGTTCTCTACAATACGAGCAGCAATTCTCATGTATTCAATTTCTTGCTCTGATTTTACTGCACGGCACCAGTTGACGAGCCCCGTGGTATCTTTCAATTGCCCACTGGGTAAATTCTCTTTTAATGCAAGGTAGGCGGTAGGGCTGAAATAGTAGTTGTCCATCTCAATGCCAATATTGCCTTTGTCCCAACCTCGAATTTTTAAAATCTGGTTAGCGAGGTGCTCCATCGCATGCAGTGGTGGATT
The DNA here is from genome assembly GCF_050336695.1 of Photobacterium minamisatsumaniensis. Classification (NCBI taxonomy): domain Bacteria; kingdom Pseudomonadati; phylum Pseudomonadota; class Gammaproteobacteria; order Vibrionales; family Vibrionaceae; genus Photobacterium; species Photobacterium minamisatsumaniensis. The sequence continues at coordinate 129,465 of NZ_JAKJSI010000019.1, read as the reverse complement.
CATGACGTAGTGATCTGGGTAAGCAAGAATATCTTCATTGCTCATATACACTGTGCGTTTTGCGCCATTGTCATCCATTTTTCGACCATACCAAACGGGATCACCCACAGGGCCTACGACCACGACTTGTGGGGTGTAGAATGACCAGCCGTCATAACCTGTAATCCATGACATATTGGACGGGTCGTGCACAATCAGCGTGTCGATTTGATGGCGAGCCATTGCCTCCCTGACTTTTTTTAATCTGCTTGCATACTCGCTTCGAGAAAAATTCAGTTTTACATCTTCCATGCTGCTCTCTCTGTAAATGGGGTGAACTGATCGATTGACCACATGTGTTGCAAGGTTTTAAACACATCGTCTTACTTTATTGAGTGGTTGATCATTGCAATAGTGATGCTCTATGGGTATAAGTAAATTAAATGTTAATCATATGTATTGCGTTGTTAATGTCAGTACACATCATTACAATTCACTCAGTCAATGAAACTTTTGAACTATGACAATTAATTTGAAGTTGACGTTAAAACCCGGCGTACCTAAATATTTAGCCATTTCAGACGCTATTGAAGAGGCCATTAATCAAGGTGATATCCTTGCTGGCACACGCTTGCCGACTCATCGGGAATTAGCTGAGCTTATGGCCGTCAGTGTGCAAACGGTGAGTAACGCGTATGCGCATGCAGAGAGCAAAGGCATCGTTGATGCGTGGGTAGGGAGTGGTACGTTTGTTAGCGACTATGGGGTAGAGAAAGAAACCGAGTTCATGCTGATTGAAGACAGCAACGTGGATGAGGGGGTGATAGATCTCTCTATTGCTCATCCTGTTTGTACTCCACAACATTCTCAGATGTTTAATGAAGCATTGATTAAAATTGCGAAGCAAGATTCGGAAGCGCTCATTCGGGCAGTTCGCCCTGTTCAAGGGCTCGACCATCACGTTGAAGCCGCAGAAAAGTGGTTATCTAGCCAGAAATTGGTGGCAGAGAAAGAACGGATTATTTTATGTAATGGTGCATCACATGGCTTGTTATTAGCACTTGGCACCGTTGCTCAACCTGGGGATGTCGTTGCTTGTGAAGCCTTAGTCGACCATGGCTTGAGTGCGCGTTCTAGAATGCTGAAAGTAAAACTTTGTGCTTTGGCCATTGATGAAGAAGGGATTATTCCTGCTGCTTTTGAAGAGGCGTGCCAGCAACACACAATTAAGGCACTGTGCTGTACCCCTAGCATGAATAATCCAACCAGTTCCCATATGAGCCTAGCGCGCCGTCAAGCGATTGCCGATATTGCGAAGCGTTATAAAGTGATCATCATTGAAGATGATGTGTATGGTGCACTTGAACCGAATCGAATTCCACCGTTATCAAGTTTGCTACCTGAGCAGGCTTTTTACATTACTAGTTTAACGAAGACAGTAGCGCCTGGTATGCGGGCTGGGTATATGGTGGTCCCCCGCCACCTTATTCAACACACTATAACCCGGTTAGCCGCGAGTTGCTGGATGGCATCGCCCATTGCTTTTGAAGTTGCAACGCTTTGGATCAACGAAGGTAAGTTAGATCGTTTAATTACTTTTCAACAGCAAGAAATTAGCGCACGCCAGCGGATGGCCAGTGACATTTTCAGTGGTTTCAACTACGACGCTCATCCTAATGGGCAGCACATTTGGTTAGAGCTTCCCGAAGGATGGGGATCAGATGAATTGGTCTCTGCTGCGAAGGCATCCAACATCATTATTACTGGCTATCAACCCTTTGTTGTTAGGCAAGATATAAAAGTCAATCGAGTACGTATTAGCTTAGGCATGGAAAGTAGTCGATTTAGGGTAAAGCACGGACTACAAGTGTTGGCCGATATTCTTAACTCGTCACCACCGCTCACACATTTTCTGTTATGACCGCAAATAAAAGTTAAAAACGAAACTAAAAGCGAGCTTAGACAAAAAATATGAGGTGAAAATTCTAATAAAGTAATTATTAACATTTTTGCTACACGCTTTTGGTGATTAACCAGAAGAAATAAGTTGGTTGTAAGCAGGGTGGTTATCATCACATTTATATAAATGACTTGGATGATTTTAAAAATCTCAAATGGAAGAAACGAGGTGTCTGAAATGAAAATCAATGCGCTAAGTACGACGAAGAAACTGGGTTTTGCAGTAATGGCTTTTTCAGCGTTCCAGATACAAGCTGCCACATGGAAATATGCGATCGAAGAGAGCATAACGGAAGTGCAGGGAGTATATGCAACAAAGTTTAAAGAAGTAATTGAAGCGAATTCGTCGCACCGCGTCCAGATATATCCGTTTGGTACTCTTGGTGAATCGACAGATCTTATGGAGCAAGCTCAAGCTGGTATTTTGCAATTTGTCGACCAATCACCGGGCTTTACAGGAAGCTTAATACCTGAGGCTCAAGTGTTCTTAATGCCGTATGTATTGCCGGAAAAAGAAAGCGAAGTAAATTACTTTTTTAAGAACTCAAAGGTGATAAACGAGAACTTTAAAGAGCTCTACGCGCAACAGGACTTAGAGTTACTATCAATGTTTCCTGAAGGCAGTGTTGCGGTAACCACGCAAAAAGAATTTAGAACGCCAAAAGACCTTGATGGAATGAAAATTCGAGTTATGACATCGCCACTTTTAGTTGAAACGTATAAATCGTTTGGCGCTGTACCAACACCACTACCTTGGGGAGAGGTGTTTGGGGCACTGCAAACTCGACTTATCCACGGTCAAGAAAACCCAATGTTCTATATCGAATCTGGCAAGTTGTATGAAGTCAGCGAAGTTATCACGGATATGGGACACAACATTTTCACCACAGCAATGATGGCGAATAAAAACTTTTATGATCGTCTGCCAGAAAAAGACAAGCAACTAGTACAACGAGCGTCAGCCGAAGCACTAGATTACATTCTTGAGTACCAACATGGACTTGCCGCTAGCGCTAAAGAGAAAATTGCGGCAGCTAAGCCGAGTGTGAAATTTGTTTCACTCACGGAAGATGAGCGTGAGGTATTCCGTAAAGCTTCACAGAATATTAAGACAAAGTTTGTATCTATGACAGGGCCTTCAGGTCAAGTTATTCTTGATCAACTTGAAGCGGATCTACAAGCAGCAAAGAATCAATAATTAAATATGAATGGGCGAGGGATCTTCGCCCTTTTGCTATGCTAGGAGCATCCGATGGAAAACCAAGAACAAGGACGCATCCAACGTTATTACTCGCAATCTATATTGTGTATTAATAAAATTGAAGGTGCGATGTTAATTAGCTGCGTCTTATTGATGGCGTTTAATAACGTAGCGAATGTAACGGGTCGTGTCTTATTTAATCAAAGCTTATTCTTTACGGAAGAATTGAATAGTATCTTGATCATAATGATCACCTTTGCGGGCACCAGTTATGCTGCGCGAAAAGGTAGCCATATAAGAATGACAGCAGTATTTGACTGTCTCCCTCATGTTTATCAGAAATTTTTACTGATTATTATCTCTTTCTTCACGTCAGCATGTGTTTTTGCCATCTGTTATTTTTCGGTGGAATACATTTCATGGATAGCCCCGAAAGGAAAAATCTTACCAGCATTACAAATTCCTGTGTACCTCACTTATTTATGGGTGCCTGTCAGTCTGTTTTTAACAGGACTTGAATATTTCATCACAGGGTTAAAAAACATAAAAGTAAAAGGGATCCATTTGGCGAGTCAGGTGGAAGGTAATGGCTATGAAGAAGCGGCTGACCTATAGGAGGATCGCATCGTGGATATGACAACAACAATGCTAGTTACCATGATAGTGTTACTGCTACTGGGCTTTCCAATGATGATTACCCTGATGGCAGCCACGTTGATTGGTTTTTATTTTCAATTTTTAGGCTTTAGTAATTCACACTTTATGATTCAGCAGATGCTGGCCGGTATAAAACCTGCGTCGTTGATTGCCATCCCCATGTTTATCTTAGCCGCCGATATTATGTCGAAAGGACGGTCGGCAGAAAGGTTGATAGACATGGTGATGGTCTACATCGGGCACTATAAAGGCGGTTTAGCGGTTAGTACAGCCACAGCTTGTACGTTGTTTGGTGCTGTTTCTGGTTCAACGCAGGCTACAGTCGTGGCCGTTGGTTCTCCATTGCGACCAAAACTAATGAGTAATGGTTATAAAGATTCGTTTTCACTTTCATTAATTATATCTTCAAGCAGTATCGCACTACTTATTCCACCGAGCATCGGCATGATTATTTATGGCGGTATTTCACAAACGTCGATATCTGAATTATTTATTTCCGGCATTGTTCCGGGGCTATTAATACTTGTACTATTTTCGCTTTATTCAATATTTTTTGCGGTCAAAAATGATGTGCCGACACTCGAAAAAGCCACATGGAGTGAAAAGTGGCAAGTAACCAAAGCTGCTCTATGGCCGTTGGGGTTCCCGCTCATCATTGTATGTGGGATTTATGGCGGTATATTTAGCCCTACAGAAGCAGCATCGACGTGTGTACTGTATGCACTCATTTTAGAAGTTGTCGTATTTAAAGCTGTCGGTAAAAAAGAAATTCTTGAAGTTGCGAAATCAACGGGCTTAATTACCGCAGTGGTATTTATTCTGGTTGCCGCGGGTAGTGCATTTTCTTGGGTGATATCCTTTGCGCAAATACCTCAAACAATAATGGCGGGGTTAGGGCTTGATCAAGCCAATGAATTTCAGCTATTAATGGCGATATCCATCGCGTTCTTTGTCGCTTGTATGTTTGTTGACTCGATTGTCGTGATCTTAATTTTAGTACCGATCTTTTTACCAGAGATAGAGCGTTTAGAACTAGATAAAGTATTGGTCGGTATACTCATTACGTTGCAAGTTGCCATTGGAGCGGTAACCCCACCGTTTGGGTGTAATATCTTTACCGCCGTTGCGGTATTCAAACGGCCGTATATTGAAGTCGTTAAAGGGCTGTTACCATTTGTTGTCATTTTACTTACGGTTGTTGGCTTATTAATTACCTACCCACAAATTGCCCTGTTTTTAAGAGATTTGGCAAAGAATTAATGGGTTAATGAATAGCTGTCCTGGCTAGGCCGATAAAAAGTACTAACCAGAACGGCTTTCTAATTACACGGGTGCGTAGAAAGGGTATTCTTGGCACATTCCAAGAATACCCAGACGCAACCATGAAAAAAACAACACCTGATCCAAACCAGCCTCATGTGACAGCTAACTCCTCTGGCAATTCCCATGCTACAACCAACACCCGTAAAACAGAAAAGCGTGTGGATGATCGTCCGAATGAGAAAGAACAATTTGGCATGTCTGAAACCCGATTTTGGATCCAGCGTTTAAGTAAAACAGCAGTGCGAGCGCTGCATATTTTAGGTATTGCTGGCAGTGCTGGTGGTATTTTATATGGGGTAGAGCGTGAGTTATGGCTGCATTGGTGGGTATTGGCAATGGTTACGGGTGTGATCATGACTACGCTTGAAATAAAGCAGTCGAGACTTTGGTTAATACAGTTAAAAGGCGTGTTAACCATGGTTAAGCTCGGTTTGATTTCCAGTTTCTTCTTTATTCCACAGCATAAACCCGCGTTGTTTATCACGGTGCTGTTAATGTCTGTGCTTATTGCCCATGGCCCAGCAGGATTACGCCATTATTCTATTTGGCATCGCCGACGCATAGATGAGAAAAAGGGCAAAAAAAGACAATTCAATGGCTAATTCAATCAGAAATTAGTGGTACTTTCTTATTATTGTCGTGAACCGCGCTACACTTTTGTAATGACAGAGTGTTCAAGCGCGGAGGAAGTCGATGATTACAAGATGCTTAATGCTAGTAGGGTTAGCTGTTATTGCTGGGTGTTCAAAGTCGGTTGATGAACGAGCCGATGATTATACTGAAGCGAGCTTTACCTTGTGCGGTTCGAATGTGCAATCATACTCGGAAGGGGATGACGGAAAAATCCGTATCTTGTGTGAGAACGAGAGCTATTTTTTGGTGAAAGATCAAAACTCACTCGCGTATATGCACGAATTGAACGGCGCATACTGTAAAGGGAAAGGTTTCTCTGCGTTTCATGAACGAAGTAATTATTATACCTTTACCTGTGAAGGTGAACGGAACTTCAATATTCCTAAGTAAGCGGGAATTATCTATCTTTGTCTATATAAGTAGCTGTGTGAAAAGCGCATCAGTTACGTCTCTTAACTGACGTATCGCGATAGCGCTTTATCATGAAACTTGCTTGCCTTAAGGCTGAACTGTTTTAAGGATTAGCAAGGCTGATAATTTGATATAACCGCTGCGGTCTTCCCCCTGTTTTGTAGTTCAATATCAGCTTTATCATCCCTTCTGTTTCAAGGAATTCCAGATAGCGGCGCGCCGTGATCCGGCTGACACTCATTTTTTTCCCGATCTCATCGGCCGAGAAATCATGAAGCTGCTCTGTAAGCAAAATCTGTTTGAGATTGGTCAAGGTTGTTGCGTCAATCCCTTTCGGTGTTTGACGAATAGGCGCAGCAGGTGATTTACGAAACAATTGATCAATATCGTTTTGATCAACGGTTGCAGTACCGGAAAGTTTGTTTCGGTATAACAAGTAATCATCCATGGCCTGATTAACTCGCGACATCCTAATCGGCTTAACCAGATAATCCATAACACCGAGTTGCACTGCTTTTTCAACCGTGGCAGTTTCCCGCTCGGCTGTCGTCATAATGAAGTTACAGTTAGTGTTTTGTTCGCGTAACTGACGGATCACGTCAAGCCCATTGCCATCGGGCAGGGTAATATCAACAAAGACCAAGTCTGGCTTGAAGGCATCAAACTGCATTAGAGCCTCTGCGCAGTTTTCGCTAACAGCAACAACAGTAAAATTAGGGTGCTGGTTAATGGTCGACTCAAGGGTATAGCTTGCGCGAATATCGTCTTCAATCAACATGACGGTTGTTTTTGTCATAATATGTTCGTCATCGTGTGTTGGTTATAAAAGCTGCGTGGCATCTTTATCTAAATAGATACTAAAGAGGGTCGTATTATCTTCAGTTCGCTCCCAATCGAGGCTTCCGTGGAAATAATCGACGAGCTGGTTGACCAAGTATAACCCGACACCGTTTTGTTGTTCATCAGATTTACTGCTGATCCCAAACTCTAAAATTGAGTCGCTGAGCTCTGCTGGTACACCAACGCCTGTATCTTGTATTTCCATAATAATGTGTTGGCTACGATCGCTGAGGTAAAGCTGAATTTCTGGCGTCGCCTGTAGACGGTTTTGCCATGCTGCGAGTAGCGCATTATCAATTAAATTACCGAGAATAGTGACAAACTTTTCAGAACTGGTCTTCTGGTAACTGGATAAACTGGTATCGGCGTCAATCGTAAACTTAACACCGAGATCTGACGCCTTATTGAATTTCGCCATTAATAATCCGGCAATGGCACTATCGTTAACCGATGTAACAATGCTGCGGATGATGGATTGGTAGTTGTCGGTTTCTTGCTGAATAAAATCAACCGCTTCATCATGCTTTCCAATCTGTAGCATGCCTGACAGTACATTGAGTTTATTTGAATATTCATGGGTTTTGCTACGTAATAACTCAGCATAATTTTTAAGGTAAATAACTTCCCGCTCTAGCTCACTTTGGTCAAGATTGGCAAAAAACACAATAACGTGTCCTTTTATACCTTTGGCACTTTTTATTGGGTATATATCGGCACGATAGCTGTGTTTTCCAATATTGAAATCGCCCTGATGAAATTTGCCTTTGCTGCTTAACACCAAATGGCTTATCGACGCAGAGTAGGTTGATAAGGGTTGCTGAATGTAATCATTACACCCGAATATGCCCATCGACAGCATTTTGCTGGCACTTTGATTGACGGTGGTGATAAGCATGTTGTTATCAACAGCGATAATGGCATCGCGGATACTGTTGAGGATCATTTCATGCTCACGAAACTTGTGAACAATCACTTCCGGCTCATAGTCGAGGAAGGTCCGTTTCATTTTGAACACAAAAGCGCCAGTAATCGTCACGCCAAGTAAGTAAACCAAGACAATAAGCCCACCAACCTTGCCAAACTGCTCGAGCAAGACATTAATGCTGCGATCGTACATATAACCTATGTTAACCGCGCCAATCACTTTGCCGTTGTTGATGATAGGAGAAAAGTTACGAATGGCTTTACCTAACGTACCGGAAGCCACACTGGTGTGATCGACACCTTGAAGCAAAGAAGGGTAGATATCATCACCATTGAAGTGCAGACCTATTTTTTCAACATCAGGGTGGGTCAGACGCATGGCTTGTTGGTCGGTAACCACAATGAAGGATGCATCTGTTTTGCTGCGAATATCTTCGATATAGGTCTGTAATTCAAAAGGCTGCTGTTGGTTTTTAGCTTCAACAGCTTGGATAACGACAGGATCATGGGCCAATACACGCGCAAGCTCTAAGCCGCGTTCTTCAATGCCATTAATATGGGCATTTTGAAGTAAGTAGAATATCGCCGTAGTAACAACTACGACAATGGAAGAGGTGGTTGCAAGGGTAGTTAGGGCTAAGTAGCTCTTTAATTTCATTGTATTAATAATATGAGTAAGCACGTGCGGATTATAACGGAAAAAGCGAGGGTTGAATAAGTAATGCCGGATAGTCTAATGACTGCCCGGCATTGGAAGGGAGAAGCAAGCTACTAACTTATCTCGCTATTTTAGCAACTCAATGATCATGGTTGCCAGAATCAGCATAAAGGCGCCACCGATACGAGATGAAATTTGAGCAAAAGGCATTAGCTCCATACGTTTACTTGCAGCTAGCACTGCTACGTCACCAGTACCACCCATATTAGCCATACATAAACCCGCGGTGATAGAAGCTTCGATAGGGTTGAAGCCCATTAAACGACCAATCACCGCTGTACCAACAACTGCACCTAGAACCGTGGCAAATACCATAAGAAAGTAAACAAGGCTTAGTGAGTCGATGATTTGGTTAAGGTCGGTATAAGCCACACCAATGCCCACAAGCAGTGCTGGTGTTAGGTTATCAACCACAAACTTGTACCAGCCGTGGGCTGCACGCTCTAAATCACGTGGCATAAAGCCTGCTACTTTTACCAATGCGACAAAGATGATCATTAGCGCGTAGGTATGCATGCTGATCAGGCTGCTAAGCATTGAGCCAACAAAATACATAGTGATAGCAAGTAATGCACCGATGCCCAGCACATTAATTGAGATAGGAAGTTCTTCTTTTTCTTCGACACTCTCTTCAGATTTGCCGCGCATTAGCTGGCCATTACCTGTAAGTGATGGGAAGAATTTACCGACTTTATCGAGCAAACCAGCCATCACAATGGCAATGGCGTTACCGATAGCAAGTGCTGGCACCATTTTCGAGAGTAGTACTTCTGTCGACATACCTGTGTTACCAGACATGATTTCAACCAAAGGTACTGCGCCGGCACCCATGCCACCACCCATGATAGGTAGTGCGATAAGCATGACAGAATCCATAAATCCGTTGCCTAGTGCTGCGCCAACAATACCTGCGAATAAAAACGCACAAGCGGCACCACCAAGAATAACAGGGATATATTTAAGGGCCGCTTTTTTGAGCAACGTGGTATCCATGCCCAAAATAGAGCCTGTAACAAGGCTTGCGATGAAGAAAGAAAGGAACCCGCCATCTTTAACAAATGTGGTTATCGTGTCGGCCGTTTCATGTGGGATTAAGCCGCTGTGGAAAATGTATGAAGAACCAAAAATAATGACAATGGCACCGCCACCGAAGAACTGGTTGACGATAGGGGTTTTGTTCCCAGCTACATTTAAGATATAGCCAACGACTGCCATAACGCCGATCGCGCCGATAATACCCGACGGCATTGTGTTCTGTATCATCGCCAGTAGGATCACTGCTGCAGACAAGGCGAAGATGATATTCATCATACGCTTGTCGCTTTGGGTCATGGTGTTATTGGAAAACATGATTCACCTGATTTATATGTTGTTGTGGTTTGGGCGTAGTCTAACAACATGTGTACAGGGGAAAATTGAGTCATCTGTTTATGTAACTATCTAGTGCTTTTGTAACTTTTGTAAGTGAGGAAAGTTATTTAACTATACGTAAGGTAATAAAAAGCCGCTCAATGGGAGTGAGCGGCTGATTAGAATGAGCTAAAACGTATGAAGAGTCTGGTGCGTTTTAGACGCTGTCGGCTTTATAGCCAGGAGCAAGCAAGGCACTGGTTACTTGATATAGTGCTTGTGGGTTTGCCAGAGCAAGTTGATAGCCGACATATTCATTAAGGCAGCCATCACTGCTACAATCCACTTCCCATTTCCGTAATAAATAACCTGCAAGCGCTGCCCGCACTTCAATCATAATCACGCCATTTTTCATTTCATAATCGAGTTCTATTGCTTCAGGATTATCGAGCTTGGGGTGGGGGATTAACTCAAGCTCAATATACTTTTGCCATTGACGATCTGATTCTAATTGCTCGTGATCTTCCGGTGTTGCATCTTCAATGATTCTTGCGTCAGTCACTCGGTTGCAGACGACATCCATGAACTGGTTATTTTTCCGGTCATATGAACGTATATGCCAGCGGTTTCCAGAATCAACCAGACTGTGTGGCGCAATAATACGCTTACCTTTGCCACTTGAGGTGGAGATGTAGTCAACCTCAATCAATTTATTGCGGTAAATCGCTTCACAGAACACTGCCATGATTAGTGTTTTTGGCACGGTTAACGAATCAGGTGATTCGCAGTTAATCGGGAAGCTTTGAAGCCCAGAAAACCCATCACCATAGCCAAGTGAAATCGTAGCTAATGTTTTCTTCATATCAAGAAGAAATAATGGCGTGAAGTCAGGTTGCTTGAAGTATTTTTTTGAGCGCATATCTAACTTCAAGTTTTCAGGCATTAGCTCTTTATACAGCGCAAAATCACGCGTGGTAGCTGCATGACCAACAGCGAACCGATCAATTAAGTCTTTCCGTGTTAACTCTCCCAGAAAGTACAAAGCAAAGTCGATAAAGGCCAAACGTTCTTTCTGTGCAGAGCCAATGGCATCTAATTTTTGTTTTATCCCTGCTGTTAAGGCAGGAACATGATCGTCGTGGTGTAGAGTCATGGTTATTTATCCAGTATATCTAATGCGTACTAATATATACCGAAAATCAGTAGATGCAAGAAAATCGGTTATAGGCGCATCTAACAAATAGTGAACAAACACATGATTATATTGATGTGAGTAAGTGATTTAACGCTAGTGCTAAATCAATAACTTTGCATTATATGCCGTAAATATCAGTTAAAAGTCATGAACGTGTCGTAAAGTGACCTTGATTAACACGTGATCGAACGTGATGATTGCTTCTATATGAAATCTTAAAAGCATTGTCATTGGTTTGTGTATTTATACAGTGCTGATTAAATTAACAGATTTACGTAATCAAAAAGAGTAGATATTATTCACCTACTGTTTATGAGTACATTAACTTTCATTTATGATTCCAGTTCTTCGTGGTGTATAACCAAGTTTACAAAAAGGCGGTTTAGGGCAAAAAAAGCAGAAATGGACTGTCGAGTGGGTCGGGAAGATAAAATTTTACTAGTGAAATTTTGCGTCAGATATGCAAAATATAGCTTCTATTAATACTTCGATACATAAATAAAGTTTTGTATGCGAAGGTTGTAGGGCAAGCAAGATAATGGGCAGGAGCATACCAGTGGTGATGAATAACAATCAGTTAGAACAAGCATTTATTGCTCTCTCTCAAGGCACTGTGTGCCTCGATTCACATTTAAGCCAAGGTGTGATGGTGTATATCGAAAGCTTGTTGATCAGCAATGACGTCGATAGAGAGCGTTATCTAGCCGTCGATGATTTACATTGCCAGTTCCCATTTGTTCGCATGAGCTCAATCATGCCAATAGATTTTTTTGGTGCAAATACTAACCCCAATAATCAGAAACCATGCCGCGATCAGGGCTTCAAGCCTATTAAGCTAAGGGTATGTACCGTTAGTTACGATGAGTACAACAAACCTGTGCATAGCTGGCATACGGTCGCAACATTTAAAGCTGAACATGTTATCGACGCTATTCATGAACTGATTGCCCTATTAAGTGATCCTACCTATTTTAAGTTCTGCTCAGAGTGCCGCGAAGTTAGGCCTGTCGGCTACCTCGACCAAGACATGATTTGTGATTGCTGTACCAATGAGTTATTGGGGGCGGCTTAGCCACCTAAATGAGTGATAAAGTCATCACGGTTATGAATTTATCACAATAAGTACAGCTAGTTACTGAGCATAACACTGAATTTTTGCCGTATAATGTGGCTTATCCATACAATGATGAAACGCTATGCTATGAGCCAAAATATTCAATTTTATAATGATAATGTACAGCGGTTGGCTGATAGCTATCTTTCTGTTTCTTTTGAAACTGTTCATTCTTGTTGGAAGCCTTACTGGCCTTCTGTAAATGTTGGTGATCAATCTTGCCAAGTACTTGATGTTGGTGCGGGGACTGGGCGTGATGCAAAATGGTTTACCGACCAAGGTTGCGAGGTTTATGCGATTGAGCCAGCAGTAGCCTTACGTGAAATAGGTAAAAACTACGCTCCAAATGCCACTTGGCTTGATGACACACTTCCTGAGTTGAAGAAAGTGGTTAGCCTTGGCATCCGTTTTGATCTTATTCTTGTGTCTGCCGTGTGGATGCATATTGCCCCCTCTGAACGTAAACGAGCCTTCCGCAAACTTGCCAATTTGTTATCACCGAACGGGAAATTAGTGATTTCTTTGCGACATGGTCGCTTTGATGATGGCCGTAGTGCACATGGCGTATCGGTTGAAGAATTTGAACAGCTAGCGAAAGATCATGCGCTCCATACTTGCCACAAAACTGACATTGATATCGATGCCTTAGGGCGAGATGACGTACAGTGGCAGACAGTTGTAATGAATTTGCCTGATGATGGTACTGGCGATTTAACCAAAGTACGGCACATCATCGTCAATGATGCAAAGGCGGCAACATATAAGTTAGCGTTGTTACGGACACTACTCCGTATTGCTGATGCTCACCCTGGCGCTGTGTTGGATCGGAGTGATGGTAAAGTTACTTTACCTCAGGGGTTGGTAGCCTTGTACTGGATTCGTCAGTTTAAACGTCTARTTGATATTGAAGTCGGTGGAATTAAGGGTATTCAGCAGAGTAGTAATACCAGTAAAGGCTTGGGTTTTGTAAAAGAGGATGGTTGGCATAAATTAAGTCACCTTTCCGCGGATGATCTTGCTATTGGAACTTTTTATCGAGGTGATGATGCAAAGGCATTACAAAAAACGATTAAAGATACGCTGACAACAGTGAAGCAAGGGCCAGTAACCTTTATTTATCAAGGAAGCAAAGAGAACAAGTTATTTGAAATGCTTCCACCGTCAAAACGTCGAACAAATTCTAGCTCATTCTTTATCGATTGTGAGTTTCTCGCAAGCTTTGGCACTTTTGTTTTAGATGAAAGTTTATGGGAATGTTTACGCCTATACAGCAGTTGGATTGAACCTCTGGTTGTCAATCAATGGGTTTTAGAAATGCAGCGTTTTGAAACAAATAGGCAGCGTAATATCGGTTTACAAACTTATCACGATTGTTTGATTTGGGTTGATAAAGAGCATGATACCCGTGAGGTTCGGAAGAAAGTAGAGGCTTTGCGTCAGTGCGGCAGTGAGATCCACAGTGTATGGAGCGGAACAAAGCTTCGTGATCAATACCACGTTGATCACTGTCTTCCTTTTGCTTATTGGCCGAATAACGACCGCTGGAACTTAATGCCAACGTCTGCGAAAGAGAACCTAAATAAAAGAGACCGACTTCCTAAGTCTAAGCGACTAGATGCATCGAGAGAGCGAATTATTAATTGGTGGCATCTTGCTTGGAAAACTGAGCAAGAACAAACCCGGTTCTTCGATGAAGCAGTACTTTCATTACCTAATTTACCACCGCAATGCCGTAATTTTGATGATGTATTTGAAGCTATGGGCTTGCAGGTAAAAGGCGTTAAAAGTCGTTTATTAGTGGGTGAGTGGTGATAGACCAAAGGTAATTTCCTGCAGAACAGAAATCCTCTTGAAATATTAAAAAGCACAACATGAAAATGTTGTGCTTTTTATTTGAACACCAAATTACATCCCTTCTAAGTATATCGCGTTGATAAAATAACCAAACACCTTTAATTTATTCTAATTTATTGATAAGTAAAACTTTAGTGCTAGACTCGCTCCCGAATTAAAAGCAAGTAATTGCAATTAAATAAGTTGCATTTAAAAAGGAGCGTTATGCATTGTTCTAAGTGCGAGTCTGCACGTTTTCTCTCTGACTCATATTGTCCTGATTGTGGGCATTACCATGAAGCACCGATGCTGATTAAAGCTTGTAAGGATATAGTGCCAGATTTCGGTAATATCAATAATGACTTACCAGAGGTCGAGGTATTTACTGGGGTTGTTAAAAACACATTGCGATATAAGCGGGTTGTTGTCGATAAAGAGAATAACCGAGAATATGGCTATTGGTGGGTTACGCTAGATAATGGTGAAACGACCCGTGAAATTAGTTTGCAGTCAGAATCTGAATTAGAAGATAGCCTTAATAAAGGGGATATCGTTACTATCTATTGTCCAACATTTCGAGTACTGACTTATCAGGTGCAGAATGGTTTGGAAGACACCATCACCAATGATGACTTTGCTAGCGCTGTTGTGAAGCATGGAATGGATGGCCAGCAATCTTCGCTTCGTCGTATTTATGAGCCTGATGGCTTGGAAACGGGTTATATCCTTAAAACATCATTCATTATCGGTTTGTTTATACTAGCCGCTGGCGGATATGGGCTATTACACTTGAGGATGCTGTTTAGTGCTGAAGCGTATGCGATTGCAGGTGTGGTGCTCTGGGGAGGAATCTCTTACTTACGCATGCGAAAAGACCAAGCGCGGTTTAATAAGCAAGATGAATATTATCAGATGATACGGCGTTACCTTACATTGATTAGAGAAACCACTATCTATCAACTAGAGGGGACTCAAATCAAGCGGCCTCGTTTGGTTGATGATAGTCTTTGTGGCAAATGTGAAGCCAGAATCGATAACCAAACTCAGTATTGCTGCCATTGTGGGCACGAGCAAGTGTCGGTTACGTTGAGTATTGATACTCAACGTTGTGAGGGAGAGTTAAGCGACACGGGCGACGGTTTGATTATTATTGAACACGGTGAAGGGCTGGTAGCTCCTCAAAGAAAGTCACTTAAGTCACAGTTACTCGAGCAAATAGCACCTGTTATAGAGCAAGTTGAATCAGACTATACCCATGAATTTGCGGTTGGTAGCTCTCTTACTGGGAATATGGTATCTGATGTTATTTTGGGTACGGTGATCCACCGTGATCTATCCTCTAATATTAATAGTTGGCGTACAGAAAATGTACAAAAAACAACCTATACCAATCGATATGGTCGCTCGCGAACTGAAACAAAAGTATTAAGCCGTAAGGACCATCGTCGTTCAAACCTAAATGGTTATGTTGTGATACAAACTATTGATGGGGATGAGGTCGCCTACAATCCAGGGAGTAATCAGCTGAGTAATACCGATGTGGGGGACCATGTTGTGGTGGCTCGCAGTCTGTTGAAATTAGATAGAGCAGGTGAGCATGACTACCAGCAATTTTACTACAACTTAAGTAAGAACCTTTATTGGGATAAAGAGTGTATTTCAAGCTTCAGCTTGGGTGGCATGACAGGGTGGGTCGTGAGCCTATTATTGATTGCAACAGTGGTGGCTTTTTTCTTTGAACCTGTACTTGCGGTTATTTCAGGAACGGTTACTAGTTTCATCGTGTTTGCTGCACATTCGGCACAAAAGAAAAATAGAGCGGCACGTTTAACGTTTGCAGAGTCGTTCGCTAGTAAACTGAATCTGGTACACCAGCACGGGAAAAACTGGGTAAAAATGCTCGGTTAAATACTGCCTTTTATTTTAACTTACCTTGTCAGCTCTTAAACGTGAGTTTAAATGAAGCGTACAAAATCCCCAGCCTAAAGCTGGGGATTTATGTTTTCGGTATTAGGTGGAGACGATTCATGCGTGGTTATTGCGAGGTAACACACTGTTACTATTAATTAAACCTTGTGATTGTTTTTTAGATAACATGAAATGAGAAGGAAATTGCCTCTTATGATGTTAAAACAAGGAATCGTTATGGATCTGAAGCAAGGATGTTTCAATGTTGCCCTAATCGGGCTAGCCTCGGTATTATTGTCTACCACTGCATTCGCAAGTGATTATTCGTTGGCATGTGATGGTGACTCTTCTCCACTCGCTTTAATCGGACAAAAAGAAGTGTTCTATTCTAAGGCGGCAGATTTAAACTTTCGTTCGAGAATAGACACAGGGGCTACCCGTACCTCACTTCATGCAACAAATCTTGAAATTGAAGGCTTTGCACCTGATGCCGGTGAAAATGTCGGTAAAGTGGTGAACTTCATTACTGCCAATGAACTGGGTGAAAGCGTGCATATGAGCTCGAAGATCACGCATGTTAGGCAGATCCAAAACTCCCTTGGCTCTGAACTAAGGTATAGCATTGAACTTGAACTCAGTATGTCTGGCCAAGAGCACATTGTAGAAGTAAATTTAAAAGATCGTAGTCTAATGACTGATAAGCTACTGATTGGTAGGAATGTTTTAGCGTGTAACTACCTAGTAGATGTGTCGCAACCGAGTGTCTACGGGGTATAGCAAAGGCGAGTGTCGATCTAACAATTAGCGCGCCCTAAAGTATAAAGTGAGATTTATACAGTCGTAAGCGCGCTGGTTTTTTTACTCTAATTGAGTAAGGGAGATTAGCAATCTAGCGCCATTAACTCAGTTACATCAGAGCCAGCTTCGATAATGCGGCGTTCTTGGTTTAATTTGAACCAATGTAACGGCTTATCGTTTGCGGCTTCATAAGTCATTTTGTCACCCGATACTGCTAACCAAGAACCTTCCGGTATACCAATAACAGATTGGTGTGGGTTAACAATTAAGAATTCTTCAATGCGTTCGTCGCGGGTTTCGCCCATGTGGCCTTCGATGGTGGCATCGACGTAATGCGCATTAATTTGGAAAGGCACAAAACTTAACGATGGGGTAATAGCTGAGCTGACAATACACATGTCATTGGTGGTACGAATTGTTGGTGCACCAATAACTGTGCCAGCACTCCAACCAATATAAGGCATACCAAGTTTAGTCACGGCATGTTGGATAGGGCCGATTAGGCCAAGATCATGCAGTGTTTTGTTTAGTACCCAAGTGTTACCACCGCTTACGACAATAGCATCGGCTTCACGAATGGCTTGTACTGGATCTGCTGCATTGTGTAATCCAGTAACGTTAACATCTAAGTGGTTAAGACTTTCAGCGACCATAGCTGTACGGTCATCATGACTGCTACGTATCACCGCATAGGGAATCACAACAACGTTTTTAACTTGCTTACGGTTAAATACTTCGGTAATCGCAGGTAATGCAAATTCCATCACTTTGGTGTTGCCTGCAACCTTACCGTTGCTCAATAGTAAGAGATCCATCTTAAATTCTCTGTCTTTATTAAAGAGCGTTAATAGTAAAGCAACTTACAGCTTAATATATTGAGGTGTAGCACAAAAATACCTCTTGAAAGAGAGGCTAAGAAGCCATTCTATTTTGACGTTCAAAAGTGGCTTCTAATTGTAATTGCGCGACTTCAAGCTGTTTTAATAGGCTAGAGACATCATGAAGATCGCCGGTAGAAACCGCTTTACGAATTTTAGCGTGGTAGCTTCTAACACGCTGGATACATTTACGTTGTAAGAATATGCTTCTTAAGCTTGCTGCTTGATCCATAGTTTCCTCAGTATTCATTAATAAAGCCGAATTTGAATACGTTTATTAAAGCATCCAATTGTCAGAGTACTTTTAAGGAAATGTAAATTTCACATCAAATAAATTTAAATTAGATCAATTATGTATAATTTATATTGAATTGATGTTATTGAACGCATTTCATATAAACTCGCCCGTTTGGATCAATTTTGAAATTTTAGATTGCAGCGCACAGGTGTGGCCGATTTAACACCGAGGTTTAACCGAGGTATTGAGATTGAGATAGTCGAGTGATTTCAATATATATCTAATTTAATCAGTACCTTAGTGTTTTATGATATTTGTTTTTTTGTTTAGCAAAAAGATGCTCGATTTCATAATGTATACTGATGAAAGTAGATGTTTCTATATTTATTTTTATTAATGAAAGCCATAATTGGCTTCTATTCTTCTCGATTRAATTATCAGTTAGTGTATCGGCTTCTACTACTTACTGGTTGTTCCCAATGCCGTCGTCTAATGTAAAAAATCGTTGGTTAATTGCACTTGCTGCTGTTGGTATTCATATTTCTATTGGTTCTATTTATGCGTGGAGTGTCTTTTCAAATCCACTTCATGAAGCATTCGGTTGGGATTTACAGCAAATCTCCTTTACTTTCGGTATTGCTATTTTCTTCCTTGGCGCATCTGCAGCGGTGATGGGGCATGTGGTTGAGAAAAAAGGCCCGCGATTTACAGGTACTATCGCAGCATTGTTCTTTGGTGCTGGCGTTGCTGGTGCGGGTATTGCAACCAGCATGGAAAGTTTGTACCTACTGTATTTTAGCTACGGTGTATTAGGCGGTATTGGTTTAGGTATGGGCTACGTTACACCAGTATCTACCTTGATAAAGTGGTTCCCAGATCGCCGTGGTTTAGCAACGGGTCTGGCAATTATGGGTTTTGGTTTTGCATCGATGATTGCAAGCCCTGTTATTCAAGCATTAATTAGCAGTGTGGGTATTTCGGCTACTTTTTACATTATGGGCGGTACGTATTTTATCGTTATGTTGGCCGCTTCTTCTTATTTAGAAAAGCCACCTGTTGATTGGGTGCCAGAGAGCATGCAAGTAACCGAAAATGGTAAGCAACAAGTTAAGCCAACAGGTGATTTAAGTCAGCAGAACGCGAATGATGCCGTTAAAACGCCGCAATTCTGGGGCTTGTGGGTGATGATTTTTATCAACATTACTTGTGGCATAGCAATTATTTCTGCTGCATCTCCAATGGCACAAGAAATTGCTGGATTAACTGCAATGGAAGCCGCGACAATGGTAGGCATCATGGGCTTGCTAAATGGTCTTGGTCGTCTATTTTGGTCGTCTGCGTCTGATTACTTAACTCGACCAAATACTTTCATTATCTTCTTTGTTGCCCAAATTGGTGCATTTATGCTGCTTCCTTCATTGTCGCATGCACTGATGTTCCAAGTGGTCGTCTTCTTCATCATGACATGCTACGGCGGTGGCTTTTCGACACTACCGGCCTATATTGGTGACTTGTTTGGTACGAAGCAACTTGGGGCGATTCACGGTTATGTATTAACAGCATGGGCATTAGCTGGCTTAACGGGCTCATCTCTGGCTGCATATGTACGAGGCTTAACAGGCAGCTATACGATGACGATGTATATCTTTGTTGGTATTTTGTCTGTGGCGCTAGTCATTTCGCTAGCAATGAAACTGTATGTAGCAAAGACTCAGCGAGCAATGAGTAAAGAAGCGCCGCTGAAAATGGCAACCTCATAGTTGTTAGGATAACAGTGTCATAAGTTGTTATTCGTTACTACCAATTTATCTACCGACTGATTATGAAATACAATAGTGTTGAATAGTCAGTCGGTATTGTTGTCTTTGTATGATTGATCTGTGCTCAGAAAGGCAAATAACTTGTTCTAACGCATGGTTCATCTAAAATCAGATAGATATAAAATACTCATTAATTTTTTACCGTGTGTGACCTTAATGAAATCAGTAATTAGTGCAATTTATGAAGCCAAGCTGGCTGAACTAAAAGAACAAGTAGTCACATTAAATAAACCTGTGCGTTTAACTATTGTGACGGTGGGGGATGATCCGGCAAGTAAGGTTTATGTTCGCAATAAAGTTCGTTTGTTTGATGAGCTTGGCCTTGAATGTAATCACCTTACGCTTGATGAAGCTGTCACTAAACAAGATGATTTAGATACGCTTGCTGAGCAAACCGATCATCCTATTTTGTTCCAACTCCCATTACCTAACGGGTTGGTTGCTCCCGATTTACCTGCCGCAATTGATGTCGATGGTTTTGGCTCTGAAACCTTAGGCCAATTAGTGCTTGGTCAAAATTCAATTCTTCCATGTACCGTACAAGCCACGATCGATATCATTTCGTCTCAGTGTGGTGAATCAAACTTTGCTGGGTTAAAGGTTGCGGTTGTTGGCCGTAGCAATATTGTCGGTAAGCCGTTAGCGATAGAGCTCATTAACCGTCAGAGTACTGTTGCAAGTTTTAATAGCCGTTCAGATTTAGGTGCAGTTAACTGGCAGCAATTTGATGTAATTGTTGTTGCGACAGGCGCACATGGCATTTTAGATAACAGTCAATTTATTGAAGGCCAATTGATCATTGATGTGGGTATTAACCGTGTTGATGGTAAATTGGTTGGCGATATAAAACACCATGATGACATCTTATCACTTGCGGCAATTACACCTGTTCCGGGTGGTGTAGGGCGTTTGACGTGTCTTCATGTACTGGGTAATGCAATAAAGCTGGTTGGATGATCGGTTGAGTAAACGTTTGTTTATGTAGCTCGTTCATATAAACGAGCCTGAATTGGAAACAGAAGAGGTTACTTCTTACTGCGACACACATATGAGTGTTCAGTAAGAAGTAACCTCTTTTGCTTTGGCAAGCAGTCTGAGAAAGAGGTGTTACACTTGATAATACCGATAGGCAGCATGCCAGAGGCTATGTCAAGATGAATACCCTACATCATACTTCTTACCTGTTTTTGCTTTTATATCGAAATATTATACGGATAATCGTGTTAACCCTATTGATGGGGCAAACATTAACTTCGCTATGCTATGCCGAGAAACCAACGCTAAATGTTGCGGTTTCAACCGATATGCCACCTTATGTAACGGACAGCGCAACACAAGGTTTTCAAATAGATGTTGTTACTAATGCGCTTGATGAGTATTCAATAAATTTCTTACAGATGCCTTTTGCTCAATTACAGACAGCCGTTCAACAAGGGAAGGCTGATGTTGCAATGAGCGTATTAGTTGATGATAGCGATGTCTTTTATTCTAATCACTATATAACATTCGCGAATTTTGCTATCAGTAAAAAGTCAGATAATGCACAGATAGAATCTGTTGGCGATTTAAAAGACCATCGAGTACTTACTTGGCAGAATGCCTATTTAGATTTAGGTGCTGATTTTGAAAAGCTGTTTTCATTAGATTCACCGCAACGCAAAAATTATATTGAGTTTGCAGATCAGGCAGATCAAGTTAAGCAGTTTTGGTTAGATACTGGCAGTATTGCTGTTATCGACCGTAGTATATTTAATTTTTTCAGTAAAGAATTAGGCAAATCGATGGATGAGGTGGTGCTTCATTCGTTGTTCCCACCAGTTACCCACTTTAAGGCCAGTTTTAAAAATCAGGAAGTAAGAGACAACTTTAACTATCAGTTAGATAGGATGTGCCGGGATGGTCGCTATAATGCGCTCTTAGATCGGTATGGTATCGCTCTTCAGGCGACGATTTGTGATATAGGTGAAGATGTAAACGTTGAATAAAACCGTTGAACAAATTGGGTCATAGTGGCGTTGCGTGAGAAAAACGTAACAATAAAGCAGGCTATTGGCCTGCTTTATCTGTCTGGATGCTATTGAGCGGGCTTTAATAACTGGCCAAGGTAGCGAACAACGTGTGCGGCATCTTGTGCGGCACTGTTCACTTTAGCAATAATGGCTTGGGCACGTTCATCGTCATCTTTGAATGCCAGTTTTACTTTTTCGTTCATGGCTTCGGCATTTTCAAGCTTTTGTTTACAGTCTTCAAATAGTGCTGATAAAAACTGCATTTCAACATCACCGCCTTTGGTGAACATATCGGCCGCAATTTTATAAACGGTGTGAAACTTTGTCGCCATATCTTTCTTATCGCTTTGGCTTTCTTTCGCCCAATCTTCAGCCCAGCTTTTAAAAATAATCGCGATTTGTGGGTTCGGGATAATGTTCACTTGTTGCATTGGCGGTATGTCCTTTGACGTCGTTTTACGTATTTTAACGAGGATGAATAGTAATAGAGCTGTGATGAGTCATAAAGCTTTATTCATTTCCCCTTCGTCATTTGGTGAAAAAACGCACAGGGAGGAAGAGCGGAGAGGGAGATAAATACAGAAGCTTGAGAGCGGTAAGAGATATTGCTGGTGCATAATGGCTGCGACGATGTTTACTTCACTCGCATAAGGCGATGACGTACACCGTCAATATGGAAAACTAACACTTGCGATGTTTTCATCTGTTCGACTTTAGCTTGCATGTCAGAAGTGTATTGTCTTCTTTTCATCCATTGTAGCGGCTCCTGGAAGCTATCTTCATTTATGACAAATGATTCGTCCTGTAGGACACTGCTATGAATATTGATTACCCAAACACGGCTTTTGAAATCCATGACTTCAATCGCTGCTGATTTAAAGCGTTGCCACAGAGTAGGGGTATCTTTGTTCATTTCTGGGTTTCCCATTGTTATCGATGAACGTGACAAGGTTTTTAATCATACCTATTTTCATTAAAAAAGGGCCTATAAAAATAGGCCCTTTTTTTATCATTACTCGCTTAGCGAATTACATTGCACGTTCGAACGTAACAACTTCATAGCTTAGCGGTTTGATAACAGGCATTTCTTGTGCGATGTAGTCGATAACCGCTTGTGCATCGGTATTACAGCGTGTGTTATCGGCTTTACAATTTGGCGCTTGGCCTTCGTAGTTCACAAGGTATCGACCATTTTGCTCTTCAATATTTTTAACGTTGAAGGCAGTTAGTTGACCGTCTACGTAAGCAAGGTCAACACGGCCAGTGCTCTTTTGCTGGGCAGTGAACAGCGGAGTCCAGCCATCGTTACCTGTTGCGTTGTAGTTGTTAACAGCAACGTTGTAAGTCTTGTTGTCTTGCAGCGGGGTCCAGATTGGGTTTTCAGCTGTACCTGTCATTACTTCTACGTAATCTAGCTTACCAGCTTGGTTTGGCGTCGTTTCAGTGTATTGGAAACGAATGTAGCCACCGTACGGGAACTTACCTGCATGTGAGCCTTCAGGTAGCGTTGCTGAAACAGTACCGTCAATTAGTTCTTTAATGACTTTGCCTTGTACAGGTACAACAGACATGAAGTTGGCGAATGGAAGCATTTCTAAAGAAACGTTACCTTCGCGGTATTCACCAGCTTCAATGTTGGTGCGAATGCCGCCTGCACCAATCAGTGAGAAGTCAACTTTCATACCAGTCACTTCAACAACTTCTGGAGAGTTAGCCCAGTAGTATTGACCTGCTGCAATGATAGCGGCAACATCTGAACCGTGCTTATCAGTACCGCGATCACCTGGACGACGCTCATGGATAACTTCTACAGGTACTTGAGCAATCACTTTACCGTAAGCTTCATCAACGGCTGGCTTGTACTTGGTGTCGATAAGGTTGCGCATTGTTGCTTCTTCATCGGTGATGATGATGTTTTCTTCACCTTCGATAAAGTTAACGACTGCGGCGTTTTCTTCTACGCTAAATTTGCTTTCAGCTTCACGCAATGGCGAGTGGAAATACTCGTCATTGGTTAGTAGGGTGTTTAAACCTGCACATGAGGTCACATTACCATTACCGTCAAAGCTTACTTCAAGTTGTCCGATTGCTTGTGAATATTCACCGGCCTGAACAACACAAGTTTGGCTGTTGCCATTCGGGTTAGTTACCATCTGTGCATAGGTGCCAGAGTGGTCATGACCAATGTTAGTGAAGTCACCTAGCAGTGTATGAGAGTGTCCACCAACGATAAGGTCGATACCGTTAACTTTTGATGCAATATCTACATCAACCGCGTTACCGATATGCGTTAGAGCGATGATATTGTTAATGCCTTTGGCCTTGAACATATCAACAGTTGCTTGCGCAGATTCAACCATATCGAAGAACTGCACGTCACCCGTATTTGGTGAAAGGTTCGGCATATCATCTAATGCAATGCCGAATACCGCGACAATATCTTTACCCGTAGGCAAGTTATTGATGTCTTCGATAACGGTTTTTTGGTTGCCGTCAAAAGCGAAAAGCGTGTAAGGCTTTAAGTTTGTCTGATCTTTTAAGTCAGCATCTTCACTTGTGTCGATATTTGCAGCAAGAACTGGGAAGTTGATGTCACTTATGAACTGGTTCAACTTGGTATTGTTCAAGTCGAACTCGTGGTTACCAAGCGCCATTGCATCAATGCCCATACGGCTTAATAGCTCGGCATTCATTGCACCTTCATTTAGTTTGAAGTATGCGCTACCTTGCCAAGCATCCCCACCGTGCAAGAATAGGAAACTGTTGTCTTGATCTTCCGCGGCTTTTTTATATTCTTCAGCCATTGTTTGTAGGCGTGGGAAGCCACCAAATTCGTTATACACAACGGTTTCATTTGCTTTGAAGCTAGATTTAACAGGATCAAAGTTAGAGTGCGTATCGTTGATGTGGGCAACGGTTAAAGAAAAAGACTCATTTGACTGTGATGGTGTCAGTGAGCAGCCAGCAAGTGCCAATGTAATGGACACTGCAATAAGAGGCTTTGAAAACTTCATTCAACTACCTTTTCAAAGTTATTTACATATGGACGATATAAAGGTGCTAATTGAGCACCTAGAGTGAAAAAGTCCGGAAAATTCGAGACTTGCGCACTATATCTGAGTTGAAAAATGCGAGCAATTGCAAAAAAGTTAAACTGAGATCACGGTATAGGATTCGTTTGCGCAATCGCTTAAATATCGAGGCTGCAGGTGATTGATTCATAGATAAATAGTATTTATGAAGCACGGGGTGAGTGTCTATCTTGATAAAGTACGTAAAATTGTTACAAACCACTGATTGGTGATGTTACGACCAATCAGGTGTTGAGTAATTCAACAATACTCATTTATCTTTTTATATAAGCGACGGGAAAAATATCCCAAACAATGACCGAGTGGGGGAAAAATGAATGGAATACATGAAATAATGAGCTGTATCCGCTGAGCTGAGTATTTATGATAAGAAAAATTATCATAAATAAGGTGTCGATGAGTTAAAAATAGGCGAAGCACCAATACGCTGTTACGTTATTGTAAAAAATTAATGACAATAAATTTAATAAAACACATCCCCTTACCTTATATAAGGTTATGATCACAAATTAGTGACGGGAAAATGCTATTCCCTTGCTAGATAATCAATGAAATGGAAAAATTTCCCGTGTTGAAGAATTTACGGGAAAATTCCCCCATGAATAAACAAGACTTTATTAACACAGTAAATACGATTGAATCGCATACTGATGCCGAGCAGCGTATTACTCAATATTTCATGGAGAATTATACTGTTCTGCCATTTGCTAAAATTGATGATCTTTGCAAACAAATTGGTGTAGGAAAGGCAACACTCGGTCGCTTTCTGCAGCGAATTGGTTTTAGTGGGTTTATCGAATTTAAAAAACGGGTAACAGACGACCTAACTCAAACTTTAACGACGCCCATTGAACGTTATGAGTGCCATACCACTGCCCCATTGCCTGCTGACATGAAAGGTGTATTGGCAAACCATTACAATGAAGTCATGGATAACATGGAAAAAACCTATCAGGCTATTTCTGAAGATGACTTTGATAAAGCCGTGAGCTTAATGCGCCAACCGAAAGGAAAGTTATACGTAATGGGCAGTGCTTCATCTGAAGCCTTAGCAAATTATTTTTACTTATTAGCAAGGTATTTACGTCGAGATGTTGTATTGCTTAATGCTGATACCTCAACGCTACCACATCAGTTGGTTGATGTAACAAGTGACGACATATTGCTCGCCATTTCGTATCACCGCTATTCTAATATCACGGTAAGGTTGGTGCGTTGGTTCAGTGAGTGTGGTGGGCACATTATTGTTGTAACAGATCAAGCGGTAAACCCTTTTGTGCCTTATTGCTATGTTCAATTTAATGTAGAAAGTGCAGGTAGCGGTTTTTTCAATAACCGTGCAGCAGGGTTTTCATTAATTGAGGCATTTATAAAAGGGCTATCACAACCTAATGAAAAGGATAATCGTTTTAAACGAATTGAAGGATTATYTGATGAATTTAGCGTATTTAAAAGCTAAGCCATTCAAAAATAAATAAAGAAAATATTAAGAATATTCATATTGTTTGTATGGCATCTGGCTGTACAAATAATGTGCAGCAACACCTGCGTCTAAATAARAAATTTAATTAAATTCTAATTTGCTTCACTCATGAAGAGGTTTCTATGATTACATATTTAGCTTTACCATCTATATTTGGTGTCGGGTATTTTATTGTCAAAAAATACAATACCCAGGCAGTACTATTCCTTGCCGGTTTAACTATGATTGCTCTTGGCGTTATTAACGGAAATCCTGATTTTTTACCAAAGGGGGGGACGCATACTGGATCGATTGTTGTCGATTTTTTTGAAGTCATTAAAGTCATTTCATCAACTACACTCGCCAAGCTTGGTTTAATTATTATGGCTGTGGGTGGCTTTTCTAAATATATGGGCCATATTGGTGCGGCCAATGCGATGGTGCAAATAGCGACCAAACCGCTATCAGCGGTTAAAAACCCGTATATGGTGCTGGCAATGGCTTATATTATTGGCCAGTTAATTAATATTTTCATTCCTAGTGCAACAGGCCTCGCACTCCTTCTACTTGTTGCGATGTACCCAGTGTTAGTTGGTGTTGGCTGTAATCCTGCTGCTGCGGCAGCTGTTGTTGCGACAACGGGCTGCTTAGATTTGGGACCTGCATCTTCAGCTGCAAATAAAGCGGCTGAAGTTTCAAATATTGATGTTGCCACGTATTTTGCCAGCTATCAGCTACCTGTGGCTATGGTCGCAATGTTTGTTGTCGCTGCACTGCATTTTGTTTGTCAGCGTTACTTTGATCAAAAAGACGCCGAGAAAGGCATCAAGCATGAGTTTAACCTAGAGGCGAAAGAGCAACGTAAAGCGCCGAAATGGTTTGCTATCTTACCTGTGCTTCCCCTCATGCTGCTTCTTACTTTCAGTAAGTTTGCAATAACGTCAGTGAAAATGGACGTTGTAACCGCTATGTTCATTGCGCTATTCGTGTCTATGGTATGTGATTTCCTCTATACCCGCGATGGTAAGACGGTAGCCGCGTCATTGAAAGTGTACTTGGAAGGTATGGGAAATGTATTTGCCGGTGTCGTTACGCTAATCATTGCTGCTCAGGTTTTTGTTACGGGGCTAAAAGCAATTGGTTTTATTGATTTACTTCTAAACTCTGCTGCAAATATGGGGCTAGGATATTCAGCAATGGTAGTGGTGCTAGTCGCGATTATTGTGACGATCACCATGCTATCGGGTTCGGGCAATGCCGCTTTCTTTAGCTTCTCAAACTTGGCTCCCGACGTTGCTGCTCAAGTAGGTACCGCGACTGCACATGTTGCGCTGCCTATGCAGTTAGCATCTGGACTAATGCGTTCAGCATCACCTGTCGCTGGGGTTGTGATTGCATGTGCAGCTGTTGCGAATGTATCGCCAATTGAACTTGCTAAGCGTACCGCAATTCCAATGTTAGGCGGATTATTGACTGTCGTGATTTGTTCACAAGTGTTGGTGTAGGGGCGATTAAACAGGCTGGCGAGATCGCTGAGGATCTCGCTTGATCTAATACGTTACCTCGCTGTTAAAAACCTATCTGTTCTTATTTTCTATCTCAGAAGTTATGAAAGAACTTACTTGTTCTCATATCGTGAACATGCCGGAGTATAAATGAATATTGTTGATCGCTTTTTAAGTTACACACGCATTAATACGACAACAAACCGAGAAAATGGTGCCGCTGGCATCATGCCTTCTTCACCGGGTCAAATGGAGCTAGCACGCTTGCTGGTGGCCGAATTAGAGGTGCTGGGACTTGAAGATATTGTCTTACGCGACACTGCAATTTTAACCGCTACATTACCCGCCAATACAGAGAAAGACATTCCAACGGTCTCATTTTTTGCCCACTTAGATACCAGTGCTGAGCAGACTAACGACACGAAGGCCAAAATCGTTTCTTATCAGGGCGGTGATATCGTTTTAAATTCAGCGTTGGATATTGTCCTTAAAAAATCAGAATACCCCGAAATTGAGGCCTATGAAGGTCAAGAAATCATAGTTACTGATGGCACAAGCTTGCTAGGAGCGGATGATAAGGCGGCCATTGCTGCCATTATGCATGCCCTGCAAGTACTAAAAGCTAACCCTGAAATTGAACATGGTGATGTGAAAGTTGCTTTTGTTCCGGATGAAGAGCAGGGGCTGCGTGGTGCAAAGGCGTTTGATGTTGAAAGCTTCGGGGCTGATTTTGGTTATACCCTTGATTGCTGCGGTATTGGTGAATTTGTTCATGAGAACTGGAATGCTGGTAATGCGGTTATTACGTTTACGGGTCAATCTGCGCACCCGATGTCAGCCAAAGGTAAGCTGAAGAACTCGCTGTTAATGGCGCATAAGTTTATCGCCATGCTACCAGCTGGTGAGGCGCCTGAATACACAGAAGGCCGAGAAGGTTACTACTGGGTGAAAGAGCTGGCAGGTAATAGTGCGAAAACCGTTTTGAAAATGGATATCCGTGATTTCAGCAAACAGGGCTATGCAGAGCGCATGTTATTCCTGCAAAAGCTATCAGATAGTTGCCAAGCGCTATGGGGAGACGGGTGCATTGATATCGAATTGTCTGACCGCTACGAAAATGTTGCTAATAGCCTTGAAGGTGACGCTAAATTTCCCATCGAGATTGCTAAAGCGGCTTATGTGCGTAACGACATCACAATGAAAGCCATTCCGATGCGTGGTGGCTATGATGGTGCAGTATTGTCACAGAAGGGGCTGCCTTGTCCAAATATTTTCACTGGTGCCCATAACTTCCACTCGATTTATGAGTATCTTCCGGTGCAATCGCTACAGGCTGCAAGTAATGTCGTGATTGACGTTATTCGAATTACAGCAGAAGGGAAATATTAACCTGTTTGAGCAAAGCCTGAATTGACGCCAATAAAAAAGCCAGCATTCATAATGCTGGCTTTTTTTATGCTTTGCTAACTATTACTATTTTACAGTAGCTGGTTTAGCATCTTCTGGGTGCCAAGCACCATCTAGATCGTCTAGCTCTGGAAACTTAGAGCGGTCAAATTCAGGTACTTTACCTGCTTTTAGCTGCGTCTCGTAATCTTTGATTACTTTGATTGCTAGCTTAGATAGTAGTAGCAGTGCGATGATGTTAATCAGCGCCATCATACCCATAGAGGCATCTGCTAGGTTCCATACAACCGGTAGAGAAGCAACAGAGCCGAACATCACCATACCTAGTACACACAGACGGAAAGCAAATAGGCCTTTCTTCGTGTTACCGTTTAGGAACATGATGTTTGTTTCAGCGTAGCTGTAGTTCGCAATGATTGACGAGAAACAGAACAGTAGAATAGCGGCTGCCATGAAGTATGTAGTCCAGCCACCTAGCTCACTTGTTAGCGCTTGTTGAAGCAGACCGATACCTGATGCTGCATCAGGCTGATCCATCACACCACTTAGCATGATCATCGCAGCAGACGCTGTACAGATAACGATAGTATCAACAAATACACCTAGCATTTGAACAAAACCCTGTGAAGCAGGGTGGTTTGGATTTGGTGTTGCACTTGCTGCAATGTTTGCCGCTGAACCCATACCTGCTTCGTTCGAGAATAGACCACGAGCGATACCACTTTGCATTGCTTGAGCGATTGTGTAAGCCACACCACCAGCTGCAGCTTCCTGCCAACCAAATGCATGCTTAACAATCAGCGAAAGTACCGCTGGAAGCTGTGTGATGTTTAAAACAACAACCACAAGTGCAATTGCAAGGTAGCCTACGGCCATTACAGGTACGATACGTGCAGAAGCGACAGCAATCTTACGTAAACCACCCATAATAAAGAAGGCAGAGAAAGCAACAATAATCACACCCATGATGGTTTGATTAAAACCAAAAGAATGACTTAGTGCGTCAGTAATTGTGTTTGCTTGTACCGCATTGAAGACCAGACCGAAGGCGATGATTAGGAAGACTGAGAACAGGCTACCCATCCAGCGCATACCTAAGCCTTTTTCCATGTAGTAAGCTGGGCCACCACGGTACTGACCGTCAACATCTTTTGTTTTGTAAACTTGAGCCAGTGTTGATTCGATGAACGCTGTTGCCATACCGAACAGGGCAATAACCCACATCCAGAAGATAGCACCAGGGCCACCTACGGTAAGTGCCACAGCAACACCTGCCATGTTACCTGTACCTACACGCGCTGCCATCGAAGTACAAAATACCTGATAAGAACTAATGCCTTCATCAGCATTTTTACCGCTCTTAAGTACAGCGACTGCATGTTTGAATTGGCGAATTTGAATGAAGCCCAAGCGTAAAGTGAAGTACACACCTACTGCAACCAGTAAGTAAACAAGGATTTGGCCCCATAAAACACCATTAACTGCGCCAATAACGGTCATCAAACCGTCATTCAACGAAGTTAACAAAGATTCGTTTGTAACACTCATAGTTTTTTCCTGTAAATGACACCCTGTAATAAAGCTTACTGGGTTAACTGGAACGTCCATTTATATGTCAGTTCATGAATATGATTCTGAATTTATATTTTTTATTACTCATCATTGAGTATCTATGTGTAACGCTATCTAGTTACATTTATGAAACATTGAATCAGTTGTTTCATCTTTAGACGGGGCTGTAAGTTAGCATGAAATATGGCAAAACGCAGTGAGATCAATGTCACGTTTTTTGAATGATTTATGTGAGAAATACACTTGCAGTCTATCGTTCTGTATATCTTTTTTATTAATATCAAATGGTTATCTATATCGTTAAAGCTGTACCCGACCTGAAAAAGAAACGTTGTTCAATTGAGTTTTTATCTGAATTTTACACTGTGTTAATAATATTTTGCAGAATATTTAACCTTTATGACTTTTTGTATCTGCTGATTTTCTTAACATTTACCCGTACGGGTAAGAATTGGTGATGATGTTTGTTCTGTTTCTGGTTTGATTTTGTTAAATAAAAACCGCATTTGTATGCGGCTTTATAGAAGGGTGAATAATAAATGAATACTAATGAAGATAAGCGGGTGTGATAGCTTGAGCTTGCGTTATGTTCAACTCTTGCGCTTTGAGCTCTTGTCGCGAAGATTTTTGGCTCGTCGAGGCTATTACTGAAAATTGGTGACCACACAAACAT
The DNA here is from genome assembly GCF_050336695.1 of Photobacterium minamisatsumaniensis. Lineage (NCBI taxonomy): Bacteria > Pseudomonadati > Pseudomonadota > Gammaproteobacteria > Vibrionales > Vibrionaceae > Photobacterium > Photobacterium minamisatsumaniensis. The sequence continues at coordinate 97,966 of NZ_JAKJSI010000019.1, read as the reverse complement.
AGGTAGCGGTTATCGGGTGAAACTAAAAACTCTTCATCTTGGCCGCATTGGCTGCACACCGGGTGATTAGACACTATTTACTCCTTATTATAGTTATTAATATGGAGCTAATCATAATCGGTGTTTTTTGWACTTAAAAATGAAGCGTGAATAATTTTGGATTGAGGACAAAGTTTGCAACTTTGTCATAAAACTAAATTGTATTTAATAACATAATAGTATAAGCGATAAAAAACCCGCGAGAGCGGGCTTTTATGTTGTATATAGTTCTGCTTTTAATCGCAGAAAGGACGATTAGAAAGAAGTACGCTTATAACGGCGGTATTCTGATTGCCAGAAGTTGTCGTTAATTTTCTCTTTAATACGTTCATCTGTATTCTTTGATGCTTTCTTCTGCTCTACCGCCTTCTTTGCTACGGCAAAAGCGATTTTACAAGAGACATCTTGAATGTCTTCTAGCGGAGGAAGAAGTGCACCTGAGCCATTAATGGCTAGAGGCGAACATTCAGCAAGCGCACGGCTACTTTCCATCAGCATTTCGTCAGTAACGCGGCTTGCACCGACTGAAAGCACACCTAGACCAATACCTGGGAAGATGTAGCTATTGTTACATTGTGCAATTGGGTAAGTTTTACCATTGTGTACCACAGGTTCGAATGGTGAGCCTGTAGCAACTAGTGCATTACCGTCAGTCCAGCGGATCAAATCAGCAGGTGTTGCTTCAACACGGCTTGTTGGATTTGATAGCGGGAAGATGATTGGGCGCTCACAGTGGGCGTACATTTCACGGATAACTTCTTCGCTAAACAAACCTGGTACACCTGATACACCAATCAGAATTGTTGGTTTAGCATTACGCATAACATCAAGTAGAGAGATATTGTTATCTTCAGTATCCCACTCATTAATTGTGCTACGGCTTTGAACCAATTTTTTCTGGAAGTTAATCAGGTTCGGCATGTCGTCAACAAGTAAACCCCAGCGATCTACCATGTATACTTGACTACGGGCTTGTGCGTCGCTGATACCTTCAGATACCATTTGGGCAATGATAGCCTCTGCAATACCACAACCAGCAGAACCTGCACCCAAGAACGTGATGCGTTGGTCAGAAAGTTGGCTGCCTGCTGCTTTACATGCTGCAAGTAAAGAACCAACAGTTACTGCTGCTGTACCTTGAATATCATCATTGAAGCAACAAACTTCGTCTTTATAACGTTCAAGTAAAGGCATTGCGTTCTTCTGTGCAAAGTCTTCAAATTGAATTAATGCTTCAGGCCAACGCTCTTTAACAGCGGTAATGAATTCATCAACAAAGTTGTCGTATTCTTGACCAGTAATACGAGGGTGACGCCAACCCATATACATAGGATCAGAAAGGCGTTGAGGATTATTCGTACCTACATCCAGTACCACAGGTAGGGTGTACGCAGGACTAATACCGCCACAAGCGGTATATAGTGCTAGTTTACCGATAGGAATACCCATACCACCGATACCTTGGTCACCTAAACCAAGAATACGTTCGCCATCAGTTACAACAATAACTTTCACGTTGTGACGAGAAGCGTTATTTAGCATGTCTTCAATGCGATCTCGATTTGGATACGAGATAAATAGGCCACGACCACGGCGGTAAATGTTCGAGAAGTCTTCACAAGCCGCGCCAACGGTTGGCGTGTAAATGATAGGCATCATTTCAGAGATGTGGTTTTCAACTAAACGATAGAAAAGCGTTTCGTTGGTATCTTGGATATTACGCAAGTAAATGTGCTTATCCATGTCTTTATCAAACTTTTGATACTGCTGATAAGCACGATCTGTTTGTTCTTCAATCGTCTCGATAGCTTCTGGAAGTAAACCTTCCAAGTTGAAGAACATGCGTTCTTCGACAGAGAATGCACTACCTTTGTTAAGTAAAGGTGTTTCTAGTAACGCAGGACCAGCGTAGGGAATGTAGAGAGGACGTTTATTGTTGTTCATGCAATAGACTCTGTTTCTTTGATAGACAATTTAAGAAAAGCATCGCTGTTTTTCGATTAGGTGTTTATCGTAGATCTACAAGGCTTTTAATTCAAAGGGAAACCGCATATTTTTCGAGAAAGAGATCATGTTTTTTGGTATTTTTTTACAGTCTTTAACACGGTAAAATTTTAATCGTCACTTTTATGTTGTACTTGTTGCGATTGATGATCTTTATGATGAATTTTTAATTCTAAATTGTTGTTTTTTGTGGTTGGTTTTTGAGTGGTAAATTTAACCTCTCTTGTTTGGTGTGGATACGCTTTGTTTTGTGGGGTTTATGTTTAATTTGTTGCGTTGTGGATCTAATTTGGTTTCTTCTTTGACTCTATCTTGATCCTTTAACGTTTCAGTATGGTGCCATTTCTCATCAATTTACAACCAACATAAATGTAAAAGAAAACGCCCATCATTCAGTAATGGGCGTTCGTTTATATTTGCTCCCTTAATTGACTAGCTGTCGACGACTAGCCATTGCTGAGATAACCAATAAAACGGCGAGCCATTGCGATGTGGTGCTGTACAGTTTAAACGGTGTCGGCCGTTACCAAGTGGTGCTGGTGGCGAGACGTCGAAAGATGTTTCTGTTTTCCAGTTAACCTCAATCGATTGCCCGTTTAAATAGCATTGTAAATGAGGGTAATGTGCCTCACGGGACTCAATCAGTTTGATAGACAGTGGAGGTTGCTGCTGTTGTGTCAGGGGATCGGGTAATTCGGTGAACAGCATCGGTAGTGGGTAAGCGCTGATCTTATGACGTAGTGAGTTTATCGATGCATAGTTACCTGCGGCATTAAATCGCGGTAAAGCCTGCCAATCACTGTTTACGCCTATAGAGCCAGATTGCTGACCAAAGGCAATATAGCCTTGTTCTTCAAGCCACTGTTTAAGCTCATTGTTGTATTCACCGTATGGGTAGGCAAACAACATGGGTGCCGTACCTATTTCGTCCTTAATTCGTTGTTGGGCTGCGTTTATATTGTTTTGGGTTTCAGCTAACCATTTCTTATTACTAAAAGCCTCACGGACAAGGTAAGCGTGATCTGTGGTGTGATTAGCGATTGTCGCTCCATTCTCCGCCATTTCTCTGAGTTGTTTCCATGAGCAATAACCTGGGTAATTTTTATCGACAGGATCGGTTGTTGTAAAAACGGTGAACGGGTAGCCACGACGTTTGAGTTCAGGATAGGCATTTTCGCAAACAGAGACAAAACCGTCATCAAATGTTAGCACTAAGCTTTTTTCAGCAAGTGCATCACCTTTTTGTACACGTTTAATGGCATCTGTTAAGTCGACAATCTGGTAACCGCTTGCTTCGAAGTGATCTAGCTGAGCTTTGAATTGCTCAATGGTCGTCGATGTAGAGTTTGGTGTGTCATCAGCGATATGGTGGTAGAGAAGAATATTAAGCGGCTGAGCACTCGCTGTTGAGGCGAGAGAGAACCAACAGAGGGATAATAGAAAAACAGTACGAATAAAAGTGGTCATATTACTTACTTGTCGAGAAAAATATTGTTGTTTGGCCTCTAGTGCTTATCGAGGCGTCGGCATTGTACTCATCTCATACAGGAATAAAACTGCCTATGGTTATTTTTCTTCTAGAATGGAACTCACTACTCACTTCAAGTTTATTTACAAAATGGCTTTACTCATCGATAAATCATCAGAAGCATTTTTAAGCTTATGACTTTGCTGAATTATATATGAATTAATAATTCAATCATTAACGTTAGATTGTCACTAGAATAGCAAGCCTTCAAATTAAAAATATAATCAAGGACGATTTAATGACGGGAATACGTCAACTCCATATGGGTATAACTTTGGCGCTGGCCATTTCAATATTTGGTGCTTTTGTTTTAGAGCAAGGCGTGTACTTACGGCTTCTGCTGGGCTTAGCGTTAGGCATTGCTTTAACAAAAGGGGCGATTGGCTTTGCCGGAAGCATTAATAGGGCATATAGAAGGGGATCGACCCAGTTACTTCAGACCCTCATGCTTCTTTTTGTTGCGACAGCCATTATCAATGCTGGGCTATTATATGGTTCAGATCCGGGTACCTACAATTTGTGGGTTAACCCGATTAACATTGGCTTAATCGTCGGTGGCTTAATGTTCGGCTTTGGTATGACATTATCTAGTTGCTGCGCATCCGGTGTAATGGTTGAAATGGTAAGCGATGTGCCACGTGCTTTAACAACCTTAGTCGCATTTGGTTTTGGTGTGTTTATTGGTTTTCCAATTCAATCTAGCTCGCCGCTAGTGACGGAAACGCTTTTCTCTACTGTGAGCTACGAAGGGCAGGGTGTATTTTTACCAGACTTGTTTGCATGGGGGCCATTGAACGGTTATTTGATGTCGATTTTGGTCACTATTGCTTTTGCCGCTATAACTATCAAGCTTGCTAAAAAGTATGAGAATAAGCGAAAGCAAGATGGGACATATTTGGGCGTCGATGCTGAGCATAACCGTGAACCAAGCCAATTAGGTGAGCGTGATGTTGAGCGCTTTTCTTGGCTTCGTTCATTATGGAGCATGAACACTGCTGCTTTAGTCATTGCTGTAATATTTGGTGTGATGATGGCGACAACATCATCTGGCTGGGGCGCTTCATCACCATTTGGTTTTTGGTTTGGTAAGCTGCTGCTTACTTTTGGTGTCGGAATTGAAACTATCACTGACTTTACAGGCCGCCCTCAACAAGTGTTTACAACGCCATTTTTTGAACACGGTGTATCAGTACAAAATGCCGGCATTTTGCTAGGCACACTGATAGCAGTGTTATGGATAGGAAAGTTTAGCTCGCCATGTAAAGCGCGTTACTCATTCAAGCAGTACTTACTGTTTGCATTGGGCGGTGTACTAATGGGGTTGGGTACACGTTTTGCGAATGGTTGTAATGTTGGTGCCTTGTATACCCCGATTGCAAATTTCTCGCTGTCTGGCTGGATATTCTTCGCGACCATTGTTGCTGGTGGCATTATGGGTAATCAGTTTGCCAGAAAGGTAAAGTTGATTGCTGCAGCTCCGGCATGCCAGTTCAAAAGTGCGCCAAGCACACCTTAATACTACCGTTGTAAACATAAAAAACGAATAAATAGGCTGGTAGGTTACTCTTTCTAGTTAATACTTAAGAAGTCGTTTTTACGCTTTTTTTACGCGAAGGTGGGAGTGGTATTTGGTAGAGTGCCACTCTCTGTTATTTCTTCTGGCTTTTTCCTTATGACAACGTATTGGCATCAGAATCGCTATTTTGTTTCCTTAACTGTTTTTGCTGCTGCGCTTTTAGTGTCTTTGGGTATTGAACGATGGTTGGGGTCTACCATTGCGGTTTTACTCATACTCCAACTCTCTATTGTAGTGATTGCGCTCCAATGCCATTCTCCTATCGCATATATTGCGGCTGTGATAGAAGCGTTGAGCTTCAATTTTCTGTTTACGACACCACGCTACTCTCTACAGATGTTCCATCTGGACGATATCATCAATCTGGTTGTGTTTATTATTGTGGCCTTCACGACCAGTCAATTGGCCGAGCGTTATCGACGTCAGCAAGGTGAGCTTAAACAGGCCAAATTACGCAATCAAATTTTACTCTCGGTATCTCATGATTTACGAACACCTCTTGCTGGTATTATCGGTAATTTAACTACTCTGAAAGAGTATATGCCTCAACTGAGTGAGGCTGAGAAACATGAGCTACTTGATAGTGCGACAACAGAGAGCCATCGCTTACATCAATATATTGAAAACCTACTACAGGCGACAAAATTGCAGCACGGTGCGATGGTGGTTAGAAAAAACCAAGAATCGCTTATCCATATATTAAATAACACCATTGCTCGTTTTTCCTTGCCCCCAGAACGGATTATCGTCGGTGTTGATGGCGCTATTGGTCTTGTTACAGTCAGCAGTTCGTTAATTGAGCAAGCATTGTTCAATATATTGGATAACGCACTACGTTATTCATCTAATGAAGAGCCCGTGACTGTGGCTGTGTTCCAGCAAACACATACTGTTGTTATTGATATCCTTAATAAGGGGAAATCGCTGACTGATAGGGAAGCAGAGCGTATCTTTGATCTTTTCTATACAGGAGAGGAAACGAAAACAACCGACTCTGGTTCAGGGCTTGGGCTTGCTGTTGCTAAAGGTGTGATCAACGCTCACCACGGTACGATTGAATGTATTGTTGTGCCTCAAGGTTGTCAGATACGCATTTGCTTACCTTCCAGTAATTAAGGATATTCACTATGAACTATAAAATTCTGGTTGTGGACGACGAACCACAAATTCACACCTTTATTCGAATATCACTGGCCGCTGAGGGGTTTGAGTATATTGGTGCCGATACTATTTGTACGGCTAAACAGAAAATTGATGAACATGCTCCTCATGTCATTGTATTAGACCTTGGTTTACCAGACGGCGATGGTATAAGTTTGCTTCAAACGATACGCCAATCTGCCAAAACCCCCGTACTTATTTTAACGGCACGTGATAAAGAAGATGAGAAAATTCGCCTATTAGAGGCAGGGGCTAATGACTATTTAAGTAAACCTTTTGGTATTCGAGAATTGATCGTTCGAATTAAAGTATTAGTTCGTGATTTAGTGGATGAAATTGAGCAACTAGATACTCAATGTTTTGGAGAATTAACCGTAAGAAAAAGCACCAACCAAACTTGGCTCGGTGAAACTGAAATCATGCTCACAAAAAAAGAGTTTGCGTTCATTGATATGCTAATCAGTAATGCTGGGCGACTCGTTAAACAAACAGAGTTACTCGAGAAAATTTGGGGTAAAAGCCATATTGAGGATACCCATTACTTGCGCATCCTTGTGAGTCAATTACGTAAAAAACTCAATGACAGTGCCGATGAACAGCAGGTAATTAAGACGGAATCGGGTTTAGGTTATCGCTTGGTGTCATCAGGTGTGGACCGTGTTTAATACTCTCGATCAGATTTTGGACTGCCCCGACGATGTTATTCCCATATTTTAAAAAATAATAAAGGCTATGTTATGGCACATTTTACTGTGATTGGTTTGGGGCGATTTGGTGTAGCGGCAAGCCTAGAGTTAATTACTCTTGGACATACAGTGACAGGGGTAGATATAAACCCGAAACTTGTGGAGAAATACGTTGAAGATCTTACCCAAGCAGTTATTTGTGATTCAACCGATGAGAGTGGGCTAAGGGATCTAGATTTAGCTAATAGTGACGCTGTTTTAGTTGCTATTGGCGAAGATATGCAGTCCAGCCTGCTATGTACATTGGCTTTAAAAAACGTGGGGGTGAAAGAAATATGGGTGAAAGCCAGTACTAAGGCTCATCATACGATTGTGTCTAAGCTCGGAGTCCAGCGAATTATTCACCCTGAAGAGGAGATGGGGGTCCGTGTAGCACAAGCGCTAAATTACCCAATGGTCAATAATTACCTCTCTATTGGGCATGGCCTTTACGTTGTCGAGATTCACATAAAACCAGCTTTACATGAAGCGCTTCTATTGCAGGTGCTGGGTGATGCAAAAAGTCGCGTGAAAACTGTAATGGTCAAGCGTGAACAACTTGTATTAACCGATATTAAAGAGAGCTTTGTACTTAAAGCCAACGATATAGTTTTGCTTTGTGGTACGCAGGTTGAACTCAAATCTTTAGCGCCAAGGTTGGTGTAGCATGGTGTTGTGGCATCCTTCTGTATCACCGGTTGAACGTAAGCCTAAAGCTGGTAAGAAGATACTCGCAGCCCCCCCACTTATTTTAAGTGGTAGTTTTCTATTCTTGATTTTGTTAGGAACTGCATTACTAAAATTACCGATAGCAACCCATGAACCCATTAGTTGGATTCAGAGTTTATTTACGGCTACTTCTGCTATTACCGTGACAGGGTTAGCTGTGGTTGATACTGGGACGCAATTTACCCTGTTTGGCCAGACAGTCATCGCCTTACTGATTCAGTTTGGTGGGCTGGGTTTGATGACTTTTGCCATTGTGACCTTGATTACCCTTGGTGGTAAAATCGGTTTTCTGGAGCGTATTGTCGCTAAAGAAGCGTTCAATCAGACAGACTCTTCAACTTTAGTTGCGACGGCTAAATCGGTACTTGTGTTTGCGCTGGTTGTTGAACTGGTTGGAGTGGCTATCTTGAGCACTTATTGGAGTGCAGAGTTAGGCTGGCAAACCAGCTTATTTCATGGTTTCTTTTACACTATTAGTGCATTCAATAATGCTGGATTCGCATTGAGTGCGGATAGCTTAATGCCTTATGTCGATGACCCTGTTATTAACCTGACCATTACAGGGCTCTTTATTGTCGGTGGCCTGGGGTTCTCTGTTTGGTTGGATTTGAAACGCCACCGTTGTTGGTCAAAACTAACGGTGTACAGCCGAATGATGATTATCGGTACGGTTATCATTAATGCGCTGGCACTTATTGCCATTTACCTGATTGAATATGATAACCCCAATACATTAGCGCCATTGAGCGAAACAGGGAAGTGGCTTGCTTCTTGGTTTCAGGCTGTAACGCCTAGAACTGCAGGGTTTAATACGTTAGCTATAGACCAACTCGAAGATGCTACGACTTCGATTATGTTGGTACTGATGTTTATTGGTGGTGGTTCATTAAGTACTGCAAGTGGTATAAAAGTGGTCACTTTAATGGTACTAATCTTATCTACTTATGGCTATTTGAGGCGTGATGAACAAGTTTATGTATTTAAACGTGAAATCGCAAAAGAGACTATAAGTAAGGCCGTCGCGCTCACTATGATATCGGTGGGAGTGACATGGATGGCTATTTTTGCTTTATTGCTGAGTGAAAATGCCCCAATGATCGATATTGTGTTTGAGGCGGTATCGGCGCTCGGAACTGTGGGGTTATCTCGCGGGCTAACAAGCAGCCTTTCAACATCTGGCGAGTTCATTATCATACTTCTGATGTTTATCGGCAGGTTGGGGCCGTTGACACTGGCGTACTTTTTGGCAAGCCCAAGAAGTAAAAAGCTACGCTACGCAGAAACAAAATTGGCGGTCGGTTAAGTGCTATCGTTTTTCAACCAATCTCTGCTACTGCAATAGAGCCTACCTTACTTCGGTAATCAACGGTCGTTTTAAAATCAACTTCATGGCGCTCTTAATGTTCTTTGTATCGCTAAAGCAGTCAACGCATTGTTTCCATATGTGGACGAGTTTAGTGGGATTTGACGTTAAAAATTATATATATTGTCGGTGCTACCAAGCTATATAAGGATGATAAGAATAATGARATTAGATGCTATCCTATGGGATTATGACGGAACAATAGTCAATTCGGTCCCTAAAAACATAGATATTACAAAGAGCATTTTATCCATTGTAGCCCCCAATTTAACAGGGGATAACCTTCCTCAATGCCTACAGTGTGAGACGGCGTACCATGAAGCAAATCATGCTGCGAAAAACTGGCAAGATCTCTATGTTAATTACTATGGCATGACCGAAGCTGAAATGTTGGCGGCAGGATCGTTATGGGCTGAACACCAGTTAAGCAATACCACCTCCGTAAAACTGTTTACTGGAGTGGATGACGCGGTACGCAGTTTATCTTCTGTCGCTCATGGGATCTGCTCTCAAAACTCTTCAAAGAATATATTAAATGTCTTATCTGAAGCTCAGGTTGATGCCTATTTTAAAGCTGTAATAGGTTATGACGATGTGTCGCAACATGGCCAGAAACCATCACCGGAGGGTGGGTTAAAATGCCTCGACCAATTGTTTGATAGCCCTGAAAATAAGACCATTATGTATGTTGGTGACCATGAAGCCGACGTACAATTTGCTCGAAACCTGCAATTTTCATTAGGTCAAAAGTCTACCGTCATTTCTGTCGCAGTGGCTTACAGTGGTGCAGCGCCTGAAAGTTGGGAGGTGAAGCCTGACTTTATCATTCGGTCTCCATGCGAACTTACTACCATTTGTGAGCAGTTTTTATAATCAGGCATCGGTAAAGTCATCATTCACGAATGATGACTACTTTTTATTTTACTGCCTAGTTGGATATTCTTCTCGACATAACTTCGAACAAAAATGGATCAATGAACTTTCGGCCATACAGGCTTGGTCAAGCTAGCGAATTGTACTTTTAAATTGTATTAGATATGGATGATATTATTTATTATCGAAGCTTTGCCTAGTTACTTAAATTACGCATAACAATGGTTTATGAAGCGTGGTGTGAGTATAGAAATCAGCTACGGAATTGATTCGGGAATATGAGTGTCAAAAATGACCGACAATCGTAGAGCAGCTAGAATGTTTGAAATATTAGATTATAAAGGTAATGGAGACACGACGAGAGGTGAGTTCAATATTGGGCGCATATTTATTGTACCTGCTATCTTTTTGCTTACTGCATGTGCGTCGCCTGCCGCTAGGAATTCCTCGCCAGATTCGGAATTCCTAAATCCTTTGGGTACTCCTCAGCTAAGATTTTGGGATGCTTTTCCCGGCCATACCAGCAATTATTATATTAATGATGAGTTTGATTTGTTGCTCGCTAATAAGCAAGAGGGAGAACCAATAAACCATCTTGCACTATCTGGTGGTGGGATTAATGGTGCACTTTCTGCCGGAATTCTTAATGCTTGGACTGAGCGTGGTGATCGTCCTGAATTTGATATAGTCAGTGGGGTATCAACTGGGGCTTTGGTTTCGGTGTTTGCTTATCTTGGTCATGAGTATGACGCTGAGTTGCGCTATTACTATACTGAAACCCCACCAGAGGAAATGTTTCGACGAAACTCGATTTTTCGGACTATCTCTCAAAACTCGCTCGTAGATACAGCTGGGTTCGAGGGAAAGGTACGCAGTGTTATCAATGACCAAATGTTACGCGATCTTGCCAAGGAAAGGGAAAGAGGGAGGATACTCCTTATTGGAACTACGAACCTTGATAATGAAAAAATGGCAATATGGGATATAGGTAATATTGCCAAAGTTGGAACCCACGAGGCAAAGGCGTTGATTCAGGATGTGATTATCGCGAGTAGTTCAATCCCTGGGGCATTCCCCGCGAAACTTATCCAGATAGAAGATGGGGTAGAGCGATACGATGAATTACATGTCGACGGTGGCGTTTCGCGACAGGTGTTTTTAATTCCGCAATGGTTGCGCCATCAGTTGGAGTATACACCTCGAGAACGAACCATTTATCTGATTCGAAACGGAGAGCTGAAACCTCGCTTTAGAAATGTTGAAAATGATCTTGCTGACATATCCTCTAGCGCTATATCCACACTTATCCGAAATCAAGGTGTGGGAGATGTAGAATATATTTACCATCATGCGGCGGAACATCAGCTGAACTTTATGCTTGCGTATATTGATGAAGACTTCGAGCGAAAGGTACCGGAGTCAGAGTACCTTAGGTACATGCAGTCGTTATATCAATATGGTTATCAGAAAACGTTGGATGGCGAACTTTGGGTAGATATCCCACCGAGCATTGGCGAGTGAGGTCACTAGCTCAGCGCTTTTCTTGTAACGTGCAGAGGTGATATTTTGTTTGCTTACGATTGTATCGCGGCACTCAATACCGTAGTCGCGTTTAACCTCAGTTGATTGAACGTGAGGGGAGTAGATTTCATCTTAAGTTGTGCAGCCTCCATTTGAGCAACATTGTTCAAGATTTTTGATTATCGCCTCTTTATACTGGCTGAAAGAATAAGATGATTAAGAGTCGTAAGGGTAACTCCATGAGTAAAGAGAATCGATTTCAATTTATCAATAGCGGTGAATGCGAAAACGTGAGCTTGCTGGATGTAACGATGAACGATTTCTCATACTCTAAGCATGCTCATGAGGAATATTCCTTGGGGGTCACTCTTCAAGGGCGGCAAGATTTCTTTTGCCAACGTGCTTATCACCGAAGCCCCTCTGGAGGTGTGCTGTTATTTAATCCTGAAGATGTACATGATGGTCATTCTGGTGGTGATCAAGAATTAAAATATACGATGCTATATGTTCATCCCGATGAATTTACCCCTTTATTTCGGGCGCTTGGATATCAAGGTAATCCGATATTAAGAGTAGACCAACCGATAGTTGATAACCCTATATTACGGCATCAAATACTCAGATTGTCGTCAACTATCCAAAAAACAAATTATTCTAAAGTGGAATTTGAGTCAGGCTTATTTCAGATAGCCCAATCATTGGTTGCCATGTCGGGTACTCTTGATATAACGACGCAACTTAGCAAGCGAACAGATAAGTTACTTTTAAGAGCACGAGACTATATATTGGCAAACCTTGGGCATGATTTTTCAATCGATGATATTGCTAATGCTGCTAATATGTCTAAGTTCCACTTTATCCGCCAGTTCCGCCAGCAATTCGGCATTACTCCGCACCAATATGTGTTGAGTTGCCGTGTCAATTTGGCTCGTAAAGTTATTGGATCTGGCCAATCAATAAACCAAGCCGTTTTCGAGGCTGGCTTTGCTGATAATAGCCACCTGAATCGTCATTTTAAGCGAATATATGGCATGACACCTAAGCGTTTCCAAATACAGCTTTCTTTATAATACTGACGTTGGATTTTAATATGTTAACTATTCTTGCATACGCATTTGGCGTTATGTACACGCCAGGGCCTGTGAACTTGCTAGGCATTCACACGGGGATAAGTGGTAAAACGCGAGGTCATGTCGGCTTTTTTTCCGGTATTGCCTGTGCAATGTTTATTTTATTTATGGCCCTTGGATTTCTAGGGAATACATTTATAAACCCAATGTTTGTTCCCTATATGAGCTTGCTAGGTTGTTGCTATATCATATATATCGCATGGAAAGTATTGAAGGCGAATGTAAGAGTGAACTCTTCATTGGAAGACAGTAGCGTTTTATCAATTTGGGATGGTTTTTTTATGCAATTGCTTAATCCAAAAGCACTCCTTGCAACCATACCTATTGCGACTATTCAATTCCCCGCTGAAAATATTCAAGGCAGCGGTATTGTTCTTTGGTCGATGGCCTTATCTATTCTTGCCTTTGGCGCACCATTAAGCTATTCCTTGGTTGGGAGAGTGATCGGAAAGAAGTTGAACAATCCCATTTATTTTAAAATATTCAATAGGGCTATGTCGGTGTTACTTATATCTGTTGCTTTGAATATTGGCTATGAATATGTTTATTTAAATATCTACTATTGATAGCTGTTATTTACGCATTGTACTGTAACACGCTTAGTTTGAATGTTTTTAATGTGATATAAAAAACCCACCGAAGTGGGTTTTATCTTTAAAGAACAAGTTTCAAAGTATTGAAAAGTTACCGAGTAGGCACTTTTTATTACTTCATACTATCAACTTGCTTTTGCAGTTCATCAATTTGCTTCAGTTTATTTTGAAGCCCAAGTGATTGTGAGCTAATGCTTGCAGGGTTTAACATTGTGCCTGTTTGCATTGGGTAGCCCGGTAGTGTTTCAAAGAACTCTGCAATCACATCTTGAATCGGAACAAACAGCCACATGTTGTCTGCCATCCAGCGCATGTACATTTCAGACTCATGCGGTGCTTTCTCAAATGGGTCTGCACGTAAGTGTATAATTTGCGGCCAGTTCGGAGTGAAACGTACAGCATCTACGATACTACCTTCCATGACAGCAAAGTTCAGTTTCCAGTCGTTCCAGCGAATTGCATTTAGTTCACCATTGGCACTAAAGTACATTAGCGAGTCTCGTGGACCTTCGTCGGCTTTACCCTCGAAAAATGGCTTGAAGTTATAACCGTCAATGTGAACTTTCCAGTCCTTGCCATTTGCGGTATAGCCTTCGGCTAGCTTCTCTTTTACATCATCAACGCCAGCTGCGGCTAAAAGCGTTGGTAGCCAATCTTGGTGAGCCATCATGTCATTGATTTTAGAACCCGGTTCAATCACACCCGGCCAGCGGACAAGTTGAGGAACGCGCATACCGCCTTCCCAAGTTGTGCCTTTTTCGCCATAGAATGGGGTTGCACCGCCATCAGGCCAAGTAACTGTTTCTGCACCGTTGTCTGTAGAGTAGATAACGATAGTGTTGTCAGCGACACCTAAATCATCAAGTTTATCAAGCAGAATACCAACTTGGTCATCGTGTTCCATCATACCATCAGCGTAAATACTGACGCCTGATATACCTTGGTACTTCTCTTGTAGGCGAGTCCAAACGTGCATGCGTGTCGTGTTGTGCCAAATGAAGAAAGGCTTATCCGCTTTGACGGCTTTTTCCATGAAGGCTAATGAAGTTTCTAGGAACTCTTCATCGGCATGCTCCATACGCTTACGGGTCATTGGGCCTGTATCTTCGATTTTGCCATCAGCATATGATTTGATAACACCACGAGGACCGTACGTTTTACGGAATTCAGGATCTTTCGGGTAGTAGTAAGACTCTGGCTCTTCTTCCGCATTCAGGTGGTAAAGGTTACCGAAAAATTCGTCAAAACCATGATTGGTTGGCAGGTGTTTATCTTGATCACCAAGGTGGTTCTTACCAAACTGAGCGGTCATATAGCCTTGATCTTTTAACAAGTCTGCCATTGTTGGCGCCCAATCAGGGATACCATGATCTGAACCAGGCATCCCGATTGTTAGAAGGCCGGTACGAAATGGCTCTTGCCCAGTGATGAAAGCTGCGCGTCCAGCAGTACAAGACTGTTGACCATAATGATCGGTAAACAATGCACCTTCATTAGCAATGCGGTCAATGTTTGGGGTTTCATAACCCATCATGCCTTGGTTATAGGCACTGATATTCCAGTAACCCACATCATCGCCAAAAATAGCCAGTATGTTGGGTTGATCAGCAGCCACTGCTGCACCTGTGGTGGCTAATAAACTGACGCTTACTGCTACCTTGCTTAAATGATTCGTCATAGAGAATGCATCCAACCTAATTGATGATAAATAAAGTGTTAAATCGAACAAGCTGTTGAAGCCACAAGGATCGAATTAACAATTTGGATAAAACACCGAGGGCGTTTGTTGGTTGTAAATTTAATGCGAGGAAAGCGTGATGTCGCTTTATAGTCACTATAACCATTCGTTATAACTGCATGTTAACTATTTGTTTTATAAGAATTGTGCGTGCTTATTTTCGTTGTGAAAGATGTTCGTTTGCCGATAGTGTGAACTAGGTCAATATTGAAGACATGTCTGTACAGAAGCCACTGCAACTTAATGAGTATGTCAGCGTAGCTGGCCTTTTTTATCAGTACAGGTCGAGGTTCGAAGCTGGATAGCCACTATAACCAATAGTTATGAAGTGATTGAATAAAATGCCTGCTATCAATGTTCCCCGTATTCTGGAGGCAATATGAACGTATCACAGCAGGCGATTTCATCGCTTATTGAGCAAGTTGAGAAGTCGGTAATTGGTCAACAACATGTTGTCCGCTCTTTGGTGATTGGTTTGTTAACGAATAGTCATGTATTACTTGAAGGGTTACCCGGTACCGCGAAAACACGCTCAGTAAAAGCATTGGCGACATCACTCAATACTAGTTTTGGCCGTATTCAGTTTACACCGGATCTTCTTCCGTCAGATGTAACAGGCACCGAGATTTACCAAGACACGGATGGCACTCCCCAGCTGCATTTTCAAGCCGGACCTATTTTCAACAGCATTGTTCTGGCTGATGAAATTAACCGCGCACCAGCCAAAGTGCAGGCTGCGCTTCTCGAAGCGATGGCAGAAGGCACGATCACTGTTGGCGATAAAACCCACGAATTACCAGAGTTGTTCATGGTATTGGCGACGCAAAACCCAATAGAGCAAGAGGGGACGTATCCATTACCTGAAGCGCAAATGGATCGCTTCATTATGAAAGTGACAGTCGACTACCCCGAGGACGATGCCGAGTTAGATATTATTCGTTTAGTGCGTGCCGAAGAATCACCAAAGCAATCACCAAACAAGTCACTCTCCACTGATGCAAATGATCATGCTCAGCCTATTGCCATTGATCCCGCGGCAATATTGGCAGCCCGCCGTGAGCTGCCAGCAGTCGAAGTCTCTGAGCTGGTGGAAAATTATATTGTTGGTTTGGTTATGGCGACCAGAAAACCAGAGCGTTATTCAGATTCACAGCTAGCCAGATGGATTGATGTTGGTTCGAGCCCTCGTGCATCTATCGCATTGGATAAATGTTCACGAGCATATGCTTGGCTACAAGGTAAAACCTATGTTGATCCTGATGACGTCAGAGCTGTTGCCCCGAGCGTGCTAGGTCATCGCTTTACCCTGAGCTACGACGCTCTTGCTGACGGTGTAACACGGCAAGATGTTGTTCATGAATTACTCGACCACGTAGTTATTGGTTAGGTGGTGATATGGTTAGTCTCCTTAACGCGAGCACAAGCCCGATAGATAGCCGGATTTACAGTGATTATTCACGATTGGTCAAGCTACAGAATCAAGTCGGCGGCTTTAGCTTATTGCCACAGCTGAAAGCAGGTACTGCACTGTCGGGTCGGCACAGCTCTACTTTTCGTGGCCGAGGGCTTAATTTTGAAGAGTTGCGTCATTATCAGCGTGGTGATGATATTCGCAACCTTGATTGGAAAGTTACGATGCGAACGGGTAAGCCGCATGTACGTAGCTATACAGAAGAAAAAGATCGAAGTGTCATCATTTGTGTCGATCAGCGTAGCAGTATGTTCTTTTCGTCGGTATCTGTCATGAAGTCGGTTGTTGCCGCAGAAATTGCAGCGTTAACAGCGTGGCGGGTGTTGAAAGATAGCGATCGGGTCGGGTTTGTGATCTGCCGACATAATGGTGTTCATTGGAGTAAATCCAAACGATCCCAAGCTGATACGTTATTTCAGTTAAGCCAATTAGCCGATGCTAATCAGCAGCTAAACGTGGCAAGTCGAGACTGCGATGATGTGAGTTTGTCATCCATTACATCGTTACTAGGACGATTAAAGTGCCGAAATACCACCATTATTATTCTTAGTGATTGGTCTGGTGTAACAGATGACGATATCCGACATTTAAAACACTTACAGAGGCACAATGATGTGTTGGGTATTTTAATTTCAGATCCATTGGAAAGCTCATTACTCAGTATTAAACCTAACTCTCGTACAAAAGCTCAAGCTCAGGTAGCCAATCAAGCTCAGGTGCTTAATCAAACTCAGGTCGCTAAGCCAATTCAAACCGACACGAAGCCTAATCAATTAATACACTGGGTTATTGGTGATGGTGAATATCAGCTTAATTTACAAAGTAAACAGCAAATAAAACGCGCAAGTCACGGATTACAGCAACACCAGTTGCTGAAAAAACAACAATTGATCCAGCTGATGGCGATACAGCGCTTACCAATGATTGAGTTAGATACTCAAGGTCAACATATTGAACAGTTTAAGCGTGCTGTCGGGGGAGGATTATGAGTATTCATACACCTCCGAGCACTTATATATTGCGTAAAATGGTTGATGTTTCTGTACCTGACTCTGTTGTATGGTGGCCGCAAACGGTCGGTTGGAAAATCCTTGCTGCAGCCATTATGTTAGTGTGCTTTGTTTTGCTATATCGACGTGCCAAATATTGGTGGAATAACCGCTATCGTCAAGAAGCAATATCAGCGTTAAACACGCTGAATCCTACGACACCACCTCAAACGGCAAGAGCGTTATTTTCACTGCTTAAAAAGGTGATGACCTACCTCGATCCGAAAAAAGCGAGCTTATTTGGCGAACCATTACTGAATGAGCTCGATAAGTTATATCCGTCAACCCACTTTCAATTTAATAGTGACATAGGTAAAGCATGGCTAGCGTCGACGTTAACAACGCGTCAGTCACTTAGCGAGTCAGAGCTTGTTATTTTAATCGGTCATACGCGTATGTGGTTGGCAGAGCATCAGGTTAGTACAAGGGGGGAGAATGGTTAACTTGTTTGGTTTATCGATTGAAGTTGCACACCCTTATAGCTTTCTACTGTTACCGCTCCCTTTCATCATTTACTGGCTGATACCGGCTTATCGTACGAAGAAAAACGCCATTAAGGTGCCATTTTTTAACACCATTGTTGATGTGCTTGATGCAGTGCCTTCAGCTGGTGCAAGTCAACTCGCCCCACGCTGGTGGCAACGGGCCATCTTGGTTTTGTCATGGGTGCTATTAGTGGCGGCATTAGCAAAACCAATGATACTTGGCGAGCCTCAAACCCGGGAGCAACTTGGTCGCGATGTAATGGTTGTCGTCGATTTATCTGGCTCGATGGCAGAAAGCGATTTTGTTGCCACCAAAGGCGAGCAAAAAGGTCAACGGATATCTCGTTTAAGCGCAGCGAAGCAGGTATTAACAGATTTTGCCCAAACCCGAGAGGGTGACAGGCTTGGACTGATTTTATTTGGTGATGCAGCATTTATACAGACGCCCTTTACCGCCGATCAGCAAGTATGGCTTGAGCTGCTTCAACAAACGGATGTTGCGATGGCAGGGCAAAGTACCCATCTGGGTGATGCAATTGGCTTAGCCATTAAAGTGTTTGAGCAAGTACCTGAAGGTAGTATTTTCAGTAAGACTTCCAGTAATACACCCCGAGAAAAAGTGGTCATTGTACTGACCGATGGTAATGATACTGGTAGTTTTGTCGAGCCGATTGATGCAGCAAAAGTTGCGGGCGCGAAGGGCGTAAGGATCCACATGGTCGCGATGGGTGACCCCACAACAGTCGGTGAACAAGCACTCGATATGGAGACGATTCAACGCGTCGCGTCACTTTCCGGAGGGCAATCTTTTGAAGCGTTAAATCAAGCAGAATTAGAGCAAGCCTATATCACTATTGGTGAACTTGAGCCTGCACTCTATGAGAGTACARCTTACAGACCAAAACAAACGGTTCACCACTACTTCGTCGCTGTTGTCGTCACTTTGTATTTAATGGCGTTTGTCATCGCGACACTGCGAAATGTTTTTGAGCGGAGAAAACAAATTAATCAATCAGGAGGAGAGTATGTTTGATTCTCTTTTTTGGCAGCAGCTGTGGAATTCATTCCATTTCATCCGTCCTTTTTGGTTATTGGCGTTGCTCCCTTTTGCCATGATAGTACGTTTCCGCTGGAAGCAGGAGGCTGATGCTCAATGGCAACAAATATTACCCAAACATCTACGTGACGTACTAACAATTGGAGACAAAGGTTGGAAGCGGCAGTTACCGTTGAAAGCGTTGACAATATTGATGGCGTTAGGGATTGTTGTTTGTGCAGGCCCGACATGGCAGCGAGAAGCCTCTCCTTTTGGTGAAGATAAATCAGAGATGTTGATTGTGCTCGATGCCAGTGAGTCGATGCTGGCAACTGACTTAGCACCGAATAGGTTGGAACGCGGTAAGCAAAAAATCCGTGATTTATTGCAGCTACGGCAGGGCGGTAAAACGGGGCTAGCTGTTTTTAGCGGCTCAGCACATATCTCGATGCCGCCGACAGAAGATACCGCAGTATTTACGCCATTTTTAGCTGCGATTGAACCGACTATTATGCCCATTGCTGGTAAGGCTGCAGAAAAAGTACTTCCGCTAATCTCATCCCAGTTAACAACTGACCAAGCTGGCTCTGTATTACTGATTACTGATGGCGCAAATCCAGCGACGATTAATGCATTTGAACAGTACTTTTCCAATAGTCACCACCAGTTACTTATTCTTGCGGTTGGAAATTCAGGCGTGAACAGCTCAAGCCCTTTAGATCTAAAAGCATTACAAACATTGTCTAATAAAACCGGCGGTAAGCTGGTGCAAGTTAGTATCGACAATAGCGATGTCGATACTTTGAACCGTTACGTTGAACGCCATATGCAACTCAATAATGAATCGGCAATGCCATGGAAAGATATGGGGTATTACTTGTTGCTGCCAATCCTCATTATTCTGTTGCTTTGGTTTCGTAGAGGCTGGCTCGTGCAATGGTGTTTGGTTGCAGCGGTCATATTACCGACTATGTATACGCCGTCAGTTATGGCTGAAACTGTTCATGTGACCGCGGTTCAAAGCGCTGAGCCAGAGAAGATCACCTTTTACGATCGGGCTGAGCAATGGTGGATGAATTTGTGGCTAACAGCAGACCAACAGGGGCAATATTATTTCAATCAGCAGAATTATTTGAAAGCAGCACAACATTATTCTGACCCGTTATATAAAGGCGTTGCTTATTACTATGCCGCCGAATATAAGCTCGCCCATACAGCCTTTCTTCAAGTCGGCAGTGAGCTTGGCTTTTTTAATGCGGCAAATGCTCTGGCACGGCAACGTGAGTACTTGGCAGCCAGAGATGTTTACCAGGATTTATCTCAAAATGCGCAATCTGATGAGATCAGACAGCACTCCGAGCAAAATTATCAGGTACTGCAAGGAATAGTCGACGAAATTAACCGCGTAAGTGAAAGTCAGTCAGGTACAACTGATGGTCCTGAAGAGTCTTTTGAATTAGGGGATAGACCAAGAACCGCAGATGGCGCCGATGAAGAGGTGAGCGCATCGATGATGGTACGTGAGACATTGAATGCGAATGAAATCTTAGGCAGTGAAGAGCTTGCCGATAAATGGCTAAGACGTGTTGAAGCTGATCCAAAGTATTTCTTACGTGCAAAATTCCAATTGCAGCTATTAGATCGAGTATCGCAACCAGTAACAGCTAATGCAGGAGAGCATAATGAATAATACCATGGTGCGTATTAAACGTTTGTTGTTGCTATGCATTGTCTCAATTGGAGTGTTTTGCGGGCAAACAGTGCTGGCCACGGAGGTGAACGAATCGTCGTTATCAACTCAAGATAAAAATGGGTTGATTGAAGTTAAGGCGTGGCTTGGTGACAGTGCAAAAGAGGGACTTCAAACCTATGCGATAAATGAGCAAATCATTTTAAATATTGAGGTGTCGACTCCCCGCTGGTTAACCGGAGGAACACGTATCGGTAGCATTGAAATGCCCGATGTTATCGTTAAGCAGCGCAATACATTGGCCACAAACTATACAGAGCGACGCAATGGCCAAACTTGGTCTATACAGCACTGGGAAATAACACTCTACCCACAAGCTTCGGGTCAATACCGGCTACCTCCAATAGCGGTTGGTGCTCAGGTATCGGCTCCTGGTGGTAATAATGTCAGGGCTACTTTATATACTGAGCCATTAAGCTTTATGGTGAATTTACCGTCTGTAATGTTAAGCGACGAGGTGAGTTGGTTGGCAGCTAGCGATGTATCTGTACAGCAAGATTGGACGGTCATGCGAGGTACAGATAGTCGTGGTGTGCAAGATGTGTCACAAACAGTATTAAAAGTTGGGGATGTCGTAACACGAAAGGTGAAGGTTGAGGGCACTGATACATTGTCGGTTTTAATTCCTCCGCTGATAGCGCCGACACTGGGGGATGTACAAAGTTACGCTCAGCCCGATGTCCTCATAGATTCTCAGGTGCGGGGGAAATATATCTCAAGCCGAGAAGAGGAAGTCACTTACGTTATTCAAAGTGGTGGTGAGGTTACATTGTCACCTATTGCGATGTATTGGTGGAATACGAAAACAAAACAATTAGAAGTATTACAAGTAGAAGGCAGAACATTTTCAGTCAAACACACCTTTCGATCAATGCTTACCCAATACGGTACTGTATTATTTATGGTGATGGTGGGGCTTCTTGGCTGCGGCTTCGGCGCAAGAGAAATACGACGTTTTTATACCAACAGGCCGCTGCCTTTATGGCTACAGTTTGTTCGTGCTTTGAAAAATAAACAGTGGGCCACAGCAAGGGTATTGGTGTACCGAAAACAGAGATACTTGGCAAATCAACTTGAGCTCAGTCGTTATTGCTCTGAATCACATTGGCAGAAAAAAAGTCGTGCTGTACAGCTAAACCCACCTTCACGGTTTATGCTTATCTCTATCTGGTTTCAGTTGAAGAGGCCGTTTAAAAAACGGCACCTCATACCAAGGGCTTTGCCATTGGACAAATTGGCCTGAAGATCGGTTGCCGAGAAAAAGCGTTCGATAAGCAAGCGATAGAGTTCGCCCTATGAAGGGCGAGTTTTTACACTAGAGTTATATAACACAAGCTCATCAAGTTTTTGTAATTTGATGGGCTTTCAGTGATTAGCGAGAAGTATGAAAAGCACAGAGCTGAATTTAATTCCTATTTTTGTCGCCATTTTTGAAGAGCAGAACTTGTCTCGGGCTGCTGCTCGAATGGACATCAGCCAGCCTGCAGTAAGCAAGGCATTAAAACGGTTGAGAGAAATTTACGACGATCCACTATTTCATCGCAACACTGCAGGGGTCGAGCCAACAACGTTTGCACGTGATATATACCCCGCGATGTCAGCAGCTTTGAAAAACTTCAGTTCAACATTATCAGCCTCACGCGAGTTTGATCCTAAAACGTCGACCCGTATTTTTTCAATCGCTTGCGTCTCAGTGGCGAGCTATTTACTTATACCTGCATTAATCGTTTTACTTCGAAAAGAAGCGCCAAATGTAGCGCTTGAAATTCACCCTTTGTTTACTGAAGACATGGAAGCAGACCTGCGTTTGCAGCGATACGATTTAATCATTGATATGGCCCCTCGTGGTAGAACACTGCTTAAAACAGAAGTGATTTATTCTGAGCCGCTCAAAGTGGTGTGCAGTAAAGATCACCCTCGTATTGGTGACACGATAACAGTGGATGAGTTTTTAGCTGAAGATCATGTTGTTGTAGCGCGTTGGCACAGCCGCCGAAGCTTATTAAATTCTGAAGACATTCCGTGGTTAGACAATCGTAACATTGTGGTGCGTGCTGCGGGTGCTGTTGAAATGCTCCCTATTGTGGGAAGCTCTGAGATGATCGGTATTTTACCTCAATCAACATTGTCAGAGTTCGCGGATAAATACGGCATTAAATCTCTTGAATTACCTTCCGGCCAAACGGTTCAAGACCTATGTACTATTTGGCACCCAAGCCGATCCTCGGAAAGTAGCCATCGCTGGCTGAGGCAACTGATTCAAAAAGTGGCGAAAGATTTAAACTCAACAGATAGCAATTTCAGGTTTGGATAAGCAATTGTTTTAAAAATGTATTTAGTGATGTTATCTTGCAGAAAAGCCGCGACTATAATAGTCACGGCTTTAGGTACAACACCAGATGTTTAATCAGATGCTTTATTTCTCGTCATCTAGCTTTACAAACAAGCTAGTCAGCACGAAAGAAAGTACAAACACGCCACACACACCAAGCACAGCTTGAATGAAGTTTTGTGTACCACCCGATAAGTAAGCTGGAAGGCTAAATACAGATGATAAAATGTAGCTTGTTAGGTGCGTATCGAGCGATACAGAGATAGCGCCAAATATACCTGCAGCTAAACTCGCTGTGAACATTGCTTTCGTATATTTGGTGAGGACACCAAATAGAGCGGGCTCAGTAATACCTAGAATCGCAGTCACACCTGAACCAGCAGTAATTGAAGATTGCTCTTTTGACACTGTTTTGCGTTGCTTGTGCCAGATAGCAAATGTAGCCCCCGCAATTGCTAGGTTGCCCAAACACATGATGGGCATGAGTAAATCTTTACCGTACAGGGCGAAGTTGTTTAGGCTGATTGGCGTCATGCTGTGGTGAATACCGAATACGATAGTAATTGGGCGAGTTAAACCAAATACAAAGCCAGTCAGTGTTGGTGAGATTTCAAGTAGTGAGCCAACAACCCAGCCTGCACCATTACTTAGCCACATACCCAATGGACCAACAAAGGATAGGGTAGCTGTGGCGGTAACTGCGAAAGCAAACAATGGTGTCAATACAGGCTTAGCGACCGTTGGAACGATGCTATCAACTAGCGGTGTCACTTTAGATAGTAGCCATACCGCTAAGATAGTCGGTACGATTGAACCGCCATAGTTCATTAATTCAATAGGTACGACACCAAGTACAGTCAATTCGGCAGCCTCGCTTACCGCTTTGAGTGCTGCAGCCTTTTCAATCAATTGTGGAGAGAGCATCGCTGCGGCAACCGCCAAAGCAATGTATTCATTTACTTTGAACATCTTCGCAGCAGAGAACGATACCAGCATAGGTAAGAAGAAGAACACTGCTACCGAGATTGAGCGGAAGAAAAAGACCGTGTCTGAACTTTCAGAAATAACATTGGTTGCAATAAGGCCTGATAGTAAGCCCATTAACATGCCTGCACCTGCGATAGCAGGCACGACTGGTCCAAAAATACCCGCAACGATACGCATTGCGTTTTGGAATAACTTACCGTCTTTAGCGACAACTGCAATGTCATTATCAATTGCCGTGTTGTCATTTTGGAGCATGGACTGTAGCGATTTATGCCACTTCTCGACATCTACACCAATGATAATTTGAGTTTGGTCTTGTGAAAAAACGACACCTTGAACTCCGCTTATCGATTTTAGGGTCTCTTCAGAAGCAAGAGATTGATCTTTAAGCTTTAGCCTTAATCTGGTCATACAATGTGTCGCATCAGCAATATTACTGGTACCACCCAAAGCATCAATCATGAGAGATAGCTTTTGCTCAACGCTATCTTTCTTCGATGATGCTGTCTTCTTTTTTCCAAAAGCACCCATTGACTCACTAATTTGCATAATATTATTAACTCTCTTCCAGAAAATAAATCTAGTGGACTACTTACTTTTTGTAAAACAGCCCTAATCACATATCTGATTGGTTTAATACATGAGATTCTTATATCTGTACGGCCTTCAGGTAAATTTTAACCTTGAGATACAACGCCATACTCTAATTATCTTTAACGTCCAATTTTTTAATTAATGCAGCAAGTTGCATTTTAGTAATTCTTCTACACCTACATATCGACGTTCGATGTAGGAGAATAATATAGGACCCAAATAAAAAACCAACGGACTAAATTGAGAGTTCAATCACGTTTTCATTGCTGCTAGGTGCCCAAAAAACCGATTTATTATGATTGGTCTGTTTTTTTTACAAGAATTGCTAACTTACCATACCAATTAAATTTAATTAAAAATTGCCCTTGATTAGGCCTGTTTTTAGTTGGTATATATAAAAATAGATTTCGGTTCAGATGAGAATTCATTGTGGAAAAAAACATAATCAGTGATATTGATTGCATTATTACTAAGCCAGATAGACATAACTTAATTACGGTAATCGTAAAGACCGAACAAGGTGTTACTGGTTATGGTTGTGCTACATTTCAGCAGCGTCCATTAGCCGTAAAAACCATGGTTGATGAATACCTGAAACCACTACTTATTGGTAAAGATGCTAATAATATTGAAGACTTATGGCAGATGATGACGGTTAACGCTTACTGGCGTAATGGACCGGTTATTAATAACGCTATTTCAGGTGTTGATATGGCGTTATGGGATATTAAGGCGAAACTAGCTAAAATGCCTTTGCACCAATTGTTTGGTGGTAAATCGCGCGATGCAATCCCTGTTTATACCCATGCTACCAGTGACACCATGGAAGGAATATATTCCATGGTCGATGAGTTTTTATCACAAGGTTATAAACATATTCGTTGCCAGTTAGGTTTTTATGGTGGCGTGCCTGAGAATATTCATACAACGGTTAATCCAACCGAAGGGTCATATTTCGATCAAGACCAATATATAGAAAATACATTAACCATGTTTAAGTTACTTCGTGAAAAATATGGTAACCAATTCCATATTCTTCATGATGTACATGAGCGATTATTTCCTAATCAAGCGATACAGTTTGCCAAAGAGGTTGAACAATATAAACCGTACTTCATCGAAGATATTCTGCCACCAAGCCAAACAGAGTGGCTTGATAACATCCGCAGTCAATCCTCGGTTTCTTTGGGCTTGGGGGAGTTATTCAATAACCCTGAAGAGTGGAAGCAGCTAATTATTAATCGTCGTATCGACTTCATTCGTTGCCATGTTTCTCAAATTGGTGGCATTACACCAGCACTGAAGTTGGCGCATTTATGCCAGACATTTGGGGTTCGACTTGCTTGGCATTGTCCGCCAGATATGACGCCGATTGGTGCTGCTGTGAATACGCATATGAATGTTCACCTGCATAATGCTGCTATTCAAGAGCATGTTGAATATAAAGAAAATACTCGAGCCGTATTCCCTAATGCCCCAGAGCCTAATAATGGTTTCTTGTACGCATTAGAACAAGACGGTATTGGTGTTGAGATGAATGTCGAGAAGGCGACAGACTTTCCTGTGACTTATCGGCCCCATGAGTGGACGCAAAGCCGCTTACCTGATGGCACAATCCATACACCATAAATCAGATACTTAATTGATTTTCAGCCGATGAAAATAGCCGCTATACGTGGCTATTTTTTTCCTCGTAGTTTAATGTTTTCATCATTGAATGGTACAAGGTAAGTACAGTTATAATCGATATCGATCACTTCACTAACAATAAACACTTCACCAGAAGAAAGGAAACCCCGATTTGTAATATTCATAGCGGCAATACCTTTCTTACACCCTAGTAATGTTGCATCGTCTTTGGCTACATTAACGGCTTTGTAGTTAGTTAAGTAGCGGGCAATATCATAACCTAAATTAAGCGTATGGTTTTGTAATGAGCTTTCAATAATCTCAGCATTCATTTTGCTAAATAAGCTAACGGGTAATTTAGTATTTTCTAATTGTACAATGTTACCATTGACTAAACGCAATCTCTTTATATCCCAAATATAATCATCTTCTCCAAATTGGAATATATTTCTATCATGACCCGTTGCTAGTTTTTTGTGCAAGCTTACTTTTTTATATGCTATTTCGTTAAAGCTGTTTTCTGTTATTGAATTATAAATGAGAGGATTATCCCGTACAGACTCTTTGACATAATGACCTGCACCTAATTTTGCTGTTACTACACCAATCGCTTCGAGTTTACTCAAGGCTTTTCTTATCGTAAACCTTGATACTGAATAGCTTTCTGCAAGTTCTCTTTCTGCGGGAAGTTTAATGCTTATTTTATTCTGATAAATCTTGCTAAGAATATMTTGAACGACAAAATCATACTTCTTCATGGTGATGTTCATTTTTTAAAACTATTTACAGACATTCTAGGGAAATATTGGTTTTTATTCAATTAGGATTGGTCATCTTAGCTGGTGAAATAGATTCGTGGTGTGTATTTAAGTAACCCACCATATAAGCTAAACGTCTACGTGAAACGTATAAGATAGCTATGTTTAATCAGCATTATCGAATCGTTAGATCGCGAAGCTTTCATATAGTGGGCAAGATAATCAAGAGATAAAGAATCAATGACTCTGATTTAAAGAAATTAAGCCTGTCATAAATTCTGCTTTGACAGGCTTTTTATAACTATTTCCTTAAATGGTAGGGTGAGAGACCTCATCGACCAGATAAAGAATTGACTGATAAGGCACGCCACTATGGTGTGACAGGCCAATTTCGCAGGTTCGGCTGTTACTGAACCCCCGTCGGCAGTTTTCTGGGACTTGAGCTTTTAGAGGGTGTACAGCGGCGGCATTCAATTCAGGGGTCGTGAAGCCTTTGTCACCAGCCCAACCACAGCATTGAATATGTTCAGGTACAATCACATCAGATGCACACATCTGAGCGAGCTTCAGCATATCGCTTTCCAACCCCATACGGCGCGAGCTACACGTAATGTGCAGTATAACGGTTTCATCGACAGGGGAGATGGTTAAATGCTCTAATAGGAACTTGCTGACAAAACCTGTTGGCTCGAATATCTTCAGTGGTTGGGTAAATTGCTCAATACTACGCTTGGCACATGGGCTGGTATCCATCAATACAGGAAACTGACCATGCTGAGACGCTTGCCACAAGGCATCTTCAAGCTGCTGTGACTTGCTAGTGGCGATATCGTTCATGCCTTTGCTGTCATAGGGCATGCCGCAGCACTGGTCTTTGAGCGAGGCTGGAATAATTACCTCGTATCCCGCTTTCTCAAGCAATGAGAGTGTAACTTCCGTCAATGGTCTCTGGTCAGCAGCATCGGTTTGTTGCCCCATATTGCGGCTGGCACAGGATGGCATATAAACGACTTTTTTCAGTTGTTTAGGTTGATACGCTGCCATATCAGTGAGATCTCTCGAATTCGCTTGCGGTAATTCTGGGATCCATTGTGGTGTTGTCCCTTTGGTGAGGTTACGCATACCATTGGTAACCTTACCAATACAGTTTTCTCCTAGCGCTTTAACGGCTAACTGGTTGGCTTTGAGCCCGGCTCTAGCCAGTGCCGTTGTGGTCGAAAAGTGATCGGCAGTCCATTTGGCTATTGGAGTGAATTTTTGGTATTTCGCTGTGCGCAGCTGTTTTACCAAGTCACCAGTATTAATACCGACAGGGCAGCGATCGGCACAAAGCCCGGTTGCCGCGCAGGTGTCGATCCCTTGGTATTCAAATATTTTTTCTAGCTCGGTCGCTTCAACACTTTCTCCAGCCGCACGGCGGCGCTGTAATTCACGATATAGCACAATACGCTGGCGTGGCGACAAGGTGAGGGTACGAGAAGGGCAGACTGGTTCACAAAAGCCGCATTCAATACAGCGATCAACCAATTCATCTGCCGCAGGCATTGGCTTAAGGTGCTCAATGTGTGAATTGGGGTTGTCATTAATGATCACCCCCGGATTAAGTAGGCTTTCAGGGTCGAACAGTGCCTTGATCTTTTGCATCAAGGCATAGCCGTCTTTACCCCATTCTAGTTCAACATAAGGCGCCATATTTCGGCCTGTGCCATGCTCGGCTTTCAATGAGCCTTGATACTTAACGGCTACCAACTCGGCTACATCGTCCATAAAGCCGCCATAGCGCTCTATTTCAGTCTGTGATTCAAAGCCTTGGGTAAAGACAAAGTGTAAGTTACCTTCTAGTGCATGGCCGAAAATGATGGCTTCGCTATATTGGTATTTATCGAACAATGCTTGCAGGTCGCGAACACCATTTGCCAAGTTTTCAACTGGAAAGGCAACATCTTCAATGATCACTGTGGTGCCCACCTCACGTACAGCCCCAACGGCAGGGAACATGCCTTTACGGATCCCCCAAAGGGTGGCAACAGTAGCAGGATTCGAAGTAAAAGGTACCGACTCAATAATGGTGTAATCCGACAGTGAATCCATAATCTGAATGCATTGACTGTCTATGTCTGCTTGGGAGCTCGCGTGAGACTCAACCAGCAGTGCTGCCGCTTCAAGATCTAGTGATTTGATAAATTCGGGCATGCCGGGTTTATCGGCGACGGAGCGCATCGCTCTGCCATCCATGAGTTCGACGGCAGCTACTGGTGTTTTTGATAGTGTTGTGACCGCTTTACTGGCTTCTTCGATATCGGCAAACACCAACAGGGCAGAGGCTTTATGTTGGTGTTCAATCACCGTGTTGTAGGTAATTTCGGCAATAAACCCCAAAGTACCTTCAGAGCCAATCATTAAGTGCTCGAGTACTTCTACTGGGGTTTGATAGTCAACCAAGGCATTAAGAGCGTAACCGGTGGTGTTTTTCAGGCGGTATTTATGATGAATACGCTCGGTAAGCGCAGTGTTCTCGGCTGTTTCTTGGCAGAGTGCCTGAATACCTTGTAGCAATTCAGGGCGAGCTGTTTTGAATGCCGCGATACTCTCGCTGCTGGCAGTATCAAGCAGTGAACCATCGCTAAACACGATTTTCATGCTATCGACGGTACGGTAAGAGTTCTGCGCTGTACCACAGCACATACCGCTAGCGTTGTTGGCTGCAATGCCACCAATTTTGCACGTATTGATTGAGGCCGGATCTGGGCCGATTTTACGCTGAAATGGTGCAAGGTATTTGTTGGCATCAGCACCAATTACACCGGGTTGGAGAGTGATTTTATGGCCGTTATCGGTAATCTGATGTCCGCGCCAATCGTCGGTGAGGGTGATAAGCACCGAATCTGACACTGCCTGACCAGACAAACTGGTGCCTGCAGCGCGGAAGGTAAAGTGAACACTCAGTTCACGACAGCATTGGATGGCAAAAATTACTTCATCCAAATCCCTAAGGCGTAGAACGATTTTCGGCACCAAGCGATAAAAACTCGCGTCGGTGCCGTAGGCTAGGCGTTTGGCTTCTTGGGTTATGATGCGCTCTTGGTCGATACGCCCAGCAAGGATACCTTCCAGTTGTTGATACGTGGCATTTGTAATTGCGTTTGCCATCAATTGCTTCCTTTTGTTGAGCCGCAGGCGATATCACTGAGGATAATTATTGTATTAGTGATGTTGTTTGATCGCCTGCGATATCCTTTATGTTTGCTTAACCCATTTTTACTAGCGACTCATGGGACAAGTCAGAAATCGTTTTTGCACCAGTAAGTGTCATGGCAACTCGCATTTCCTTTTCATACAGATCGAGCAGGTTCTCAACGCCTTTGCCACCCTGTGCAGCAAGTGCGTAGACGAAAGATCGGCCAAGTAGGGTGCAGTCAGCACCGAGTGCCAGCATACGTACCACATCGAGACCTGTCCGGATGCCTGAATCGACGAGGATCTTCAAATCGCCTTTTACGGCATCAGCAATGTTCGGTAGCGCCCTGGCTGTAGATAACACTCCGTCGAGTTGGCGGCCACCGTGGTTTGATACAACAATACCATCGGCACCAAAGCGGACTGCATCTTTGGCATCTTCCTCATCAAGAATCCCCTTGATGATCATTGGGCCATCCCAGAATTCACGGATCCACTCTAGATCTTTCCAGCTGATTGAAGGATCGAAGTTTTCTCCTAACCACCCAATATAATCTTCTAGCTTGGTTGGTGAACCCCTATAGGTGGAAATATTGCCAAGATCGTGAGGTTTGCCCAAAAGACCGACATCTATCGCCCAACTTGGGTGGCGCATCGACTGAAATACTCGACGAAATGCGGCATTCGGACCGCTCATTCCAGAGCGCATGTCACGGTATCGAGCACCCGGTACTGGCATATCGACAGTAAAGACCAGAGTTGTTACCCCTGCGGCCTTGGCGCGCTCTAGTACGTTTTTCATAAAGCCACGATCTTTGAGCACGTATAGCTGGAACCACATCGGACGATCGATTGCTGGGGCAACCTCTTCAATTGGGCAAACAGAGACCGTTGACATGGTAAACGGGATACCTTTGTTCGCAGCTGCTTGGGCTGCTTGAACCTCACCACGTCGAGCATACATTCCTGTTAGTCCAACAGGCGCCAATGCGATAGGTAATGCCATTTTTTCACCGAAAAGCTCGCTCTCAAGACTTAGCTCAGACATGTTGTTTAGTACACGCTGGCGCAGGGCGATACTTGCTAGATCGTCGGTATTGCGATCCAAAGTGTGTTCGTTGTATGAGCCACCATCAATATAGTGAAAAAGAAACGGTGGTAGCTTCGACTTAGCGGCCGCGCGGTAATCTGTTGAGGCTGAAATAATCATAAATCTAATCCTAGTAAGAAGTTAATCTGGCGCTTACTTCATGAGTGCATCTGTAATTTGGAAGCCGTAAATCACCACTAAGCCAATCACGCCAGTCATGATTAAATAATATATTGTTGGGATAATCGTCTTACGCAGCGTTGCACCTTCGCGCCCTAACAATCCGACCGTGGCAGATGCTGCAACCACGTTATGAATGGCGATCATATTACCGGCTGCTGCACCAACGGCCTGAAGGGCAACAACAACAGCACTTGATATGGTTAACGTTTGTGCGACTTCGAACTGG
The DNA here is from genome assembly GCF_050336695.1 of Photobacterium minamisatsumaniensis. Taxonomy (NCBI): domain Bacteria; kingdom Pseudomonadati; phylum Pseudomonadota; class Gammaproteobacteria; order Vibrionales; family Vibrionaceae; genus Photobacterium; species Photobacterium minamisatsumaniensis. The sequence continues at coordinate 66,219 of NZ_JAKJSI010000019.1, read as the reverse complement.
AATTGGCTGAACATCATGTTTGATACCGTGTTTGAACCCGCGATGAAGGCACCCAGAGCACCGACCGTTGCGCTTAGCGCTGGGAAAGCATCACCCACAAGGCCAGCTGCAAAATTCGCGGTTGTTACAGGCATACTGGCAAGATCGGCACTGTTCACTCCTGAGTTGATGAAGATACGGACCATTGGAATGGTGAATACCAGAACAAAGCCTGCACCAATTAACGTTTTGCTCGACTCACCAAAAGCTTTGGCAAGTGGGGCGACACGACGTGACTGAAGCAGAACTGCTAGCAGGGCAACGAATACTAGAATGCCTCCCGGTAGGTATAGTGGCTGAATTGCGGTACTAATGCCTGTTTCACCGAGGATATTGGTGAAAGAAAGGCTTACGCTAACCAGCATCCCTTTGAAGTCTGCGCTAACGCGGCTAGCGACTAGAATGACGGCTAGCAAGACATAAGGTGCCCAAGCCAGTACCATGCTCATTGGTTTAGTCTTATTTTCATCAAGGTTGATCTTAAGTGAACCTAACCATTCTGCTGGCCACTTATCTTCTGACTCGAAGTTCCATGTTGATTTAGGTACAAGGAAGCCGCGTTTAGCTGCTGAAACCACAACGGCTAAGCCAACCAGCCCACCAATCAGTGATGGGAACTCTGCACCTAGGAAAACACCGGTTAATGCATAAGGAATAGTAAAAGAGACACCGGCAAATAGTGCGAATGGCACAATATCAAGTCCTTCAGTCCAGCTTTTGTTTTTACCGAAGAAGCGGGTCAGCATCATTGCCATTAGTACAGGGATCATTGTCCCAACCGATGCGTGGATCAGCGCGACATTTGATGTAATTTGCTGAAGGTAAGCCTCCCACGTTGAGCCGTTTGCGATTAACGTTTCAGTAATGTTGTGAGTATCTAGCCCTTTGTTGACGCCAACGATAATTGGCGTACCCACCGCACCGAATGATACCGGTGTTGATTGGATCATCATGCCCATTAGTACAGCAGCAAGGGCAGGAAAGCCAATGGCGACGAGCAGTGGTGCGGCGATAGCGGCTGGGGTGCCGAAACCAGAAGCACCTTCAATAAACGAACCGAAGCACCAGGCAATAATTATGGCTTGAATGCGGCGATCCGGAGAGATGTTGGTAAATCCATTGCGGATAGTGGTTATCGCGCCAGTGTGTTTAAGTGTGTTGAGTAGGAAGATTGCGCCGAACACAATCCATAGTACCGATACCGTAATGCCGAATCCTTGAAATACAGAAGCTAATACGCGATTAGCGGACATATCCCAGAATGTCAGTGCAATGATAACGGTAAGGCCAAAGGCGACAGGCATGGCTCTTTTTGCAGGCCAATTGAGGCCGACCAGCAGTATTGCTGCTACCACAATTGGTGAGAAAGCCACTAAGGCCAGTAATGTTTCACTCATTGGTACATCCTCGTACAGGTATTGTTTCATTCGTCCTTTAGAAAGGGGCTGATGAAGTTTTGTAATTATTGTATTTGTGATCTTGGTGTTAACAAGGTGTGAACTTACCCCTTTCTTTTTTATTAATATAGGGAAATAATGAAAATGATTAATTCCAAAAATGACATAATCCAATGCGTGCAGATGATTTAATTTTGTTTTCTCAGGTAGTAGAACTGGGTAGTTTTAGTAAGGTTGCAGAGCAAAATAGCCTTACAAACTCGGTGGTTAGCAAAAGGATTGCGAGATTAGAAAAGGAGATTGGCGTTCAGCTATTGTATCGAACAACGCGAAAATTAACTCTGACAGAAGCTGGCAAGGCGTTAATGCATGGTGCCAAAAATGTGAAGCAGGCCGCGCAGGAGGCTATGGACGCAGTTTCAGGCTTTGGCGAAAATGTTAGCGGTCATATTAAAATGTCGGTGCCGACTATATCGGGTGATCTGATCTTGGCTGATGCTGTTGCTGAGTTTTGTAATATGCACCCTGGCCTGACAGTTGACATGTCACTCGATAATCGCTTTGTCGATTTGGTTGATGGTGGTTTTGATTTGGTGATCCGTACTGGTTACCTCGAAGATTCTAGCTTGATTGCCCGTCATATCCTTGATTCTCAATGGGTAGTATGTGCTTCCCCTTCCTATATCGCCCGTAATGGCAAGCCATTAAACCCAGAAGATTTAACCCAGCATAATTGTTTGCAATATGCCTATCAAACTACGGGAGCGACTGACTGGGAGTTCAAAGGCGATGAAGGTAATTATATTGTCAGGGTGACAGGTAGTTTCACGACCGATAATGCGACGGCACTCCGCAAAGCGGCACTTGGTGGACATGGAATCGCCTATGTACCGCGCTGTTTGGTCTATCACGATTTCCGCAATGGCCAATTGGTCGATATCTTCCCTGAATTAGTGGGGAAGAGGCTCGGTATATATGCTGTATACCCATTTACGCGTCAGCCACCACAGAAAGTAAAGTTACTGATTGAACATATTAAAACGAGATATCTAACGATTTCTCATTACTTTTAACCGATGAAAGCGCCTAATTTACGGTATATTTCGAAACTGACTGCTGTCTTTTCCGTGGTCAGCATTACGTATTTTTACCTACAGCAAGGCAAAGGGCTCGGCTAGAGTCACGTAGTTTTATAATTGTGCCACTTGGAGCAGCACGATCAAAAATATCAGTGTTTAAAATGGCGTTACTTAAGTCAGTACGATACAAATCTGCTCCATATAAATCCACATTGAGCATTTTCGCATCACTCATATCAGCATTACGTATGTCGGCATCTCGGAAAATAGCATCGTTTAGGTTCGCATTTCTAAAACTAGCATACGTTATGTCAGCGTAACTCATATCGGCATGACTAAGGTTAGAGCCATTAAAATTGGCTCGTATCAGGTTAGCTCGACGAAGGTTAACGCCATTAAGGTCAAAATTACTTAAGTCGATATTACGAAAGACAGCACGCTTACCGCCTTTGTTTTCCAACCATAGCTGGTGTTGTTCGAGAATGTAATCAAGTTCTTGTCGAGTATATTTTTTCATAGTCAGCTAACTACTGTTTTATTTTGTCATGCCATATATCGCTATCTGCACCGATTACACACTCACCATCAACTCTCATTGATAAGCGTATTAGGCAACGTTTGACCACTTCATTAAAGTCGTCTTCAGGCAAAAACCTTACTGAATCAACTAGGGCTTTACAGTGAGGTGCGGTTTGTTCTTTCAAGGTGTAAAACACCCATTTACCTTTCTTTTCGTGGTTTAGTAACCCTGCTTTATACAACATTTTAAGATTACGAGAGACGTTGTATTGAGTATCACCGATAATGTCCATTGCCTCTGCAACAGCCATGCATTCGTCAACGTGAAGGAATAGCCAAAACAACCGTAATCTATTGGGTTCTGACAATGCTTTTAACGAATCAATATACTTTTCATCCATCATGGTTGTTACCTTATATAACTCATAGCGCCACTCATTTGAGTGGCGCGAAGCTTTTATACAACGTATTGGAAGATAGCCCCGCCAATGATGGCAGTTGTTAATACTATTCCGACAAACGCTATAACAGCTTTTCTTTTAAGAACTGCTGATACTAGCGCGATTTCAGGTAAACTTGCACCTGTACCGCCAATAATTAATGCTAATGCAGCACCTAAGCCCATACCTTTAGCAATTAACACGTTGAGTAAAGGAATTGCCATTTCAATACGTAGGTAAAGAGGGATACCAATCAGAGAAGCAACAACAATCGATTGGAAGCTATCACCACCAACATACTTCTCTACCATGTCAGCAGGTAGATACGCAGCAGAAAACCCACTAATCGCAGCACCTAGCAGTACGTATGGAATAATTCTTTTAAACAAAGACCAAGCACTATTCATCGCATTACGCATTTTTGATGCTGAAGTTGCGGTATTACCGCAAGAGTTGGTTTTATTATTACTGCAACCTTTTGCTTTGGTATCTTCTAGCTCATCACCACGTTTAATCTCATTTCTCCAAGGTGATTTGGATATAAATAGACCGGCAAGAACAGCAGCAGTAAACGTAATCAAGAAGTAAATAACGGTGATCTTCAAACCGAATGCAGCATAAACCATTGCTAGTACGATAAAGTTACATAGTGGTGCAGAGATGATGAAACTCATCACGGTACCTAGTGAAGCCCCCATCGATGCCATCCCCATCGTTACAGGTACAACCGCAGCACTACAAAACGGTGTGAGCATGCCGAATAATGCACCTAACAATGAACCCCATTTCTCATGTTTGGTTAACTTCTCTTGGAGTTTATCTTGAGGGATATACTCGCGCATTAAGCCAGTTAGAACCGACACAACAGCGATGATAACGACTAAGCCTTTAGCAACATAAAAGAATTCATTTAACGCAATAACTAATTTTGCATCCACAATTGGAATCTCGAACAAATAAAAGAGATGCGAATCATATACACGCATGCGCGATTGTGCAAGTGTGTATGTGTAGTTGAGGGCAAATTTAAAAAGTAAAAGCCAATTATTCACAGCGTAATAATTAGTTCGTAAGTCTCTAACAGTATGAAAAATAACTTTATTAGATAAAGCTATTGTCGCTCCGGCACCCACTATCGATGAATTAATTTTGTGGTGTACATGAGTAATGAATCTGGTGATTGGTTAGATTGAAGGGAGTGTATAAGGCTTTTTAATTAGTGTATCGGTGAGGTATATCATCACCTAGCCAATACGAACTCAATGTGAAGTTGAGTTCGTATTAGTAATAGTGATATACGTTGTCGAGTACAACGTTTTTGCGGATACATTATTTGCAGAATGATGCTGTCGAGACTCACTATTGGTCAATCCAGACATTTTGTAATTCCGGCCACCCCCATGCATTCATGGTTACGCCTTTGATTAAGTCTTTAAAATGGAGTGCCTGTTTGTGATGAAATAAAGGTAGTAACAAGTGTGAGGAGATAAGGGTTGTTGATATTGGCTCTAACTCAACAAGATAGTTATCTGATGTGTGTTTTGATCTTAGCGCGATTAACTTTTGCTCTAGCCATAAACGGTCACTCTCAGGCAGGCTTTGATGTAGGATTGGATCGGATAGCATCCAACATAGAATAGAAGAAGGGAGATTATCATCAAAGTTTAGGCTGGTAAGAATAAGATCTTCGGTGAGATCGTTAGCAAAAGCGTGGCGATAAAAGTCAGAGAATGAATAGCAATTTATTTCACATTGAATACCTGCTCTTTGCATTATTGCAGAGATGGCATTAGCACATTCTTCGAGTGCTTTGTGCTTGAACAGGGCGATAGTCAATGTGGGCGGCAAGCAGGTTTCTACCTCCGTACCAGGAAGCACCTTGACCCAACTCGGTAATATGTTTTGGGCTGTTACCGCTTCTATTTCATACTTAGAGTGAGCACGTAATTCAGATTTTAAAGCATCTTCCGTCGTGAGCAGATAGCTTATTAGTTTTCTTTGTAGCAGCGATAAGTTGGCTCGGTAGTTAAAGATCCCCAACAAGCAACCATCTTCAATTTGATTGTATACGTCTGATTGGGATGATGGCTGGTGGTTGTCTAGTGTTACGTAGTTTACGCAAGTTGAACTTAGCTTTTCGTTTGCTAACTCGGTGTCGAGATTTGTCTCACCAAGTTTGAAGTTGTATTGGCTCGGAACTTGCCAAATGGTGACGGTATCGGTAAGAGCACGATAGCCATGAAAATGATTGTTTGCACTTAGCATCAATCTTTTGTCTGAATGCTCTTTAACCTGAAAAACACCGCTACCGATAACTTCTGTAACGGAAGATAGTTGAGTGATGGGTTGTATGGAGTATCTCACATCGGCAACCAGCCCTGCTAAACCGGGGTCTGGTTTATTGAGTTTGAATTCAATGCATAGTGGACTAGCAGCAGTAATGCTCACAACATGTGCGAGATCTTTTTTAAAAGGAGAGAGTTCTTTTAGCCCCTTAAATAAACTCGCAATGTGTTCAGCATTAATTTCATTCCCGTTATGAAAAGAGAGCTGTGGACGGAGGTGAAATTTCCAACTTAGTGCTTCTTCATTATATACCCAGTGGTGTGCAAGATCGGCGCTGATGAGACCATGCTTATCGCACTTTGTTAGGCAGCTATATACTTGGCGTAATAAAAATCGCTCACTATTTCGTTGTGGTATGTGCGGTAATAATGCCGAGAAATTACGATCATAGGTTAGTTGAATATGTACTTGGCCTTCACGTAGCTGTGTGCCAGAAGTGTTGATCAATAACTGTCCAAAAAGCGCTTTATCGTTATCGATAAGTGCCATAGCTTTCTCATAGTCACCTTCGGCAATCATTTTTTGAGCTAAATCTGCCTTGAGGGCCGTAAGACTATATTTAAGGAGGAGTGTCGATCTTTGGTTGCGTCCGACTTTAGGGCTCCACTCAATCCAGCCAAGCTCATGCATTTGTTTTAATAATGTACGGCAATGTCTGGTGCTGGTGAACATCATCTCGGCGACTTCAGCAAGCGTAACGGAGATCTCATTATTGACCCCATATTTAACTAATCGTGAGTAATAGAGAACTTGTTTTTTAGCACTAAAAACAGGTTGTTTCTCTTCCATTCTATTYCTCATTTAATGTTTTTTTTGATATAACCTATTGAATTTGTCAATTTTAGCCCTTAATGAGGAACAGTTAAAAGAAATATCTTCTGTTTTACTCTTCATATTTTAGCGAGATAATATTCTCGAATTATAAGAGGAGACTCGTACATGTTTGATGTAATTAAGCGCGTGATATGTAACAAAAATGAGATGCCATTAAGCGAGTATTATCAAAGCAGATTACTGAGTGTGACGAGCTCGGTGGAAGTTGAGGCTATTCTATCTACGCAATCATTGATGTCACTCTCTGAGTTGAAACCAACAACGCATCGAAGTGTTAGTAAGGAATTTTTATTGTCATTGTACGAATCTGATTGTCAGCAAGAAATGACGAGCAGATGCAAAAAAGGAAAAAATGCCAAATAACGATTATCGATATACGAGTGATCTCATAACGATGAGGTGTGATTAGCGGTAACCTTGCTCGTATATTTTCAAAATATTAGTCATTAGCGGAGAAACAAGATGAAAAATCCACATGTGGGTGAAATGGTCTTAAGCAAGGAACAGATAGAGGAGGGAGCAAATACCGTTGCAGGGATGCTTAATAAAGTGTTTAAAGAGGCTGTAATCATAACGGTTGTACCTGGAGGGATCCTTTTTACGGCTGACCTTGTACGTAAACTCAACATTGATATCTGCATGGATTATATTTCTTGTCCCCATACACCAGGTGACAGTAACAATACTTCAGAGATTGTTTATCACAATAATATCGATATAACAGATAAAGACGTTATCGTTATCGATGATGCTATTGAATCTGGTGGTACAATGAAGCGTCTTATTGAACATTTGTCGGATAACTTTTCACCAAAATCACTCTCGATTGCGACACTATTCGTCAAACCAAGCAGAGTAGATATTCCAGTTGTTCAATATTTTGCTTATGAAATGCCCAATGATGATCTCTTAGTTGGTTATGGTTTGCCTTGGGAGAATAAACTTAGAAATATTCCTTATATATCTAAGTTAGTTAAGTAGTGTTATTGATACGTTTTATTCTAACTACTCGCAAGATCAAAAAGTTTAACCCAATAGGTTCATTTAATATGAGCCTATTGGGTGTATCGCCTGAAAATAATTAGCGTTCTAAGACTTCTTTCAGCACTTCACCCGTAGCACCACTTGGTTGAGTAATACCCAAAATATTAGACAGCGTTGGGGCAATATCGTAAGGCGTTATGGCACGAGATACCTTGTTGGTTTGCACTGAGCTACCCGCAAATATAACAGGGACATGGGTGTCATAGCGCCAAGGTGAGCCATGCGTTGAAGCAATGGTAAGCCCGTCCATGTCATTAATGTAGGTGCGCGGGGCAAATACAAGGTAAATATCACCTGAGCGTTGAGGGTGATAGTTATTTTTAACTAACTGCATAATATGGGTATCAGGTAGCTTATTAGTTTGAATATCGGTACTTGTTACCGCATAAGAGATACCTGTAACTTTGCTTACTTGTTCTGCAATGACACGCTGTACCTCTGCAAGATTAAGATCTTTTTCTTTAATCATTTCATGGTTTAGGTAGATGTAAGGTTGAGCATAGAGCCGTATTACGTCTTCGCTAAGACCAAAGCGGATCTTTAATTGATCTAATAGAGCAGGTGTGATGATCGCGTCTTTATTAAAGTAGCTTGCACTATTATAGCCAAGAGCGTTAACGGTAGGTGCTGCTTCCGGCACACCGTGATCAGCAGATAAAACAATTAACGTATTCTCAAGGCCTACTTTGGCATCAACCTGTTTAAGTAGCTTGCTAATGGTTCTATCTAGTCGGATTAAGTTATCTTCAGCTTCGAGGCTAGAAGGCCCATACATATGAATGACATAGTCGTTTGATGAGAAACTAACAGCAAGGTAGTCTGTGAATTTACCACGGCCTAATTGCTCTTTTTCGATAAGGGTAGAGGCAAAACTTTCGGTTAATTCATCGCCTGCAGGGCTTAACGTTAACATGGTACTGAAATACGGATAGCTGGCAGGTCCATAAGGGTGCGGAAAGCTGCGTTTAAAGCCGGCTAAATCCACCTTATGATCTGTTTCGCCTTCTTTAAGGGTGTACTGATCTTCGGGTAGCGAGAGCGTCCAACGTTGCTTGGAATATTGGGCTGTATGATCAGCACTATTCCAATCCGTTACCCAATCTGGGTACTGGTCATAGTAATATTCACTGGTTACAAATTCAGACTGCGCCTTGGAAAACCAGAACGCTTTACCTGAATGTCCAGCAAGTGAAATAGCACCGCGATCTTTAATTGATACCGAGAAGAGCTTGGATTCTCCGTTACTTGCAACTGCAAGCTCATCACTGAAGGTTGTCGATAAAATTGGCACTGGCGAACGCCCATCCAGTTGTGCGGCTTTCTGTGTCGGGTCGATTTCGGTTGATTGGTCAACGCCAGCATTAGCACTTAGCATGCTGTAGTTACCATCTTCGACATTATAGACTAGACGATCAAGTTGCCTGTCATACCAAACGTTACCCACCATACCGTGTACACTCGGCGGTGCCCCTGTAGCTAGGGATACATGGCCAACAATGGTTTCGGTGTTCCCGTGCTGATAATGAGCATTGGTATAATAAGTGCCTTGATCCATTAAGTAACGAAAGCCATCATCGCTAAAGTTTTGTTTATAGCGCTCCAGTAGGTCGGCACGTAGCCCATCAACGGTAATTTGAAGTACGAGTTTGGGTTTCTCTGGTGCCGCTATTGCTGGCATGGCGAGCAATCCAGTCATAAGCATGCAAGGTAACCAAGGTTTGTTCATTATTGCTTTCCTTTGATTAAGAGTGTATCCGTGTTCTGTGTGCCTTCGGGCTTATTACTTCTCATCTCTAACGAGTCTTAGTCCCATGTCAGACATCAAAATGGATTGACTAGCGAAATCTCGTCGGTAGTTTTCCGACTCGTTGGCATCGTATGAAAAGCTGCCACCACGGACCGATTTATGTGCCAAACCAATGTCTGTATCGTGGGCATTATTTGGGTTGCTTGCAGGGCCATAGCGATAAAAGCCATCATCAAAGGCATCAATCACAAACTCGCCGACATTCCCCGTCATGTCGTATAAGCCGAGCTCATTCGGTTGTTTCTGGCCGACAGGTTGCGCTTGGTTATTCGAGTTACCTGCATACCACGCTACATCATCAATATTGTTTGAGCCGCTGTAGGTATAGCCTTGGCTGAGGTTGCCGCCTTGCGCTGCAAATTCCCATTCGGCCTCGGTGGGTAGACGATAATTAACACCAGTAAGTTCGTTCAGTTTTGTAATAAAGAAATTGGCTTGTTGCCAGCTGATGTTATTTACAGGGACATCAGGGGCTTTGAAGTAGCTGAGAGACGAACCCATGACTGACTCAAACAACGATTGCGTTACCTCAAACTTAGACATGTAAAAACTGTTTACTGAAACAGCTCTCGCAGGTGTTTCTGATTTTTTTGCATTAGCTGAATTGGATCCCATCACAAAGCTTCCGCCTTCAACGAGTACCATGTCAGTTTCAATTTGTTGTTTAATTGGGTGGGGAGGCTTTGATATGTTACTGACTGCTAGCCATACAATGGCACCAGCACCGATGACTAGTGCGATGCGTGATTGTTTAGGTAGGTTTGAGAACTTAGATAATTTAGAAAACACGGGTATGCACCTCCGAAGCCGATGGAGAGCGCATTGTAGGTGATTACGACATTCCCATTGGTTATAAGGGGTATAACAAGCAATTCTCTTAGTCGCGATTTAACATTGTTGCTCCCTGAATAAATTGCGTATAGGTGAGATATGTTAGTCACTCAAGGTCCACAGTTTAACGGTAAGGCATCTAAGCGTTTGCATGTAATGGCTAAGCCAATTGGCGCAGCTTGCAACATTGATTGCACTTATTGCTATTACTTGAGCAAACAGGATTTGCTTGAGTATAAAAAAGGCTGTTCGCCAAAGATGGATGACGACACTCTTGAAACGTATATCCGACAATATATTGAGGGTCAAAATACCCCTGAGATTATATTTTCTTGGCAGGGGGGAGAGCCTACAATGCTTGGGCTCGAGTATTTCCAAAAAGTGGTTGAGTTACAAAAGAAGTATCAGCCAGCAGGTGTGATAATTTCAAATGACCTACAAACAAACGGTACGTTGCTTAATGATGAATGGTGCGAGTTTCTTGCGTCCCATCATTTCCTCGTTGGATTAAGTATTGATGGCCCAGAGCTATTGCATAATACCTACCGAACCAACAAAGCTGGACGTGGTACTTTTAGGCAAGTCATGAACGCCGTTGACTTGCTACATAAGCACAATGTGAAATTTGCGACATTAACGTGTGTGAATAACCTAACCAGCAAGAACCCATTAGAGGTTTATCGATTTTTGCGTGATGTCGTGAAATCACCTCAAATGCAGTTCATTCCTATTGTGGAACAGAAAACGTTCCGTACGACAGCCCCGCAAACATGGGAACCTCAAGAACAACTGCGCCAAGGCGATAAGCGACTTAACCCATGGCATAAGCAGTCGGTAGTTGAACCGTGGTGTGTATCGGCTGATGCGTGGGGAGATTTTCTTATTGCTGTTTTTGATGAATGGATCAAAAACGATATTGGCAAAGTGTTCGTTCAATATTTCGAAGCCAGTGTAGAAACATGGATGGGACGAAAAAACCCGCTTTGTACGCTTGGCGAAATATGCGGAAAAGGTTTAGCAATGGAGCCTAATGGCGATGTTTATACCTGTGACCACTATGTATACCCAGAATATAAAGTCGGCAACATTCATCATCAAAAGTTGGATGATATGGCTTACTCGGAAGAGCAGAAAAAATTTGGTTTTGCTAAATCAAGAACACTGACGACGCAGTGTCAGCAATGTGACTATAAATTTGCGTGTCATGGTGAATGCCCCAAAAATCGCTTTATTAGAACCAAAGATGGCGAGCCAGGGCTTAATTACCTTTGCGCTGGTTGGAAGAAGTTTTTCAGTCATGCAGATAACGCTATCGCTTATGTATTACGTATGACCGGAAACCCCGTAGCTTACGGAAAGTATCGTGATGAATTAAGGCATGCACAAGCAAGTCATGGTCCCGCTTTTGCATCAAAGTATTAGGTGTAGGTTTCTATGAAGAAGTCATTAGCCATTTTAACCAGCATTGCCTTGCTGTCATCGTCAGTATTTGCCAGCGACAATGTTGTTACTTCCCCTTCAAATTCTCAGGTGGCGGTACAGAAAGCAAGTGCTGAGCACATTCAACAACTTGTTTATACTGCGCAAGATAAACGTCAGGGTGATGATATTAGGGCTGATGCTTTGCGTCAGCTAGCTCGTTATCCCAATCAGAGCAGCTTGGTTGCTGTAGCGCGCGCACTAAAAGATGAAAGTGCGACTATTCGTGAAGCAGCTGTCATAGGTACAGACCCCTATCAGTTCGAACATCGCTGGCGTATCGTTGCGCCATTATTGCAAGACAGTAGCAGCCGAGTAAGGATCACGGCGACGACAAGCTTGATTCGAGACTATTCCAGCATGTCGTCTGAGCAGCAAAACGCGATAGAGCCCGCATATCAGGAGCTACTGACTTATTTGAAGTCTCAACCGGATACTGACTCAGTATTGTTACTTGCGGATGTATACCGTTGGCATCAAGAGTGGGGCAAAGCACAAACGCTCTATGAAAACTTATTGGTAAAGACACCAAATAATGTTCAGGTTTGGCTCAGTGTTGCAGATAACCTTCGTGCCCAAGGTAAAGATACGGAAGCGTTAAATTCGCTGGGTAGAGCGATCGAATTACAGCCTCAAGCGGCTAACCTTCATTATTCGAAAGCGCTAACGCTAGTAAGGTTGGATAAAAAAGCACAAGCAGCTGCAGCCATCGAAAAGGCAGCTAAATTGGCAGAAGATAATAGCTATTTTTGGTACTTGAACGGCGTGCTGCAAGAGCCGATCGATATAGCAAAATCAGTACAGTCATTCGAACAAGCTTATTTAATTTCAGGTGCACCAGAACAGCTTTATGCGGTTTGCGATATCTACGTTCGTACCAATAACGATCAGGCTGAACAATGCCTCGCTCAACTAGAAGAAATAGCCCCTGCATATGTAATAGAAAAACTGAAATATAAACAAGGCTAATGCTTTGCCTTGTTCAACCTACGTGAAATGTATTGAGAATAAAAATGCGACCATTAAAACTGACATTGGCAATAATGTCCGTCTTATCTTTGCCCGCACAAGCGAGCGGTATATTTTTGCAAGAAGCAGTTACTGCTAATGCTGGTACAGCAGGCGCCGGTGATGGTGTTTATACTGATTCGGCTGCCGCGATGTGGGTAAACCCTGCAACCATAAGTGGCATGGGAGAGAGCCTTACAACGTTTAACTTGTTAGGGTTCGACCTAGAAATGAAGTACACGGATAACGCTGACCGAGATATGGATGGTAAAGCGCATTCCGTTCTACCTTCCTTTGGTGCTTTTCATGCTCATCAGGTAACCGATAATCTGCACCTTGGTTTGGCATTAGGCGCGGTTGGTGGTTCAAGCCTTGCGTATGGTGATCAGTGGGCTGGGGCGGCTGCCCTTGATGAGATCACGTTAACGGCAATGCAATTTAATCCAGCCCTGAGTTATAAAATTAATTCACAATGGTCAGTTGGGGCTGGTGTACAGTTAAGTTGGGCGGCATTACAGCAGTCAACCAAAATGCTTGATGTAAAGCAGGATACAGACTGGGCATTCGGTGCCAATGTCGGTGTGATGTATCTGCATGATGAAAGGCTGGCACTGAGTGCGAGCTACCGAACAAAATTAGAGCATGAGTTTGATACTCGTGTTTCCGGGCCGACTCAAATTGGCCTGATTAATCGGCTGCAAACTGATATCAGCTTACCGGCCATTGCCGATGTCAGTGCCAGTTATGCAGTGAATAACCAACTTGATCTACTTGCCTCTGTTCAGTGGCATCGTTGGAGTGAATGGGATAATACAGTAATGAACTTCACCCCCGATACTGATCTTGGGTTAGGGCGTGACGGGGTAACAATAGACCGAGATTGGGATGATGTGTGGAAGTTCGCATTAGGTGCCGATTATCAGTTAAACAACGAGTGGCGATTAAAAGCTGGTTTCTCTTACGAAACGTCGCCGCAGGATGATCCCACTAAGCAATGGGTAGATGTACCCGTTGGCGAACAATATCGCTACTCGGTCGGTGCGGCAACAAAATGGGACGATATTACCGTTGATATGTTCTATGAATATGCTGATTTAGGTGAAGTGGATATTCAGCGTACGCTCCCAAGGCTGAACGGAAGCTTTGATGGTCGGATACATTTTGTCGGTGTGAGTTTTACTTATTAATTCAGTACGAGATTTTCGCTGTCCTAATGAATGTTATTTTGAATTTTGCTGGTCTTGCTAGGACTATTTGGCTCTACAGAAACTGTAGAGCCTTTTTTGTTTGCCCAGCAAAGCTGGCAAACCCGTCAGGTTGAAAGAAACCTGAATCGCCCCGACTAAGGGGAAGATAATCCAAATGGCAAGGGCGTTGCTGGCCAACGGCAGGGTCTGAAGGAAGCCATAGGAAGTAAGGTGTACACAACTTACCGTAACCTGTTTCGGCACTGTTGGTGGGTAAGCGTGCAAAATAGCGTTAAGCCCAATACTTAGTCAGACCAATGGTGTGTTTGAGGGTGGGATACCTTACAGGGAGCCAGTGCAATAACTGGGGAAGCCTGGCACCGCATCCGGGCAAACGCCGGAGGCGCAAGCACAAGGTGAAAGCCGAGGCTCGTGCTGGTGTGAGGTGGCAGATGAATCCGTAGTAGTGAGTAAGGCTCGGCCAGTGAAGCCCAGTAATGGCGTGGAGGAGAAAACCGAGCTGACCAGCAGCAATATGTCTGGTGGGGCGCCATGCTGCTAAAAGCACATCGCGTTGCGAAGGGAGGAAGTACGTTTCAAGTCTGTGATGAACAGGTGTTTTTTTTCATGGTACACAAGCCGGCTCGCTACCGGGGTATTCCCACTTGGTTAACTGGAAGCAGGGTACTGAGGGGTGAATCCGTACATGGGAGTAATCAGAGTGACAGTAGTAGATTGCCATTGAGCTAGAACGCTACAGAGCCTGATGAAATAGACCGACATGAAGACAAAGCACACTGTCTCCACACAGCGCACAACCCAAGAGTATGGAGAGAAGTTGAGGGTATATTACAGCCTGTATGGCCAACTGCTTAATAAGGAGCGGCTGTACAAGGGGTTCAAAAAGGTGTGGAAATCAAAGGGTGCGGCAGGAACTGATATGCAGAGCCTGAGTGACTTCGCCTCGAATCTGAGTAACAACCTCGACCAACTCCTACTCGAACTGAAAACTCGGCAGTATTGTCCCCTTCCAGTCAGGCGGGTCGAAATCCCGAAAGACGATGGCGGTGTCAGGCTGCTGGGTATCCCGAGTGTTCGGGACAGAGTTGTCCAACAAACCCTGAATGATTTACTTACCCCCATCTTCGAGGAGCAGTTCCATCCATCAAGCTTTGGATACCGGCCTCGAAGAAGCTGTCACGATGCTATCAACAAAGCCACGATGTTCATCCGCAGGTATGGCCTGCAGTATGTCGTTGATATGGACTTGTCCAAGTGCTTCGACAAGCTTGATCATGAGCTTATCTTGTCAAGCATACGGAAACGGGTCACAGATAGTAGTGTTCTTGAACTGGTAAAACAGTTCCTGAAAAGTGGGGTAATGGAGAATGGGCATTGGTATGAGACAGAAGTCGGGAGTCCACAGGGCGGTGTAATAAGCCCATTGATAGCGAATCTCTATCTGGATGCGTTCGATCAGGAAATGAGACGACGCGGTCATCGTATAGTGCGCTATGCCGATGATATCTTAATCCTCTGTCGAAGCCGTTCGGGTGCAGAGAATGCACTCAGGCAGGCAACGGAGATACTGGAAAAAGGCCTGAAACTCACGGTGAACCAGAGTAAATCCCATCTTGCCCATAGCCATGACGGTGTGAAGTTCTTGGGTGTGGAGATAGGGAGTCATTACACCCGGATCCAACCTAAGAAGGTGCAAAGGTTCAGGGATAGGCTCAAAAGCATGACCAAGCGCAATAGGGGCAAGCCTCTATGCGAGGTCATCAAAGCGTTAAATCCGGTGCTAAGAGGCTTTGGCCAGTACTTCAAAGTAGCGAATGCCAACGGGGAGTTCAAGAGGCTCGCCACTTGGCTTCGAAGGCGGTTACGTAGCCTTCAGTTGAAGCTCTGGAAGACGGCCAAAAGGTTACACAGGAGACTGAAACAACTTGGGTATAAGGCGCACTTCAAGCACATTCGAATGACATGTTGGAGAAGTTCGGCGAGTCCCTTGGCCAGCTATGCGATGCCAAACCAGTGGTTCATTGAACTGGGTCTGGTAAATCTTGAGCATATAAAGACAGGGTATGTGTTCAGCAATTATGCTGAATGGAAACGTGCATGAGCCGTGTACGAGGCCCGTACGCACGGTTCTGTGAGAGGGATGAGGTGGAGACGCCTCACCCTACTCGTTAAGACATGAAATACTTAATTATTGTTATAACGTCTTCATATACTCAACTAATGCATATTTTTCATTTTGTTTTAAATCAACACCGTATGTATGACCACGGTTGCTATTTCCCAGTAACCCGGTATCAAATAATGAAGAGTGGGGCACCTGCTCGTTGATAAAGCCGACATTTACAGCGTCTAATTTTCGACTGCCGACGTAGAATTCTTTTAAACGCTGTTCTTCTGGCTTTAATAACTCCATTAGTGAAAGTACAGAGCCATTGTGAAGGTAAGGAGCGGTAGCCCAAATTCCATTAAGTGGGCGAGCTTTATAAACTTGCCCATCACGTACCGCAGCTTTTATTGCTTTTTGTTCCGGCGTAGTTTGGAGGTTGTTAATGTAGCCCTTGACATCAACCACAACCAAACCAGAATCCAGAAGTTCTTTACATAACTTTGGCGTCAATTTGCATTTGGAATTTATGAATTGAGCTGTGTCGTGAAGGTCTTTATAAGCTAGTTTAAAGTCGTCAAGACCCTTTAATGCTTTTTTTGCATAGTCCTTACGTTGAGTATCATTGAAGCCAATACCATTATTTAGACTCGGATCCCCTGCTAATACTCCACCTTCATATTCAACGAAACTGGCAGGCATAGCTTCTTTAAGTTGCGATAAAATAGTTCCTACAACCGAATTTACCAAAGGATCTAAGCCCGTTGTAATAGTACCTATTTGTGGGCCTAATTTGCCAAATTCATGGCGAGAGTTAAATGCACCACTATCTCGATAAGCTAATAGGTTTATGATTTCTTGTGCATCGGTTTTCACATCGAATAAAGGTGTAAGTTGTGCTTTATAAGGTTTACCTTGATCTGACTTAGCAACGACGGCATGGCAACTGGCGCATTCTTTTGCATAGATACTTTTACCTTGTTGCGATTTAGATGTGTCGATGCTTGATAGCCTCTGTGGCCAAGGTGGCGCTTTTAACTGTGCGACTCTTGCTTCTAGAATACCTAAGCCTTTAAAATCTAAAGATGACGGGTAAGCAACGGTATTGGTGTTTTTATCTATTTCAATTTGTCCGTAAACACCGAGTACTTCGCCGCCATTTCGGATCAGCGCGCCGAGACTCAATGGACCATTAGGTGCAAAACCTGTCCACTGAACGACATCCGACTGATGTGTCCCCCAAAGAAATGGGTAGCTTACCGGCGCGTTTGCAACACGCGCGTTATGAGGGTCATTGTWAAAAACCGACAATACTTGATTGAAAATCGCTCCGATAGCATCCAGTCGCCCGTAGCCATATGGCGCTTGATGATCATTCGGCACATTGATTTTATTACGGTGATTAAGTATGCCGGTTTGCTTAATTAAATCTAACTTCAGGCTATCTCTATTGTCAGTGCTATCGATATAGTTTGATGTTTGTAATACATTTTTGGCAAAGCGTTCAAATTTATCATCATCTCTGATCGTTGACTCTAGGGCTGCAACTAAATCGACATTGAATTGCTGAAAATTCGCCATTGTTGGGCCGCCATCAATACGCATTACCGTGCCTTTATATTCCACTTCCGTTGTATGGCAAGCCGCGCAATTCATACCAACCCAAGATTCTTCGCTCATTCCTGGGTAAGTCTGTGATTTCTTAGTTTTAGCTGAAGGTGTGTCTTTTACAAAACCTATACTTAGTCCGTCAGGATTATTTTTAGTTATCTTGCTAGGGAGATAACCGTAACTGCTTATATTATTGTTAGCGCGAAAGAGTGATGTATCATCTACTTGTTCTAAATATAGATACCAATCATAAGGCATTATTCTTGAACCTTGACTAGTAGAGTAGAACTGCTGTTGAGTCTTTTCAGTCCAACCTTGACCAAGATTAATGGCTTCGTTGGTACTGCCTTCTACTGGCATGGAGTAGGTTAATTCAGTCCCATCTTGAAATGGAATTGTTCGTTGTAATACTTCTATTTCGGCGAGTTTTTTGATTTCATTAAGCCATTGCTCTGAAAACGGATTTTTTGCTTCGCTTGCAATAACGTGATAGTTAAAAAGGAACAGCGTAGAAATGAATATATTGATAGTTATTTTTAGTTTGCACATAACCTTTCCTTAGTGATGTTTATACCGTAAATAGATTAGAGGCATATATCATCACGGGTTATTACCTAGCTATTACATTATTAATCTCATTTAAAATTGAATGGGGATGCAGTAAAACGAAAAAGCCCTGACTAAATCAGGGCTTGATTGTTTTTAGTGAAAACTAAACGCGATTAATAGTGCCAAGGGAACTGGCTGAAATCTTGGTCACGTTTTTCCAGGAAGGCATCACGGCCTTCTTGCGCTTCAGCGGTACCATAGGCAAGGCGTGTTGCTTCACCAGCGAACAGTTGTTGACCTACCAAACCATCATCTGGCAGGTTGAAGCCGTATTTAAGCATACGCATTGCTGTTGGAGATTTGCTGGTAATTTCTTTTGCCCAGCGCAATGCTTCTTCTTCTAATTCGAAGTGATTAACAACCTTATTTACCATACCCATTTCATACGCTTCTTGTGCGCTGTAGTCAAAACCACAGAAGAAGATTTCACGAGCGCGCTTTTGGCCAATCATCTTCGCAAGGTAAGCAGAGCCGTAGCCTGAATCGAATGATGCGACATCAGGATCAGTTTGCTTAAATACCGCGTGTTCTTTCGAAGCAAGCGTTAAGTCACACACAACGTGAAGGCTATGGCCGCCACCTACAGCCCAACCAGGTACAACAGCGATAACAACTTTAGGCATAAAGCGGATCATACGCTGAACTTCCAGAATATGTAGACGTCCCATACGAGCTACGTCGGCTTTACCCGCTTCTTCACCTTCGTATTTGTAACCGTCTTTACCGCGAATACGTTGGTCACCACCTGAAGAGAACGACCACTGACCTTTCTTAGAAGGGCCATCACCCGTTAAGAGAACACAACCAACATCTGACCACTGTCGAGCGTGATCAAGTGCTGTGAATAATTCATCAACGGTTTTAGGGCGAAATGCATTTAAGCAATCTGGGCGGTTAATGGCGATACGCACCGTACCATGTGCTTTAGCACGATGATAAGTAATGTCTTCAAAATCAAAGCCTGGAACGATATCCCATAGTTCTGGGTTAAAAATTGTTTTGTCAGTCATGTTGAAATTAGCCTCAACGAATGGATGACATAAGGCTAGGGAGTTGAAAGAAAATGTCAATTTCTGAATGGAAAAGTAGTGATATTAATAGCGGAATATGAAATGAGTGTTTACTCTGCGACCGTTAATACAGTGATAAGGGCTAGTACGCTGCTAGCCCTAAACTCAAGTTATTAGTTAGCTAGGCGCGTTATTTTTCTTTTTCTTGATAAGCCGAGCCCAATCAGACCAAATCCAAACAGCGCGAGTGTTTCTGGCTCTGGTACGTAGTTATAGTAAATCCCGCGAGATGCGTAAGTGTCACTTGCTGGGCCTGTGATGAATGAGGTAAACATCGGATCCCAACTTGTTAACCCGATATGGTGGTTAACAAAATTCCCGCTAATGCCATCGGTTAATCCCGGTACATTACTTACTTGATAGCCTGTACCAAAAGAGCCATTGCTTTCTGAACCAGTAATCACAGCACTTAAATCACCTAAGTTATTTTCATCTTCCCAAATAACATGGCCACCACCATCTAGGTAGGGTTTGATTACCGTTGCCCAGTCTGCATTCAATGATGTACTGCTATTCCAAGTAAACAATAATAAGTCGTAGGTGGAAAGTAGGGCGGCTGTGCTAAGGGCGTTAAAGGCAGTTTCAGTAATACGATCGACACTACCAGCAAGATCACCGCTGGAAAAAACATCATCCAATTCACGATTACCAAAATTCCCACCAATTCCTGCTGCGGTGATAAAGGAATCGGCGCTATTGCCGCCAGTTAAGAAGTTTACTTGGTTGAGTAATAAGTTGTACTGGTTACCGCCTGGATCTCCTGCACCTCTAACGGCATGGTAATCATTATCGATACCTGAAACAATCATCCCTGCTTGGGTTGCTGTAGAGAATCCTAATGCCATTAAGCATGATAGAACTAACTTCTGATTTCTCTTTAACATAACCTACCTCACCTTGGTTTATTGATTACTTTGAAAACAATTTCAATATGCGTCTTCAATTGAAATGCAATATGGGTACCAATTTTTCAACTGTTATTTTTCAACATAAAATCAATTACTTGAATATTTTTTGTTAGAGAGGCTTTTACCGAGTGTAAAAAAATCTGACAGTGAAATTGGGTGAGGACGTATTTTTGCTATTAGTTAGCAACCATGACTGACTTATTAGTCACAATAATGAGTAGTCGAATGGATTTATTTTAAACTTAAATTAATGACGGTGCTTGTAACGACAAATGATACCGATGAAGTTGGTGGTAGGAAGGGTGCTCAATAGAGAATTAGAGCTGAGTGTTAAATTATTATGCAAAGCGCTAAAGAAAGTGATGTTGCGAAACCGTTCTAGCTGAAGGCTATCTTAATTGACAACACCACTATTTATTATTCAAAAACATAACGCTGTTAGGAAATGTATTTACTTAGAACAAGCTATCTGAAATTAACTAACTGTATTGAGTTCATTAAGCTTTTCTAAGAGAGGTTCTTTGTGTTGCATGCAATAGGAAACAAATTTATCTTCGGATAATACAAGACGTATAGGCATTGGTAAGAATCCATAGGTATTTTTGAAGGCGGTATTAATGAATTCTTCATCGTTGAGTTTATCACCTGCGGTTGCAGCAAGACGTTCAAGCAGAATAGCTTCAATTTTAGGCCACTGTGACTGAATTACTTCGTTGATCTTATTTGAACTTTCACTCTCTTCTACATCGGATGATGATAATTCTTTTGCTTTACTTGCGAGTTTTCCAAACATAGTACGGACCTTCTATAAACCTAGATTATATGAAATTAAGTTCGCATTATGTGGGTGTCCGTTGTTAAGTGTAAAGCCGTCGGAGTCGCACATACTTATCGTGGATAATATGTGCGACGAGGAAGAGATATATGAATGTTGCGCCAGCGTACATAAGGTATTTTATTCGACTCAAATCAATAATATAAAAAGCTATATCATCTTTATTTTTTACGACGACTTATGATGCCAATGAGTCCAGCGAGCATAAAGCCAAGTGACGCTGGTTCTGGAACTTGCGCTGCTGGCGAATAAGCAGTAATTAAACGTGTCCAATCACCGGGAGCACTCGCTCTCCAGCTAATATCAGTGCTGCTACCATCGAAAACAGTTGTGTCTGCATTCTCTAAACCGCGTAATGTGAAGTCATTATAATCAATGCCAGTGCGAGCAAGTTGATCATCACTATCAAATAGATTTTGGTCTGATGTTATAAAGGCAAAAACTTGAGAGTCGAGAACAATGGAAGCATCAATGGTTCCTACACCATCGGGATCCCACTGAACATAGTGACTCGAAACAATGGTCCCAGCTTTGATTATATAATCGCCACTACCTGCGTCTTCAATGAATGACGCTGTTGGGTCAAAAACACGATCGACGACTAAGTCTTCTGTTAAGGTGTGGTTTTGAACTTCATCCCATGCAATGAGTTTATTGTTATTTGGGTTTGGGGTTATCACACTGGATGGAGAGTTAGTAATTTCACAGGTTACGGCTGGGCCGTTAGCTGCTGTACCAGAACAGTTATCAATACTAACTAAGGTTGCATGAGAGGCAAAACTAGCAGTGGTTAATATTGTTGTGATGAGAGCCTTAGATAACTTCATGGTATTTCCTTTAAACAAATTGTTGAGGTGGTTAATCATTTAATCTGAAAAACTTGGGCTAAAAGTGTTATCTACTTTTAAACTTTCGGTTAAGGCATGTTTTTTAACGTTGTCCCAAGCAATAAGTTCATTGTTACTTGGGTTTTCCGTAATGCTACTGGCTGGTGAGTCTGTGATTTCACAGGTTACTGTAGGGCCGTTTGCTGCAGTGCCAAAACAGTTATCAACATTGACTAAGGTTGCATGAGAGAAAGTGCTACTTAACGAAAGTCCTACAATAACGGCGGTGTTAAATACCTTCATATTGAAACCCTTTATTTAATAAATCACGGAAGCTTGTTTTTAAATAAAGCAACAATCGTTCCAAGTGTTATTATTACTTGTAAATAAATAAAAACTGTTGATATTTGAAGAGATTATTCGGATGGAATGACATCGTTTACCTTGTGGCAAAATGCAATTTTCATATCAAATAGCGATCAAATCATGACATCACTACCATTAATTGACACAATAGCTGCTCGAGTACTAACCGACTGATAATTTCATGCCTTACACATATAGCCTGCCAATAGAATCGATTAAAAGTGAGTTTTTAAGTTTACTGAGCCAGCACCATCTTGTGGTACAAGCTGAAACAGGCTCAGGGAAATCGACTCATTTACCGGTGTGGGCGGCTGAGCAAGGTAGGGTATTGGTGGTAGAGCCTCGCCGTGTTGCTTGTACGTCACTGTCTGAATTTGTGGCATCGCAAAGGGGTGAGCAAGTTGGTCAGTCGGTAGGGCATGCTATTCGCTTTGATAATCAGTTTGATGACAAGAGTGAGATTGTTTTTGTTACGCCCGGTGTTGCCCTGCGTTGGTTAACGGAAAACAAACTGGAGGGTTTTAGCACCGTAATCATTGATGAATTTCATGAACGCCGCTGGGATACCGATTTGTTACTTGCGGTATTAAAGCAACTTGATAGTCATCGCATTGTAGTGACATCTGCAACGCTAGACAGTCAAAGGCTCACTGAATATCTAGCGGGACACTGTTTGCAAGCCAAAGGGCGAAACTTTCATGTCACAACATCACACTTAGCCACTGATAGTCGGAACATGCCTGATGTCCGTCACATTGATAAGCAAGTTAAAAATGTGGTGCTAAGTCATTATCAAGAACATCGCGATATTTTAGTTTTCTTGCCCGGTCGTAAAGAAATTCAGCAATGTTTATCGATGTTGAAGCAAGCACTTGCGGCTGAGGTCGATATGGGATTAATCGACATAATCCCACTACATTCATCGGTTACTGATGATGAGCGTCATCGTGCACTGACTGAGAGTGATAAGCAACGGATTATATTAGCAACGAACGTGGCTGAAACATCATTAACGATCCCTGGTGTGACATTAATTGTTGATACAGGGTTAGAGCGTAGAACCCATCAGCGCAATGGACGAACCGTTTTGGGGCTGCATGCTATTTCAAAAGCCAGCTCAGAGCAGCGCAAAGGGCGTGCAGGACGTGTTGAAGATGGTGTATGCCTTCGACTTTATGGTAAAGCAGCACCACTTGAGTTGGTCACTCCACCAGAATTGCATAGAGAAGAACTGGTAGAGCCGATGCTTGCGGCTGCCTGCTGTGGTTTCAAGCTGGCACAGTTACCATTTGTTGACGTATTGCCTGCAAAATCGCTAGATATCGCATCTGAAAAGCTTCAAAACATGAAGGCAATTAATCAAAGTGGTGATGTTACAAAGCATGGCCAACTCCTTTATCCGCTACCAATAGATACGCTGTTTGCGCACCTTATTACTGCTATGCCTGACAAGGCGAGCCAAGAAGCGATGGTTGACTTATCTGCCGCTCTGAGCATTTATCAGCGATTATGGCAAATGCCTTCATCGGAAGAAAAGCGAGAGCAGTTACTGAAATGGGAGCCGAATGGTTGTGATGCAACCGCCTTAATTAAACTATTACGTGGCCCTGTACCTGAGTGTTTGAATATTGATACGGAACTTTTAAAAGAAGCGAGACAGTTGTCAGAACAAATTCGAACCGCGATGTCATTACCCGCACTTGAGGTTGCAAGCTCATTACGCCGTGAAAAATGGCTAGAAGCAATAATGCTTGCGATGCCAGATTTGGTGTTTGTTCGTCGTCAAAAAAGACGCCAAGCCCTAGGTAATGGTTTTGTTGAAGTGAGCGTGGGTCGTGATAGCCGTTACAGTGAAGAAGCAGAAGCCGCGATTGTATTCGATCAGTTTGCTGTGCCAGGGAAAGGGGTGAAACAAAACTTGGTCTTGGCGACGTGCATGGCCCCAGTGCCTTTATCAATGTTAAATCAACACTCTTTTGGTGACGATGCGACAGGTGAAACGAAAGTGACTGATAACGGTTGTTTAGTCGAATACCAAAAAATCTATGCGGGCAGGGTCATTGACTCGCAATGGGCACCACCACAAGGTGAGTCTGCGCTAGACTCTTTGGTTGATATGACATTAAGTGGGCAGCTACTTAATGGTCTTGCTGAACGTCTTACTGCAGATATTCATCAATGGAATTTATATCTCGCACTTGGGCGATACCAAGCCGATGTTTGCACAAGGCTGGCGGAGAGTACCGACGTAAAGCTGTGGCTGGTTGAGCAGTTTGAAGCGTTGGGTATAGAGTCTATTGATGACATGGAATTATTTACTGCCGATGATTTTATTTTTGATGGCATTCCTGTGTGGAAAAGGTCAGATTTTGATGATGCCTTTCCGTATCAAGTGATCTTAACTGATCTTGCGATGAAGATTGAGTATCAAATCGCTCGTAAGCTAGTGATTGCCGTGCACACTAGTGGTAAACGTAAGCAAGATCCTAAGCGTTGGGAGCTGCCGCGATGGCAGGGGTGGCGAGTTCAGTATCGTAAAGCAAGCAGGACGATAGATATTCGATAAATACTCAATATGCCATTTGAACATGCCATTTAAATTTGTCGTTTGATTTAAACAGCAGGTTGCAGCCTGCTGTTATCGGTAATACGATTCGTTATTTAGGTTGAGCTGCTATTTTGGCTCGAATAAATTCAGAATGATCAACGTATACCAATTCAGCAACCTGCCTTATTACCGCTTCTTCCATTGGGTCTAACACGCCGTCAGCGTAGGCTACTTGCCACATGGCTTCAATGAGTGCGTAGCGTTGCTCTGGTTCTAAAGTGCGTAATTTCGTGGTGAACTCATACAGCGAAACAGATTGTTTGCTTTTACGCTTCGCTTCATCAAGTAAGACTGCCGCTTCCTCATCGCTGATTTCAAGTAAGTTAACCAACAAATGTAGTTTTGCGGTTTGCTCTCTTGGATCATCACTATGATCTGCATTAGCCACTTCACAAAGTAAGCAAGCCATCGCCAAATGTAGTGATGGAGTATCGACTGCACCACCATCGGTGCCTTCATGCATTACTTGTCGGAAAATCGTACGCAGTTGTTGGAACATGCCTTACCTCTGTATCAATTTTTATTTCTAACGTTTTAAGTGTGGGCGGTTTTCATAAAATCGACCAATCTAGTTATGAGCGTCATTTTCCATAGAAGTTCCACAGAAATCATGAGGGAGATGTTAGAGGGTATTTAGGTAAGACTGAAAAGGGGAGGTATGCAGTGGTCAAGAAAAAAGGAGCATGTTTGCTCCTCTAGCTTACGACATACTATCTATACGCGACTTAGAAGCGTGCGTTAATAATAGGGAAAACAGGGAAGTCGTCACTAACAAAAGTACCAGACTTATCGTAGTTGATTAGGCCAATCTGAACACCTTGATTAATGCGGTCTGTAGCATTGATGAAGCCAAGCTGTAGGCCATCTAGACTACCTGCATAGTTGAATGCACCCATTTGTAAGCCGGTAAAGTTACTGCCCGTATAGTTAGCAAAACCAAGATCAGCACCTTTAGCCGTGCCATCATTCCAGTTAGCAAGGCCCAGTTTTAAACCAGTTGAGTTACCTGTCACTCGGGTTGCACCGAAGAATACACCTACACTCAAGCCGGTGAAGTTTTGAGACTCTGCGATACCTAAAATAGGTAGTTGGAAACCTGTAACTTGTGGTGTTTGTCCGTAAAGTAATGATGCACGGAAACCTTTAACATTGCCATCAGGTAGATTGTTGCCTGGAACTGAAAGCTGAATAGGTTGTTCTGCAAATGCTGGAGCCGCCATAACCGTTGCCAACACTAGGCTCATTATTGTTTTTTTCATTTCTACATCCTAGATATAAATGTAGCAAAATCTTACATGAATTAAGGCTTTAGTTGCAATATGTTACTTATTCAATTGAAGGGAAGTAGCAAAAATATTGCTATGAGGTATATATCTAACAATATTCTTTCATAGAATGTTGCTTGTGATGCCCATGATTGAAAATCTGTACTGGTAAGCTGTGAAAGCAGTTATCTCAGGCAGTAAGGTGTTTATCAATGTTCGACTTCTTCTCGACGGGGGAAGCGTACAAGGATCAATGTACCTTGCTGCTTTTTTTATTTTGATGGAGTACTTTCGTATATCAAGTAGCAGCCTGATTGCCGTACACACTGAAGAAGTGTGATAGAATCGCCGCAGTTAATTAATATCAAGCTGATATATCAGGAATTCCTTTGACTCAGTCGAATACCTCTCAGTCTGACGTTTTAAATAATGAAAAGACGTTAAAAGCCGCGATTAAAGATTGCATGATTCGCGATCGTTTCCGTTTACACAAGCGTGTACAAGGTGCGGCAAGAATAAAAAAAGATGCAGCTAAACATGCTGTATTTGATGAAATAGCGCTCGACATTGCTAAATCAATGCAAGTTGTAGAGATGCGCACTAAACAGCGCCCAGCTATTACTTACCCCGAACAGCTACCTGTTAGTCAGAAAAAAGACGATATCGCGGAAGCGATTAAAAACAATCAAGTTGTGATTGTTGCAGGTGAAACAGGCTCGGGTAAAACGACGCAAATCCCTAAAATCTGTATGGAGCTAGGGCTCGGCGTTAAAGGCATGATTGGTCATACCCAGCCGCGTCGTCTTGCTGCTCGTACTGTGGCTAGCCGTATTGCTGATGAACTTGAGTGTGAACTCGGTTCTTACGTGGGCTATAAGGTTCGCTTCAACGACAAAGTGTCTGATCGTAGCCAAGTTAAATTGATGACTGACGGTATCTTACTGGCTGAAATCCAGAATGACCGTTTTTTAAGTCAATATGACACCATCATTATTGATGAAGCCCACGAACGAAGCCTAAATATTGACTTCATTATGGGTTACCTGCGTGAGTTATTGCCAAAGCGTCCTGATCTGAAAGTGATCATTACGTCGGCAACCATTGATCCAGAGCGTTTTTCTAAACACTTTTTAAATGCTCCTATCATTGAAGTATCTGGCCGTACATTCCCTGTTGAACTGCGTTATCGTGCTGTATCAGAAGACGGTGACGATAGCGACCGTGATCAGCTGCAAGCCATTTTCGACGCTGTTGATGAGCTATGTGATGAAGGATTAGGTGATATCCTGATCTTCATGAATGGTGAGCGTGAAATCCGTGATACGGCTGATGCATTAGGAAAACGTAATCTACGTGATACCGAAGTGCTACCGTTGTATGCACGATTGTCTGCAAGTGAACAAAATCGCATCTTCCAATCACATGCAGGTCGACGCATTGTTCTTTCAACCAACGTAGCGGAAACATCATTAACTGTACCAGGCATTAAGTACGTTATTGACCCTGGTACGGCACGAATCAGCCGATACAGTTACCGTACTAAAGTACAGCGCCTGCCGATTGAACGTATTTCTCAGGCAAGTGCAAATCAGCGGAAAGGTCGTTGTGGTCGTGTCGCTGAAGGTATCTGTATTCGTTTGTACTCAGAAGACGATTTCTTATCTCGTCCTGAGTTTACCGATCCTGAAATTCTACGAACTAACCTTGCCTCGGTTATTTTACAGATGACGGCGATTGGTCTTGGTGATATTCAAGCGTTCCCGTTTGTAGAAGCACCAGACAATCGTAATATTCAAGATGGTATTCGCTTATTGGAAGAGCTTGGTGCGATTAACACCAAAGCGAAAGATCCACGTAAGCGTTTGTCTAATATGGGACGTCAGTTAGCACGATTACCGATTGACCCACGTTTAGCCCGTATGGTGCTAGAAGCGCCTAAGCAAGGTGCATTACGTGAAGTGATGATCATCGCATGTGCGCTTTCAATTCAAGACCCACGTGAACGTCCTTCAGAAAAACAGCAAGCGTCAGATGAGAAGCATCGTCGTTTCTACGATAAAGACTCTGATTTCATGACGTTTGTAAACCTGTGGGATTACATTCAAGAGCAGCAAAAAGCACTTTCTGGCAACCAGTTCCGTCGTCAGTGTAAGAAAGATTACCTGAACTATTTGCGAGTGCGTGAATGGCAAGATATCTACTTCCAAGTTAACCAAGTCGTTAAAGAACTTGAGTTACGCGTTAACGAACAAGAAGCTAGTTACCAAGGTATTCATACTGCTATTCTTGCCGGTATGTTGTCTCATATCGGTTTGAAAGACCAAGAGAAAAATGAGTACCAAGGTGCACGTAATGCACGATTCAATATTTTCCCCGGCTCCGGTATTTTCAAAAAACAACCTAAATGGGTAATGGTTGCGGAACTGGTTGAAACGTCTCGCTTATGGGGACGCATCGCCGCGAAAATCCAACCTGAGTGGGTTGAGCCTTTAGCTGAGCACTTGCTGAAGCGTAGCTATAGCGAGCCGCATTGGGAGAAGAAACAGGCATCTGTTGCTGCATTTGAAAAGGTTACCTTGTACGGAATTCCAGTCGTTGGAAAGCGTAAAGTTAATTACGGTCAGATTGATCCGGTTTTATCTCGCGAGTTGTTTATCCGCTCGGCGCTGGTGGAAGGTGATTGGGAAACCAAGCATAAGTTCTACCATCAGAACCGCAAGTTGCTTAAAGAAGTTGAAGAGCTAGAGCATAAATCTCGTCGTCGTGACATTTTGATCGATGATGATGCGTTGTTCGATTTTTATGATCAGCGTATCGAGCACACGGTAGTTTCAGGCCGTCACTTTGATGCGTGGTGGAAAAAGACGAGCCGTGAAAACAATGAGTTGCTTAACTTTGAACGCGAAATGCTGTTCAGAGGCGATGCAAGCCATGTTACCGATTTGGATTATCCAAACTTCTGGCATCAAGAAAACTTGAAGCTAAAGTTGAGCTATCAATTTGAACCGGGTGAAGGTAGTGACGGTGTCACGGTTCATGTGCCGCTGCCAATCTTGAACCAAGTGGATATTGACGGTTTCGATTGGCAAATTCCGGGTTTACGTCAAGAGTTGGTTATTGCTTTGATTAAAGCATTACCGAAACCAGTACGTCGTAACTTTGTGCCAGCCCCAAATTATGCAGATGCATTCTTGGCGCGAGCAGACGCAATGGTGATGCCATTACTAGATTCGCTTGAGAAAGAACTTAAGCGAATGACTGGCGTTACTGTTCTGCGTGAAGACTGGAACTTAGAGCAGATCCCAGATCACCTGAAGATCACTTATCGGGTTGTTGATCATCGCAACCGTAAGCTGAAAGAAAGCAAAGATCTATACAGCTTGAAAGATGGCCTGAAAGAGAAAGTTCAAGAAACGTTATCGAAAGTAGCTGATGATGATATTGAGCAAGAAGGCCTGAAAACTTGGAGCTTCGGCAAACTGCCTGAACGTTATCAGCAAAAACGCGGTGGCTTTGAAGTAAAAGCATACCCAGCGATTGTTGATAACAAAGACTCTGTTGGCATTAAACTGTTTGAAACTGAAGAAGAACAGCGTAATGCCATGCAGCAAGGCCAGCGTCGTTTAGTTCTTTTGAATGTACCGTCGCCGATCAAATACCTACATGCTAACTTACCGAACAAATCAAAACTTGGTCTGTACTTTAACCCGTATGGCCGTGTGCTTGATTTGATTGATGACTGCATTGCTTGTGGTATTGATAAGTTGATTGAACAGAAGGGTGGTATAGCATGGGAGCCAGAAGCCTTTGAAGCGCTTAAAGAGCACATCCGAGGTGAGTTAGGTGACACGGTTGTTGAGATTGCTAAGCAAGTTGAAGAAATTCTGACAACAGCTTTCAGTATCAATAAACGCCTGAAAGGACGTGTGGATCTAACAATGGCGTTTGCGCTGTCTGACATTAAAGCGCAAGTTGAAGGCTTGATATTCAAGGGCTTTGCGACTGAATGTGGTTGGCGCAAGCTTCCAGACATTCTTCGCTATATGCGCGCTATTGAACGTCGTATGGAAAAACTGCCTATTGACCCAAATAAAGATCGCATGCATATCTTGAAAGTAGAGTCGATTGTCTCTGACTATAAAGAGTTGCTAAATAAGATCCCGAAAGGGCAACCAGTTCCGAATAACGTGAAAGAGATCCGCTGGATGATTGAAGAGCTACGTGTGAGTTTCTTCGCTCAGCAGTTAGGCACACCGTATCCGGTATCTGATAAGCGTGTTCGAAATGCGATAAACGCGTGCTAATTTAATGAATTGAGATTAACTATATCGGTAAACGCCAGACTATCAAGTTCTGGCGTTTTTATTATAGTTTTGTTCTTGGTAAATAGTTGCCCATAGTTTGGTGTTAGTTTTATAGGGAAATATTATGAATATTCAAATTGAAGAGAAAAATTGGAACGGAGTTATTCAACTTGGTGAGAAAATAAAAGGTAGCGGGACTATCAATCATCATAGTTGGTGCCTGTCTTCCACCTCAAGCTCTTTAATTTTAGAAATTTCGGATGATCCTGCAATACAGCCAGAGGATTTACCATTGGTTGGTTATGGGTGTAGTGGTTGGGTTTTTGAACACGCAGTAGTGTTCAGTGAAAAAGACGTTATGATAGCGATTAATGAAGGGTTTTCGTTATTTTTATCAAATGAGCTTAAATATGTTCCTTCTGTAACATGTAATTGTTTGTCGTGATAAACACATACTGCTAATTTATTATCGTTAGATAGATTGAAGAAAAGACAGATCTGAATGTTCTAATGCGGTTCTTTTAAGGAGAACCGCTCTTTTATTTTGAGAAACGTCCAAAAATCCAAGTGCATTAAAAACACTTGGATTTTGATAGTTTTGAAGGGCCGTTAAACCGATCATATTTATGATAACTGATCGGCTTAGAACATTATGCTCAGCTTTCCGTGATTAAGCGGCTGACAGTGCAGTGCTCTGGTTGATAAACGATAAATCCAAACTACGAGCGACACTCTCGTTGGTTACTTTGCCATGGATGACATTAAGGCCATTCATTAGGTTTTGATCACTCAGCAAAGCATCTTTATAACCAAGATTTGCCAGACGTAGGATGTATGGCAGAGTCGCGTTATTAAGTGCAAATGCAGAAGTACGGGCTAATGCACCTGGCATATTACCAACACAGTAATGAACAATACCGTGTTTGATATAGGTTGGTGCGTCATGTGTCGTAACGACAGAAGTCTCAAAGCAACCACCTTGGTCTATCGCGACGTCGACTAAAGCAGATCCTGGACGCATTGCTTGCACCATTTTCTCTGATACTAGTTTTGGAGCCGCCGCCCCAGGTATCAGTACACCACCAACGACGAGATCAGCACCGATGACTGCATCTTCAAGATTTTGTTGATTTGAATATACCGTTTTTACGCTCGAGCCAAACTGTGCATTTAGGCGGCGAAGCGTATCGATATTGTTATCAAGAATTGTGGTGTCAGCGCCTAAGCCAACCGCCATCTGTGCCGCATTTGCGCCGACAACGCCACCACCGATAATGGTTACTTTTGCAGGTGCAACGCCCGCTACGCCACCCAATAATAAGCCAACCCCACCTTGAGACTTTTCTAGGCAAGCAGCGCCGGCTTGAATTGACATTCTGCCAGCGACTTCAGACATTGGCGCTAACAGTGGCAGTGAATTATTAGGGCCTGTGACTGTTTCATAAGCAATACATACCGCTTCACTTTGAATCAGATCTTCTGTCTGCGCCATATCAGGGGCAAGGTGTAAATAAGTGAATAGCAACTGGTTCGCTCGCAGACGAGCACGCTCAACAGCAAGTGGTTCTTTAACTTTCACGATCATTTCAGCAATGGCAAACACTTCATCTGCTGTAGCTAAAATCTTTGCCCCAGCTTGGCGATATTCGTCATCGTTACAGCCAATACCTAACCCAGCACCGGTTTCTAAATATACAGTATGGCCTTGTGTGCATACTTCACGCACGCTAGCAGGCGTCATTCCGACTCGGTACTCATGTACTTTAATTTCTTTTGGTATGCCAATAATCATCATTCACTCCTTGTGATCTTAAATGCTGTCGTTTCTTACGATGTTGAAATTGTTCCAAGCTTGCGAAGTAGGCATCACTTCTAAGCTATTGATATTGATATGCGCAGGCTGTTCTGCAATCCAAAGAATCATCTCTGCGATATCTTCTGGCTGTAGTGGTGAAGAGTTTTCATACACGGCGTTATATTTCGCTTGATCGCCATTGAAGCGTACAAGGCTGAATTCACTTTCCGATAATCCAGGCTCTAAGCTAGTTACTCGAATGCCAGTACCAGCGAAATCACAACGTAGGTTACGCGAGAACTGAGCAACAAAAGCTTTGCTGGCACCGTATACATGGCTACCGGGATATGCCCAGTTAGCTGCAATACTGGCTAGGTTAATGATGCTCGCTTTGGGTTGTGTATTAAGAATGGGTAGCAGAGCATGGGTGACATTCACTAACCCTGTAACATTGGTGTCAATCATGGTTTGCCAATCACTCAGAGATGCTTGATGAGCAGGATCAGTGCCTAGTGCCAGCCCTGCATTATTCACCAGGATTTCGATATTTTTAAATGTGTCGGGTAGAGCTGCGACAACGTCAACGACCTGCTTTTCATCACGCACATCAAGCGTGCTTGTGAATACATCAGTAAATTGCATCAGTTCATCGGCGACGGCGGCTAACCTTTCAGATCGGCGCCCTGTAAGAATGAGTGGATAGCCTTTATGTGCAAATAGGCGGGCAGTCGCGAGGCCAAAGCCCGATGTCGCACCTGTGATAAATACGCTAGATTGTGTCATGGGTATACTCCTTAATGATGTGTCGTTGCCAGTGCGACGAGTGCTTTTAGTAAGCTGAAACCAGACAGTGTGAGTAATAGGTAATAGGAAAAATGGTGAATGCTCGCGATTTGTCGTACCTGGTAACACCAGCGACCTGCAAGTACGCCGAACACGCACAGTAGACCCATGATGAACGGTTGCTCTGGCAGAAAATAAAATTGTTTACGGTAGGCATAACCGAGCCCGACGGTTAGGCTGGTTGTTAGAAAGAAATAACAAATCAAGGTATCGCGCTGCTGTTGTATTGATAACTTGCTGTTCCGCAAATGAATGACAACAGGGGCACCGCCAGCGGATACTGCACTGGTCGTCCAACCAGACATTAAGCCGCAAAGATAGGGGGATGCGAGCATTCGCCTTGCCAGTGGTGTACGAATCGATGGCAATAGCGCAAGCGATAAAATAGTGCTTGGTACCAAGATTTGTAAAACAGTATTTGGCGCGCTCCAGAGTAGAATTAGCCCAAGCGGAATACCTAGAAGGGTGGCCCATAATAGTTTTTGCAATTGGCTGAAGTCTGTACGGTTCCAGCTAGTTGCAACTAGAGGTAAACTGATAATGAGATCCAGTAATAAAACGGCTGGAACCGTCTCTGCAACTGGGTATGACAAAGTCAGGATCAGAATAGCTATTGCTGAAAATCCAAAGCCAGTATAGCCACGAACAAAGGCTGCAAAGAATAGCGACAATGGTACTGCATACAATGTAAACACTCTGCCTTCCTTGTTCTTGCTAGTGATTGATGCAACAAGAATAAATTTTGACAGAGTGTTTGATTAGAGCCAGTTCGGTTAATTTGTAGGGACAGCTATGCCTTTTGATGTGGCAGCAGTGCAACTTTGTAGTGAATTAAATACATCAGCGAGCTTCTTGATACCGGTTTCGATCTTATCGTGATGGATCGCAGAGAATCCAAGCCGGATATAGTGATTAGAGGCATGATGGCTTGAGTTTTTATGCAAGCAAAAATGGACATCACCAGATTCTACAAGAATCCCTTTCTCGCGAGCGGCGGCCTGTAAAGAAGCACTCTCAATGCCATCAGGTAGCTTTAGCCAAAACGCACTGCCACCCAGCGTATCATTGGTTATGCATTGAGGAAGGTAGGTTTCGATACTCCTCCTCATCGTTTGCCACTTCTCTGTATAGTGCGCTCGAAGTTTTCGCAGATAGGTATCGTAATAGCCCATTGAAATAAATAAGGCGCAGGTCCGTTGGTTATTGGCGGGAGGGTGACGGTACATTAAGCGTCTTAATTGCCTGGCTGCTGTAATTAACGATTCATCCGCGACCATAAATCCGACCCTAAGCCCTGGGGATAGCGATTTCGATAAGCTACCGACATAGACAACCCGGCCATGGTTATCAAGGCTCTTTAGTGACGGGTGAGGTTGCTGAGTGACATTGACTTCGCTGTCGTAATCATCTTCGATTATTACAAAGTCATCACGTTCCGCCGCGGCTAGTAATTCCTCCCGACGTTCCATCGACATCGTAATATTGGTTGGTACTTGATGGCTAGGTGTGGTGTAGACGTAATCACAATGGCGAAGTTGCTCGTTAATGACAACGCCTTGTTGATCAATTGCCAGTGGTTGAATGGAAGCACCTTGGCTGTGGAATATGTTTCTGGCGTCGGGGTAACCGGGATCTTCGATTCCCACTCGAACCCCATTTGTTGCGAGTAGATTAGCTAAAAGGTAGAGGGAGTTTTGTGTTCCAATCGTGATGAGAATTTGTTCAGGGCGTGCTTGAATACCACGTTTTCTTAACACATTTGTTTGCAACTGATTAATTAACATTGGGTCATCACTGTCAATCGAGTCAGAGATCCAATCTTTAATTACAC
Source organism: Photobacterium minamisatsumaniensis (assembly GCF_050336695.1). Classification (NCBI taxonomy): domain Bacteria; kingdom Pseudomonadati; phylum Pseudomonadota; class Gammaproteobacteria; order Vibrionales; family Vibrionaceae; genus Photobacterium; species Photobacterium minamisatsumaniensis. The sequence goes on along the minus strand of NZ_JAKJSI010000019.1, from coordinate 31,212 downwards.
TCGCTCGTTGTGCTAAACGACAACATTCGCGCCAGTGGCTGAGGGGGAATAGCGTATGGTCCGGTTGACCGAAGATAAATGGATAGGGGTAATGTTGCCAATTCTTTGGTTTTTCGATATTTCGCATTGAACCTGTTTCTAGTGCCAGTCGTTTGCGCCAGAATTGTGCAGTTCTTGTGCAATAATTGGGCGCTATATCATTCACTTCTGCGCTCAGTATATCTGTTCTAGGGTTTGCGTAATAACCGCTGCGTTGATGAGCCAGTAAGTAACCTTCATCAACCAGACGGTCATAGACCAAAGTAACCGTATTGCGAGATACACGAAGCATTGATGCCAATTTACGGCATGAAGGCAGTGCTTTATTCGAAAACGCCCCTTCATTAATCTTTGCTAAAAGATGCTCTCTAATTTGTTCTTGCAGACCTCTGTCTGGAGAAAATTGAATATGAATTAAGTGGTCATTTTTCATGAGGACATCCTTATCTTTATGAATTCTAATCACTTAACTGCATTAACTATGCCACTCTTGCATTGAGATTTAGGCATTGCTGTTAAGGCTTGCACTCCCAGTCCTGATTATATTGCTCCTAACTTTTCTTACTTGTATGGCCAGTAAAATTTAAATTCTGGCGCTATGGAGGGGAAGAAAAGTGAATTAGGGTAAAAATATTAAGACAAGGAGGTAATTATGCTCACGATAGAAGAAGGCACCGCGGATACTTATCAGAATGTTATTGAACTCGATAAATCGTCGGTTTGGCATCACATGACACAGCATGCCACGCAAACGCCAGTAATGATGGTTAAGGGAGAAGGGAGTTACATTTGGGATGCTTCGGGTAAGCGATATCTTGATGCTTCCGCAGGTGGAGTATGGTGCGTTAATGTTGGTTACGGGCGTACTTCCATAGCTGATGCTATTCGGGAACAATTACTGACATTAAATTTCTTTGCTGGTACTGCTGCGACACCAGTTGCTGCGGCGTTTTCTGCCAAGTTACTTGAGAAAATGCAGGGAATGGGAAAAGTGTATTTTTCAAATTCAGGCTCGGAAGCCAATGAGAAAGCTTACAAAATTGTAAGGCAAATCGCCCATAAAAAATATGGTGGCAAAAAATACAAAATTCTTTACCGAGAACGCGACTATCACGGCACCACAATTTCGTGTTTGAGTTCGACTGGGCAAGAAGAAAGGCGAACTCAATATGGCCCGTTTACGCCTGGTTTTGTTGAATTTCCGCATTGCTGTGAATACCGTAGCCAGTATGGTGATGTTGATAACTACGGTGAGTTAGCTGCAAAAGCGTTTGAAGACGTGATTTTAAGCGAAGGTGCCGATACCGTTGGAGCTGTTGTTATCGAGCCAATAACTGCTGGAGGTGGAGTGATCCCGCCACCAGAAGGTTACCTTGAAGCTGTTCAGGCAATCTGCCGTAAATACGATGTATTACTGCATATTGATGAAGTAGTGTGTGGTTTGGGAAGAACAGGGGCTTGGTTTGGTTACCAACACTACGGTATTCAGCCAGACATTGTCACCACGGCTAAAGGAGTTGCTTCTGCATACGCCGCAATAGCTTGTACTGTTGTGACGGATGAGATATTTGAATTGTTTGAGCAAGAGCCGTTAGAGCGGGAAAGTTTCTTTCGTGATATTAGTACGTTTGGAGGCTGTACTGCAGGCCCTGCAGCCGCTCTTGAAAACTTGCGTATTATCGAAGATGAAAAGCTAGTCGAGAATGCCGCCCATGTTGGGGAGTACCTTATGTCGCAACTACTTGAATTGAAGAATAAACATTCCATCATCGGCGATGTGCGCGGGAAAGGGTTATTTCTAGGATTAGAGTTGGTTATTGATAGGGAAACCAAAATACCTGTCGATGAAAAAGTCGCCATGCAAGTTGCGGCTCATTGCGCAAAATCTGGTGTATTAATTGGACGAACCAATCGATCTTTCCGGCTTTTTAATAACACTCTGTGTCTAAGCCCGATGCTGACTGTAACGTTAAATGAAGCTGATATTATTATTGCTGCACTCGATGAAGCGTTCGAAATGATCACAGCTTAAATGGGCGATACATAATATATAACCAACCAAAATGCAGCGTCTTTATGGCGCTGCATTTTGTTATTCCAGCATATGAACAATTATCCTATTGGGTTGCACCAATTTGGATGATCATATTATCGCATCGTTGGACCAATAAAACTTTGAATTGGTACTACAGCCATTTGGATACTTTGCGTAGCTTAAAACGGTCCCTCTAATTTAAAAGGAAGAAATTATGAGTAGTTTTAAAGCGACCGTTACCAAGACCAAAGCTGCAGTATTAGTAAGTGCAATGTTGTTTTCATTTTCGGCTTTGGCAGCGAAAGAAGTGACTGTTGGTTACCAAGGTATGTTTAACCCAATGAAATATGCGATAGATCAGCAATTATTCGATGACCTAGATGGTTATACGATTAGGTGGCGAAGATTTGATTCTGGTGCTAGAGCGATTACAGCAATGGCTTCTGGTGCTGTTAATATGACTGTCGCTGGCTCGAGCCCTATAGCCAGTGCTGCAAGCAATGGCATTGATATGGAGCTTATCTGGGTGATGGGGAATATTGCGGATGCAGAGGCGCTTGTTGTTCGCAATGGTAGCGGGATTTCATCGCCAGCAGATTTGAAAGGAAAAACCTTAGCGGTACCTTTTGTTTCAACTACTCACTTTCATATGCTATTTGCCTTGGAACAATTTGGTTTAGGTGAAAAAGACGTAAAGCTGCTAAATATGCAGCCTAGTGCGATCGCGGCGGCATGGCAGCGTGGAGATATTGATGGCGCATTTATTTGGGATCCGGCATTAGGCACAATTAAGCAAAACGGTTCAGTTTTGATTTCATCAAGGCAGTTAAGTGCTTGGGGAAAGCCGACTTTTGATGGATTGATTGCGAATAAAAAGTTTACCGCAGAGAACAGTGATTTCGTGACAAAATTTTTAACGGTGGTCGCGAAAGCCGATGATGATTACCGACAAGCCAAAGAAACATTTTCACCTGAGCATCCTATTGCCGTATCGGTAGCCAAATTATCTGGAGGTGATGTAGGTACCGTGCCAGAAGCAATGAGCCTGTATGAATTCCTTGATGTTAATTCACAGCTGTCGTGTCAATGGATAGGGTGTGGTGCAGAAGGTGGTGCTGTTAGAGCGTTAACATCTACCTCTGAATTCTTGCTTGAAGAGAAGAAAATTTCAGGTCTGCAACCTGACTATAGTGTGTTTGTTAACCCGGCATACGCCGCAGCAATTGAACTGTAAGTTGTTGTTATAAAGGAGAAGGCGTATGACGAAGGAAAAGGTATTAGAGATCCATGATGTATCGGTTGTTTATGATGACCGTGATGGTGGCGAAGCAGTGACTGCACTCTCGGGGGTAAATTTAACCATTGCTCAAGGTGACTTAGTGGTTGCATTAGGGGCGTCAGGATGCGGAAAAACAACACTGTTGAACCTGATGGCCGGTTTCATACAGCCAACATCCGGTTATCTGACATTAGGCTATTCACAACTTGAAGGGCTACCTCGTGTTGCGTTAGGCCGTGAGGTTGGTGATCAAATTACAGGGCCTGGAGCTGAGCGGGGAGTGGTATTCCAAAAGCATGCGCTTTTTCCTTGGTTAGACGTTATAGAGAATACGGCATTTGGACTGAAGTTACAGGGTATCGAAAAGCAAGTTCGCCTAGAGCGAGCAGCAAAGTACCTTGAACTTGTTGGGCTAAAAGACTTCCATCACCATAAAGTGTATCAGCTCTCTGGTGGTATGCAGCAACGTGTAGGTATTGCACGGGCACTAACCAACGACCCAAGCATTCTATTGCTAGATGAACCCTTAGGTGCACTTGATGCGTTAACGCGTGAAACTTTACAAGAACTATTACTCGATGCATGGCAGCAGACGAACAAAATGATGTTTTTTATAACGCATAGTGTTGAAGAAGCATTGTTTATGGCTTCTCGTTTAATCGTAATGTCACCGCGACCTGGGCGTATCACCCATAGTTTTGAACTTGATTTTAACAAACGATTTTTAGAATGCCGTGATGCCCGTATGGTGAAATCAATGCCTGACTTTATCGAAATGCGCGAAAAAGTGCTGTCGATAATTCATCAGGATGAAGTGCCGGAGGTAGCAGCATGAGTCAATCAATCGAAATTATCCCGTCATCGACAGATGAAGACGCCCTTAAAATAAAAGCCGACTATGAGTCAGAGCAGCAGCCTAAGCCACATTATCGCAGTGAAGTTGGAAAGGACGGAAATTTACCGTTATTCCCTTGGTTGTTTCAGGAATTAAAGAAAAAAACGGAGACGCCACCTAGCTATTATGGTGAACCTGGGCAGGGTAATGCTAGGATTGTTTCGGTGATTTCTGTAGTGACTTGTCTTCTGTTGTGGACACTTGTGACCGAAACTGGTTGGGTGAAACCATTGTTTTTACCTTCACCTATATCGGTAATGGAGCGGGTAGGAGATTTGGTTGTTAGCGGCTTTTCCGGTGTCTCGCTAGGGCAGCATATGATTGCAAGTTTAACGAGGGTGTTTGGTGCATTCTTTTTGGCTGCATTGGCTGCTATACCACTGGGAATACTAATAGGCACGAATGTGTGGGTACGCGGGATTTTTGATCCTCTTATCGAATTTTACCGTCCATTGCCACCTTTAGCTTATCTACCATTGGTTATTATTTGGCTGGGGATTGATGAAACGAGCAAAATTGCACTCATTTTCTTAGCCATGTTCGCACCAATAGCCCTGAGCGCTAGGGCTGGTGTCACTGCAGCAAAAAGTGAGCAAATTCAGGCCGCCTACTCGATGGGAGCGACAAAACTACAAGTCTTGTGGCATGTCATTATTAAAAGTGCACTGCCTGAAATCTTAACAGGGCTGCGTATTGGTATTGGTTTTGGCTGGACAACTTTAGTTGCAAGTGAAATGGTCGCGGCAGAGGCGGGTATTGGTTATATGGTTTTAAATGCCGCTGAGTTTTTAGTCACTGATGTGGTTGTGGCTGGCATCATCATTATCGGGCTTATTGCGTACGCGTTTGATTTGTTTATGCGTTGGACTGAAAAGAAATTAGTACCTTGGAAAGGCTACTAATACCAAGCAACATAAGCACTTGATCAGTCTTACTGATTAAAACCGTTGTTCTCTACGTTAGATGTTTTGTAATTAGAACCACTAGTTACTGCAATATCGCCTTGATAACAAATAAAAAACGGAGCATTTATGCTCCGTTTTTTGTAGATAAAGACATTATGGGGATTAACGTTCCCAGTATGCTTCTTCTAAACAGTCTTCACGTTCTGGCAAGCCACGCGATAGGCGAGGGGCGTGCTGTGTTAATACTTCATAGCTTGCGCGGTTCGAGTATTGACAAATTTGAGAGAACGATGAATAGCTTAAGAACGAAGCAGTATGCTTACCTGAGTTTGGCACGTTTGCTTTGTGATAGCCGTTTGCTGACATGTCATGTAACAGTGCTGAAAGTGCGGCATCACCAGCACCGTTTGTGTTTTTAATCTCTACAGGGCCGCCAAGGTATGGCGCGATGTGAGAATAAACACGGATAGGGTTTTCACAGCATTCTTTTTTCATTGGACGGCTGAATTCATACTTGTTGAACTCAGCAATATTACCTGGCAGTAGTGGTAGCGTTGATTCACGTTTAAGCTCATCATCGGTATAACCTGCCATATACAGACCAACAGGCCCAGCAGTACAAAGCACTAAATCTACCCACTCAAGTGCTTTATCTGCAGCTACAAGTGGATCTTTTTCACCTGTTAACGCTTCCGCTTCTTCTTCATTCATCGCTACGCAAGTAACGTGATCTTTAAGAAATTGAATCCACCAATCTTGCATACCTTCAATAACATATTTCGTACCAAGCGTTAGCACGACGGGCACGTTATGTTTTTTTGCATGTTCAATGGCTTTAAGCGCCGACGCCTTCATTGGGTCGCCTTCTTTGCCACGTACAAGGTAAGAAGACAGTACTAGTGCCGAAGCATTTTCAAAGGCACTTTCAGGCACGAATTCCGGTGAAAGTTGATTCATTTCACCTTCATTAATCGCAAATGTTCGTTCCCCATCTTCTGTTATAAGGGTATAACAGCGACCAATAGGACCATCAACAGGCTGCAAGTGGTCAAGATCCATACGGCTTGAGGTATTGCATAAATAACGGTAAGCGTAAGATCCAATTTTTAGATCTTGGCTCATCACACCCAGAAGAATTGAACGGTCATCGGCAAGTACAGAGTAGTTATGAAGGGTATTACCAACAGTATCCCCTGGGTACTCATGGCTGATCAGATCGCGTTCTTTCAGTTCTTGATAAAGCAACTCGGCTTTATCCTCAGCAAGAACTAAAGAGTGACCCTTACTTAGGCTATGTCGGGCCAAAAATTCGTCGTCGATACGAGCTTCAATATCAACAATAGTTTGACCAATACCAACTATGTGGGTACGAGATAGCGGATTTTCTTGCTGGATTTGAGCAACTAATGGATCGCGGGCATTGACTGGGAAGTAATGCTTTGATTTACGCTGACCAGGGAATTTCATGTGTGAAGGCTATCGATTAATGGGGATTTTGTTTCATTGTATCATAAAAATGCGAGTTACATCTCACTCCACTGCAATCTTATGACTAAATGTGATCTTTTGCTGGTTTTTTGCTCACGTGAGATTTGCGATAAGAAATATTTGCTTGTTGGTAAGTTGTTCTCATAGCAAAACAGCCACGCAAGTGGCTGTTAAGAATGACTATGCCATACATATAATCTTAAGAAAGCATTTTTGGCTTATGGGGTTTCGTACCACCAACAGGGCGGTTAACAGAAATCGAACGGCCTTTTTTCATGCCTTTTTCATAATCGTCGGTCAATGCTTTCATTGCTTCTTGAAGCTGCTTTTTGAACGTTTCGCGATCAATGTTTTCGAATTCTTTGTCAATATAGTTGCTCATGCGCTTGTCATGATCATCATCGGTATTTAACTCTGGTAGTTTTTCAAGTGCCCCTTCAAGCCAGCCAGCAAGGAAAGAGGAAACGCGACGCGCGACTTCGGCATTACTTGTCCCTGTACCTTGGAAGCTATTACGGAATTGGCCTGTTTGTTGGTTCATTTCACGATAAACGATATCAAAGGCAAAGGCGGCAAAAATAGCGCGTTCTGCAACACCAATAAACTCAGCTTGCTTCAACCCTTTATGGTTGGTTAGTACGCACTCGACACCAAATCGACGGTTAATACCGCGAATTATTTTCAATATTTGCGGACTAACATCAGTTGGCAATAGGGTACTAGCCTTTGTTTTACCCATCTGAATAAACTCAATGTCATCTTGCTCTAGCCCATACTTAAGCATTAGGCGATGTGCCATTCTTATCGCTTGAGCGGCTTCATTAATGTTGGCAGAGTTTCCCAGCTCTAGGCATTTAGCAATTTTTTTTAGCGCCTTTCGCTTTTGTTCAGACAKTCGTTCACACCATTTTTTAAAAGGGGGCGTATTTTAACGTTTTCATGTGTATAGCACAAACGTTAGATGTAAAAAATACAGACTATAGAGTATAAAATATGGCGCTTTAGGTGGACGTTTACTCTGTTAAATCAAGCAATAATCGGCATGGTATACGAATCTAGGTAGATTGCGATTTAGTGTGTAAGGGTCTTGAGTCTATTAAAGTTGCCCCTCATAATGATATTGAACCTAACTTATAAAGATGTAAGACATGACAGTAACTTATCATTCAATTGACGTGCCATTCGAATATCGCCATACCTGCTGGTTTTGTGGTGAGCCTTACTTTGAATCGCATGCATTCATGCCTTCTCCGAACTACGATAATCAGTCATTACCTATACTTGTTCCTTGTTGTCATGAATGCTTTGGTATATGCCATAAAATCAAAGTGAGTGGGTTAGATCTACTTCGAGATAAAGTGAAAGAAAGCTTACATCGTAAGTACCAAAAGCACCTTCAAATAGGTGTTAATTGGACGAAAGAAGAACTCGATGATTGTGAGTTCGAAGGTAAAGCACTTGAAGGCTTTAAAGAAAGCGCATGGGAAATGTTTGAAATTGCGAAGGCGCGAGTCAATTATACTGGATGGCCACTTGCCATCGATGGACTGCCTATTGCGAGTATGAGCACCGCTTTTCAGATTGAGTTTGATGGTATTACTTATACCAGCATTAACCAAGCTGTAGAACAGTTAGCAAAAGCTTATGCGATACCTCAACCTTATTTAGAAGATGTTGTACAGCTCGTCGGTCGTGAACGTCTGGCATATGCCATTCGTTTTGCTAAAACGACATATGGTTATTCTTCAGCTGAGCGCGACGTGAGCATTGGCAGCTTGAAAGCGTTATTGGCTGAAGAGCAGGCTCTATCTTCAACGCAGATGGTGAAAAATACTGCGGTTAAAATTGCACTAGATGAAATTAAAGAACTTATCTTACATCGAACATTAATACCGGTGCATGCAACGCAATGGATTCTTAATCATGGGGTTAGCTCATTGCAGCAATTGGCGGATGTTGAAGATGCGTTTTTTGAACATTTCGGGAAAGAGTCTGAGCTAACCGCATTTACCTATTTTAATGCCATGCAGATTTACCTTGAACAACGAGAAGATGATCATGAATGGGCAGTGCATGAAGACCCGAATAATGGCTTATTTGAACAAATGAAGCGTGCCGATTAAGGGGGCTCGGAATCAAAAACAGGCACTTTGAGTGCCTGTTTATTTAACCTAAGAGGGCTTGTTATTGATTATGACGAGACCAGACTGTGGTATTGCCATCTTCGTCAAAAGCGAGCACTTCATACGGATCTTTCTGATTATTATATTCCATTCCAGGTGAGCCCATAGGCATACCTGGAACCGCTAGTCCAACCATGCGATCGGGCTTCGATTCAATAAAGCGAAGAATTTCTTCTGCAGGTACATGTCCTTCAAACGTATAGCCTTCAATCTCTGCCGTATGGCAAGAGGCATATTGTGGGCGAATACCAAGGTCAATTTTTACGGGGGTTAAGTTGTTTTCATAGACGACATCAAGCTCAAAGCCATTATCTTCCATATGCTCAACCCAGTCACCACAACAGCCGCAAGAAGGGGATTGATAGTTTGTCCCTTTAATAACCTGAGCGACGACGAGAGAACTTGCAGTTAGTAGTGTAAAAGCCAATAGTGCGTTTAGCGAGTGTTTCATAATAATACCTATTTATACTGAGTTTTTAAAAAATAACGAAATTAAAAAATCAGCTATAAGCGGGTGGTCTTAATAGCACATTGGTTATTTGGTGACTTTTGCCATTCGGTTCAGTAAATATCGGTTGTACTGAAGGCAATGAAAAGTGAAGCGTGTTTGTAAGAATAGCAAACTGAATATTGGTTGTATTGCAGTTGTGATCACCACAACAAGAGCCCATGTGAGTCGGGCTCATGTCGGCACATTCTAATAAGTTTATTACTTGTACCGAGATCGTCTCTTGATCGATGCAACAAGACATAGTCATTGACTGGTGGCATGACATTGGAGTGGCTGGTGAAGGTAGGTGAGCAGCAGATACTACTGGCAGTACTGAACCAAACAGCATAGTCAGAATCACAAGCTTTGATATTACTTGTTGAAAGCAGCGCATATAAAACCTTAAAAACACCAATGGTAAGAGTATATCGTTCCTTGTTGGAGAACACACACAAAATGTATAAAAGTCTTATCAATTGAACAAAAAGTGACAAGTGATTGATGTGGCAAAATCTTTTCAACTAAGTGAGTAAATAATCGGTCTACGGCTGATGTGATGCGGGTTAGAAACAAAAAATCCCTTACCAAACGCTGACAAAGCATAACTCTGTTTAGGCTTAAATAAGTACAACGAAAAAATACAAGGTGCTAGGACGTTTGGTTATGCAATATACGGAACAAGATCGTCGTGTTCTTCATGATACGTGGATGAGTTATAAAGCGAAGATGCGAGTGACACAGATTGAAATGGCGAAGAAGCTGGGTGTTAGTCAACTAGTCTTCTCAGATATTTTACGCGGGCAAGTGCCTTTAGAGCACCGCTTTGTTAATCAATTTTGCGATTATATTGGCGTTGATCCTGCGATAACCCTGCCTTCGTTGAGAAATCAGGTTAGTGCAAATATGCCGAATTCTGTGACATTGAAAAATACTTATATTGTTGACGGTGATATCACGAACGTTCGTTATAGTGGTAATCAAATTATTGTGGAATATGTACATAGCGTTGATATTCACTAGTCGACTTCACGGTAATGCAGTAAGTAACGTTAATTGCTAGCACTAAGAAGTAGTCAATATTAAATAACAAAGCCCTCATTCGAGGGCTTTGTTATTTTGGGTATGAACTAGTGGCTAGTGGTAGGCTGAATGGAAGTAATTGATTTATGCCCCCATTCAGGTACGAACAAGTATAAAAAGGCTGCGCTACATAGCGAAGCGATGAGATCTGTCGGCCAATGCATACCAAGCCAAATCCGGCTGATACCAACGCTTGTTGCCCACAAAAGAATAACGGCGGTAGGGATCAACTTTTTCCGACGTAAGAAAAACCCTCCCCAGAACGTTACACACACTGCAACAAAAATGGTGTGGCCTGATGGAAGAGAATAATTGGTTTCACCTAGCCAATGCGAAATGCGCCAGTGGCTTACTTCTCCTTCTGCTTGGCGTACGGCTTCATCTTTTTGTATGGTTGAAAGTTGATAAAAAGAGTCTGGAGATTCAACTATCCCTAATGCTTGTAATTGATACGTATAAGGGCGGGGCACCTCTGTAAGGTGCTTCATTGCTGTTTTGGCGACAAAGCTAAGCGCAAGTAAAATACCAAATTGAATAAGCAGTTTTAAAATCTGTTGCTTAGGAAGCTTAAGGGCAATAGGTATCAAGCAGAATAAACATACAGCAATGAGGAAGCCAGGGTTGCCTGCTGAATGACTGAGCATTGAAAAGACGAAGCCAGTGGTATTAGATACTTCTCCCGCTAGATTGCTTTGAGAGTAGAACATTAATGAACCCGATAAAATCGTAGCAAAAAGTAGTAATGCTATATAGCCGGGGACTTTTGCGGTAAGAAATTCTTTATTAAACATAATTGCTGCTATGAATTAAAAGGGGCTGAAGTTTAACAGAGGATACTGTTCTCACTGTAAAAAGAATGTCATTTTATTAAGTCACGTATTCAGCTAATGTACAGTTGCAGGGCAGAATGCATACCGATGCATGAACTTAATAAGGAAGAAAATGAAAATAGCTGTGGTTGGTTTAGGCGACATTGCCGAGAAAGCTCATTTACCGATATTGACGCAATTTGAGGAGGTTGAGCTTGTCTTTTGTACTCGAAATATAGAGCGGCTGAAGCAATTAGCGAACAAATACCGGATTCAAGAGTACTATACCGACTATAAAAGCTTGGTGAATGCAAATATTGATGCCGTTATGATTCATAGTGCAACTGCTTCACATTATGAAATTGCGCATTTTTTCTTGAACGTTGGCATTCCCGTTTTTGTCGATAAGCCGTTGGCCTCTACATATAAAGAGTGCGAACAACTACATGATTTTGCTGAGCAGAAGCAGCAGCCCCTCTTTTTAGGGTTTAATCGTCGTTACATACCGCTATATCAACAGCATTTGCCGACAGTAACAGCCAATGTGAGCGAGACAAACCCATTACTGTCGTTGCGCTGGGAAAAGAATCGTCACAACTTAGTTGGTGATGCGAGAACGTTTATCTTTGATGACTTTATTCATCCTCTCGATAGTATCAATGTATACGGGTCAGTCTCGGAAGATGATCTCTACATCACTTCCCAATGTGATCAATTGTCATCAACCCCCACAAAACTGGCACGATTAGATGTGCAATGGCAGCAGGAAGGAGCCATCTTCCATGCTTCCATGAATCGCTTGTATGGGGTCACGAATGAAGTGATAAGCGCAAGTTATAAGAATACCAGCTTCCGCTTTGATTCATTTACCGAAGGGAATAAATGGCAAGATAATAGTCATGAAGTCGTGAGGCTTGCAGACTGGACACCAATGTTAGCGGCAAAGGGTTTTCAAGGTATGGCTGAGCATTGGCTCGATGTCATTCGTTCTGGTAAGCAAATGCATTCGGTTACAATGCGTAATTTACATTCTCACCGCTTAGCTGAAATTATTTATCAAAAAGTGCTTACCAAAATAGACTGATTTAACAGAAAACGTTCGATGTAACGATATTTATTCAGTTTTGAGTAGCTTAGGTGCGTTCTATAAGGTGCATAAAAATCCAGCCCTTAGCTGCAATCTGAGATCTGAATCAACCTTTTCATGCTTTAAATTTGTACAGAGAATGGTTCGTACACGAAATATTTTTCATTTTTCTTTTATACAAGCTAACTTATTAGTAACACAGTAAAAATTTGATATTTGTCACATTTTTGCTTCTATGTTTTCGATAAAACAAGTGCTCGATCGGAAATATTTAACTGGTCTAGTCAAGATCATGCTGGTAAAGTGCCGCCCCTCACACACAGCGTGAGAATATTATGCTAAGCAATACCCCAAAAGGTAGCGACAAACTTGTTCCAGCTTTAACGATCGGGTTCATGGGACTCTTTCTTCTATCTTCCCTCATTGACCTAGGTTCAGTAACCCACTTTATTGGTGTGGCATTTGCTGCGTCGGCTGCGTACTTTGGTGAATTTTGGCAGTGGCTAATGGTAATTAACTTTATCATTGCTGTTGTAGTTGCACTTAGTCCATACGGCAAAACACGTATGGGTAAGCTGAAAAAACCAAATATCGGTACATTTCGCTGGTTAGCGATGATTATGTGCACATTACTTGCGGGTGGTGGTGTCTTCTGGTCTGCAGCAGAACCGATTTATCACTTTTTAACACCATCTCCAAGTTTTCCTGATGTGACAGCAGCAACAGCTGAAGCTGTAACGCCAGCATTAAGCCAAAGCTTTTTGCACTGGGGTTTTCTTGCTTGGGCTGTACTGGGCACATTAGCAACGATTGTACTGATGTATGCGCACCATCAAGGTGGCGTAAAACTACGTCCTCGTGCACTGCTATATCCGATTGTTGGCGATCGTCTTGAGAACCACTGGGTGGGCTCTGTGATTGATGCTTGTTCAATCATTGCGGTTGCAGCAGGTACAATTGGTCCTATAGGTTTCTTAGCTTCTCAGTTAGGTTATAGCCTTGAAGCTGTAATGGGCATTGAGAACACTATCTCAAGTCAAATGGGTATTCTTGCGGTTGTTGTCGCGATTTACTCAATCTCAGCATTTACTGGAATGGATAAAGGCCTTCAGTGGCTTAGTCGATTCAATGTAGTTGGTGCATTTGCACTGCTAATGATTATGCTAGTGTTTGGGCCAACGCAGTTTATCTTCCAACACTTTGGTTCAGCATTTGCGACGTATTTACAGCATTTCCCTGAAATGAGTGTCAATGTAGAAGACCCAACTTGGAATCCGTGGTGGACATGGTTCTTCTGGGGTTGGTTTATTGGTTTCGCACCAATGATGGCTATCTTCATTGCACGTATTTCTGAAGGTCGCAGTATCCGTGAATTAGTCCTAACGGTTGCCATTGGTGCTCCGATTGTGACGAACTTCTGGTTTACTGTACTTGGTGGCACAGGCATTTTCTTTGAACTAGAAACAGTAGGTAGTATTTCTGGTCCATTGGCTGAAGCTGGACTGCCAGCAGTATTGCTTGCAACACTAGCTCAGCTGCCGTTTAGCGATCTACTTATTCCTGCTTTCCTGATTTTGACGACAACATTTGTTGTGACAACAGGCGACTCAATGGCTTACTCCATTGCAATGGTAGTTTCTGGTGATAATGAACCAACGAAAGGTCAGCGTTTATTCTGGGCGATTTCGATGGGTTGTATTGCTGCGGTTCTACTTGTTGCGGGCGATGGCGGCTTGAATGCTCTACAGTCATTTATCGTTATCACAGCGGTACCAGTATCGTTGCTAATTGCGGTGACATTGGTAACAGGCCCTATTGCAGCTGTTCGAATGAAGAAGCAGAAAGTTGCAGAAAAAGAAGCGAGTTGGCAACAAACAGAAGTTGCTGGTCAAACGCTTTAATGTCTTTGTAAATCCACATGAGCACACTGCTAATGTGAGTTAGACGCTATATAGAAAAAACCGAGAGTGAATTTATTTCACTCTCGGTTTTTTTATAGCAGAAATAGCGGTTAAGTTAACGCGCCCATACCTCAATTACTCTGAAGTTATTCCACTCTCTAAGACTTTGGTTTTGACTATCGTTATTGCCGTTACATATCAGTCGGACACTTTTTGCTGAAACGCTGCCTAGATTCAGGCTAATACGTTGTTCAGAGTCACCAGGAGTGGTGATATCCGATAGCTTTTCAAATTTGTGACCGTCTTCACTATATTCGACAGAAAAGAAATACTGTCTCAGATCCCCTTTATTTTGTGCCACTTTAAGCGTGTGAATCTGATGTGGTTTGTTGAAGTGCAAAGTAAATGGGATACCGATGCCTTTGGCTGACCATTTTGTTTCTAACAAGCCATCGATGGCGTGACTCGGTGGCTCGCTAGGCTTTTGTTCTTCAGCTTCGATAGCGGCAGGAGTGACTTGGTAATCACTGCTGCCATTCCCACAGCTCGCAAAAAGCGGTAATAGTTGAGGATTAAAGTTCTTCAACGATGGGAATAGAAAATTTAGGCCATCTTCAGAGACACCAAGCCAATTTAGTAAAGTGGCATGAAGCTGGTCACTGGCTAGGGTCGGGATCATTCGACCCCGACTTAAAGACTGCTCTCCATCAATAACCAATGACGGCCAAGCACCGTAGAGTTGGTTACCGTTTAAGTCACCGCTGATAACGAGGTGATTGCTTCCCCAACCATGATCTGTCCCAGTTGCATTTGGCTCTATGGTTCGACCAAATTCTGAAAAGGTAAAAGCCGTAACGCTATCGGTAAGCCCATCTTCTTGTAGTCGAGTGAATAAAGCCGTGAGGCTTTCTGCGAGGGTGGTGAATAGTTCCTGTTGTTCTCTTAATTGATTTGAGTGTGTATCGAACCCACCAAGTGTTAGTGAAAAGCACTGAATGTCTTGCGCAAGCTGAGCTTGTTCTCGGATCATTAAATATACGCGTCGACACTGTTGACCAAAATCGGAGCTGGGAAAGCCGTAGTCTTGCTCGTCTGACATAATGTCATCGAAGAGTGAATATTGCTCCCGAGCTCGCTGAGTTTCAGTGCTGAAATGCTGACGATGGATATTATGATCTAACGAGTCGGCGTTATGTAAGTCATCGAATAGATCTTCTGCTTGATCATGACCATCAAAATTAAGATATGGCGGTAATGAATCACCGATTAGGTTCGGTACTACATTTCTGGATTGTGCCCAAACATTGCTGGCCGACGTCATGGAGTACATAGAAGATAACTGATTGAAGTGACTAAGTACGAGATCTAGGCCGTTAGCTCCCCAACCATCTTGAACCAGGCTTGCTCCGGTGTTGGTTTGCACTAACTGTGATTGATAGTCATGAGCGTATAGTCTATTAGGGTAAAGGGTTGGATCGTTACTTAGCTGCTCTTTGGTAACAGGCCTTAGCAGCGGGCCTGTATTAACAATAGGGCTAGCAAAGCCTAGATCAAATAAAGGCTGTAACGCTGTCATTGCTGGGTGTAACCCAAGCTGATTATTATCATCATTTAGAAAGAGTGGGACGATATCATCTTGTTTTATTGCCAAACTTTGTCTTGATGATGCATATTCTTGGTATTTTCCTTGCTCCCGTGGAATAAACATATTGAAGCCATCATTTCCCCCTGACAAGTTTATGGCAATTAAGGCTTTATATTGTTTTTGCTCACAGGTTTCAAACGCGCGTGCAAATGAACTGTTCAAGGTTAGAGTCGACACACCAAGGCTGCTCATACCCGTTTTTAAAAAGTTGCGGCGAGATAGTTTCATCGTTTACCCCTGAGTATGAAATGATGGTGAAAAAATAAGTTGGATAAAAAGCTGCCATAATCGCGTATTACTACTGCGATTGCTGGGGGTGGCAACAAGGTATTTCCTGACGGCAGCTTTAACTTTTTCAGGCATGGTATAGCCAAACAATTGGTGATCGAGCTTGGTGATTAATGCTTCATCCTCAAACTGTTCAAATAGGCTCTTGAACTGATAAAAGTCATATTCAATGCCTCCGTGTTGATGGCAAGCACGACGGATTTGATCATGGTAATAGTGGCAGTCTATCCAGTTATAAACTGCAAACTCAGGACTGGCATGGTTCGCAAAGGCCTCATCACTCGGTGAGCCATCAGGTTGGTAGTAATAAAAAACAGAAGGGGCAGCCATTGGCCAAAAGCGCTGCCCACGCCACGAGTATAAATTATCCCAAGTTAACTTTTCTGGTCGACGTTGTATGCCTAAGGCGCGATGGGCATGAATATAGACAATCTCAGGTTCTCGGAGTTTTCCGTCGTATTTTCCACCGGATTGTTTTGCTTCTGGATCATCAAGGATGGCAACAAGAATAGCCATCATGTCACCTTGAGAGTGGCTAAACTCATTGGCCACGCGCTGTATATATTCCGGACTCGGGTTTGCCGTAACCATTTTCTGGATAAAAAACTTCACTATATATGGCGCGGTATTAGGGTGGTCTGTCAGTATATCCAGCACTAGATCCATTTCGTTATCCGCGCTCATGCCGCCTGGAATACCTTGGCCAAGAAAGAATTTGCTGCTCGTATCATGAGAGCCACTATCAACCATCGGTTTCAGCCAATCACCATTATCAAGTTGCCAGCCGGTAAATACGCGAGCAAGGTTTTCGATATCAGCTTGGGTATAACTTGGTACTTCTTTGCCATCATCATCAAGTACTGGCGTAGCATTCTGATTGAGTTTGATAGGGCCTAGGGTAAAGAGTTGTAGAATTTCTCTCGCAAAGTTTTCATCGGGGTTTTTTCCTTCTTTATAGTTGTTGTCACGATAGGTAAGAAACTCGCCCATTAACGCATGACGTGCCATTACCCCAAGTGTATCTCGGAAAGAGCTAAGGCAATGCTGTGATAACTGATCATAATAATTTGCAAAGGCAATTTTGCGGTCGTGGCTTCTGAGTGTCGGAACATTTTTACTTATCACAAACAGCTGAGTGAAAATATAAGCAATACGCTGGCGTAAGATATCTTCTTTTTCGATTGTCATGTGCATCCAACTACAATTTAGATGAACATCAGTCCAGCCTGGTTTATCGTGGTTATTTTGGTTGTATTCAAATAAGCTCTGCCACGATGTTCTTGGTAATGCTTTTTGTTGTTCGGCCCATTGTGATATCGATGTAAATGAAAGAAAGTTATCGATATCTTGTTCTTTGGGACCAAAAGTGCATTGCACTAATGACCTGTATGCTTGACGATATTGCTCTGACATTATTTGTCTCCTAGCCGGAAATAAAAACGCGAATAGATTAAAACCTAGTGACGTTATTTTTCTGTTAAGATTGTATGTGAGATAAAACAGTATCAATTCAGTTGAATACATAAATACGAGTGATTTATAACTGTGAGTTTATGTCCATAATTAATAAAAGTATATTCTGAAGGAAATAGCACAGGCGTTGTCTTGCTATAGTATTCTGTTGGAATAAATATCTTGTTTGAAGCCCTATCTTGGTTGAATTAATTTATGTTTATTGTGATGAGAATAATTAACTATTATGCTATAGACAGCATGCTTGATATTTATTAACTGGTGAAAAATTGGTTTATAATTTGCGTGGAAGAAGAAAAATGATTGTGTAGATTTAATGAATCGACAGTTGCAATGAGCAGCAAAATGCTGCTCGTGGGTGTTATTTTATAGTGTGCTCTTAGTCGGATATAAATACCCATCATTGTATTTCAGGCCATTATTTCTATCGTGTTTTAGCAGTACTGGTCCATCTAAATCAACAATTTCGGCTCTGGTTGCGATAGGCAGTGCCATTTCCATGGCAAGTGAACTGCCAACCATACATCCAACCATGATTTTAAAGCCAAGCTCACGCGCTTGAGCTTCAAGTGCTAATGCCTCAGTAAGTCCGCCAGTTTTATCCAACTTGATGTTTATCATTTCATAATGGCCAACTAATGCATCGAGATCGGCGCGGGTATGGCAACTTTCATCAGCACAAAGAGGGATAGGGTGGTGAATACCCAAAAGTTTGTGATCTTCACCTTTCGGAACGGGTTGCTCGATCATTGATATATTAAATGCAACGAGTTGTTCAAATAGCGCAGGTAGATCTAGTTCTCCCCATGCTTCGTTTGCATCCAAGATAATATCGACGTTGGGCGCCGCTTTTCTTATGGCAGTTACTCGCTCGATGATCGCTTTATCATCTAGTTTTACCTTCAGTAACTTCGCGCCTTGCTGGCAACGCTCTTTGGCTTGTTTTGCCATGCTATCGGCATCACTTAGTGATACAGTCATGGCCGTCACAATACGATGTTTAATGTCAAAGCGTGGTGTAGGAAACGTTGRAGGGTTTTCTAACCGCCATAAAGCACAATCGATAACATTCCTTGCGGCACCAGGAGGAAGTATTGACTGTAATTTATCTCGTGTTAGGGCGTTATCATCGCAGCTCATTGAGGCAGATTGAACTTGTGAGATCACGCTGTCGACAGTTTCACCGTAATGTGGGTAGGGGGTGCATTCAGCTACTACGGTTATTCCCTGATGCGCAATTTCGACAGTGACAACATCTTGGTGGGTACGAGTGCCCCGTGAAATTGTAAAAGGTTGCGCCATCGAGAAGCGTTCATGCTGTGTGGTGATTTTCATAAACCCTCCTAATTAAAGTGAATGTAATTTATCAACAATGTTCGCGACACCGAATCTGACAGGGTCGGTAACTGGCAAATTATAGAGCTCGCTCCATTCGTGACATAGCTGCTGGGCTTCTGTTTCGGAAAGCGAAGAGGTATTTAGGCAAATACCAACGAATCTAGCGTTAGGGTTGGTTAGCTTGGCCGCTTGCAAGTTTGCATCTAAAGTCGATTGAATTTCTGGTACAGCCATGTGTGATAAGTGGCGAATATGTTGTCTGCCGATCTCATGGCATAAAATAAGGGCATCTGCTTGTGCTCCATGTAGCAAGCCAAGGCTAACGCCAGCGTAAGACGGATTGAATAACGAACCCTGTCCTTCAATCACATCCCATTGGTGATCGGTAAAGCTAGGACTAATGGCTTCTGTCGCACCAGAGATAAAATCTGCAACCACAGCATCAATTGAAATGCCTCGCCCTGAGATTAAAATGCCCGTTTGCCCAGTTGCACAAAATTGTGTTGATAAGCCTTGTTTATTCATTTCTTTTTCGAGGGCTAAAGATGAATACATTTTTCCGACTGAACAATCTGTTCCTACGGTTAGAAGGCGATGACCGTCACGTGGCTTGCCGTTACCAACATCAAGTGTTTTATCATAATGGCGAACATCAAAGAGCTGACATTGATTGGCTGCTGCTTTTGCATTTAATTCAGGGTAATCAACAAGACGCTGATGCATACCCGAAGCGATATTAAAGCCTAAATCGAGTGCATCTGAAAGAGTACTAAGCCATTGTTCAGGAATGTAACCGCCAGCATTTGCTGTACCGAGTACCAAGGTTTTTGCACCTAGCGCTTTAGCTTCTTTCAACGACAAATCATTAAGGCCTAGCGAGACGGTTTCCTTTGTCAGGCGGATTTGACCAACACAAAGTTCTGGTCGCCATTGCTGGATCCCTTTAGCGGTTTTAGCTGATAGCGGGTCGGTAACATCGCCGAGGAATAGTAAGTAAGGTTGAGGGATTAGCATATTACATCCTTGAATTTGTGATTTGCTTTGATTCCTTAAGTCTATGTAATAACAGCATTGCTAACGAATGCTTTAATGTGTTTGGGGTATAACTTGACGTTATAGCTTTGACGGGGCTTAGGTCGAGAATAAAACGTCTGCGAGGACATTAACGTATTTTGTAATGTCCTGTTAGGTGAATTCAACGTTCGCAAAAAGCGATAAAATTTACTTTAGCGTTATTCTTCACTCAGTGAGAGTGTTTCGGGCATAGGGACATCAGTCTCAACCCAGCCACCACCAAGCACTTTATAAAGAGTGAGTAGATTGAGTTCTTTAGAGAGCTTGGTGGTTAATAATTCTTGTTGTGCTGTGTAGTATGAACGTTGTGAATCAAGTACGGTAAAATAGTCGTCTACGCCTTCATTAAAGCGAAGGTTTGAGAGCCTAAAGCTATCGCCTGTGGCATCTACAAGCATTTGTTGTGCTGTGACCTGATCTTTTAATGTAGCCTGATTGGCTAAGGCATCAGCCACTTCACGAAAAGCGGTTTGTATTGCTTTTTCGTAATTGTTTAATGCAATTTGTTGATCGGCTATAGCAACATCACGTCTTGAATCTAGCTCTCCCCAGTTGAAGATTGGTAAGTTCAGCGCAGGATTAAATACCCAGCTGCGGCTGTCACCAGAAAACAAATCACTTGCAGATGCGCTAAGTAATCCACCCGTTGCAGTCAGTGAAATGGTTGGGAAATAGGCCGCTCGTGCTGCGCCTATATTTGCATTAGCGGCAATTAATTGATGCTCGGCTTCAAGAATATCAGGCCGTTGTAGCAGTACATCTGACGGCATCCCCACGTAAACCGGGGCAAACTGATTATTATCTCCAGCTTGAGGCAGTAAGTGTATAGGGACAGTAGCCCCCACTAATGCATTCAGCGCGTTTTTATCGACGTTTACCTGACTGGTAAAACGGGCAACATCTTTCAATGCAGTAGCGACAGTGGTTTTGGCTTGAGCGACATCTAGCCCTGTTGCAACGCCATTGTTGAAACTTTTAAGGGTTAAATCGAGTGATCGCTGTTGAGATACGAGGGTTTCATTCGCTAAGCGCAGTAAATTCTCATCGGTCATTAGGGTTAAGTAGGCTTCGATGACACTACTGACTAAACTTAATTGTGTATTGCGTCGGCCCTCTACAGTTGCTAAGTATTGTTCTAGAGCTTGTTTCTCAAGGCTTGATATTCTCCCCCAAAAATCAATCTCATAGTTGGTCACTCCTAGATCAACGCTATATTGCCGGTTAATGGTGGAATTACCGTTAGACACATTTTCAGGTAATCGCTGATTTGTGCCGCCAGCGCTTAACTCGAGGTTAGGGAAAAGATTTGCACGCTGAATACCATATTGTGCTTCAGCTCGAAGTATGTTCAATACAGCAATACGTACATCACGGTTATTGTTTAGTGCAAGGTCAACAACACTCTTGATTTTGTCATTTGTGACGAAGTTCCTCCAGTCACTATAGGGTGAAACGCTCGGTACGAAGGCTCGGGGTGGACTATTTACACTGTTGGATGGATCGCCTGTTTGGTAGATAGAGTAAGTTTGATTACTTTCATCGACTGGCCATTGCGTATTAACCGGAGCTTCAGGGCGAGCATAATCAGGGATGAAATTGGCACAGCCACTCATTAATACCGAGGTTGCCAACATGAATGAAATTTGTATTTTCATAATTTTGGCTCCTTTGCTTTTGCCTCGATAGGGTGTTCTGCATCCTCACCAAGAAAGACTTTTGTTACCACCACAAAAAACAATGGGACAAAGAGTACACCGAGGAAGGTAGCTGTTAATACTCCACCGAGTACACCAGTACCGACAGCATTTTGTGCCCCAGAGCCAGCACCACTTGAAATAGCGAGGGGAAGAACACCCATACCAAATGCCAGTGATGTCATTAAAATAGGGCGGAGACGGATTTTGGCTGCGCGGATTGTTGCTTTATATAACTCCTCACCAGCATCATGGTATGACTTAGCAAATTCCACGATCATAATGGCGTTTTTTGAACCTAAACCTATCGTTGTTAATAATCCGACCTGAAAATAGACGTCGTTATCGAGTCCAAACAGCGATGTTGCGCTTACTGCGCCTAGTACACCTAGTGGGATAATCAATATTACAGAAAAAGGGACGGCCCAACTTTCATAAAGTGCGGCAAGGCAGAGGAATACGATGAGAATGGAAAGTGCGTAGAGCATGGGGGCTTGCCCACCTGAGATACGTTCTTGATATGACATGCCGGTCCATTCAACACCCACATCAGGAAGCTGTGCAATCAGGCTTTCCATCTTGGCCATCGCAGCACCTGTACTTACGCCCGCGGCAGGCTCTCCGAGGATTTCCATCGCGGAAATGCCATTGTAACGCTCAAGGCGCGGTGATCCGTATGTCCATTCCCCTTTACTAAAGACCCTCATGGCGACCATGTCACCTTCTGCATTTCGTACTTTCCATTCCATAATGTCTTCAGGGTTCATGCGATAAGGCATATCAGATTGAACATAAACTTGTTTGATCCGGCCTCGATCAACAAAGTCATTAACGTAACTACTGCCTAATGAGGTGCCCAATGTGCTGTTGATGTCATTAATCGATACGCCCAGCGCTCGAGCTTTGAGCTGATCGATTTCTATGTGATATTGAGGCGTATCATCAAGCCCATTTGGTCGCACTGCCGTAAGCTCAGGGTCTTGTGCTGCCATCCCTAATAATTGATTTCGAATTTCTGTCATTTTTTCATGACCAAGTCCTGCTCGGTCTTGAAGGAACATATCAAAGCCTGTGGCATTACCAAGCTCCATGATAGCAGGGGGGGCAAAAGCAAAAATAAGTGCTTCTGGTATTTGGGTGAAAGCACCCATTGCCCGTCCAACAATTGCGTTAACCTTGTCTGCATCATTTGTACGCTCACCCCAATCATTTAATGAGATGAACATCATGCCTGCATTTGCACCTGCACCAGCAAAGCTAAACCCAGCGACGGAAAAGACTGATTTTACATTGGCTTTTTCATCTTCAAGGTAATAATTTTCCACCTTATCAAGAATGGCCAGAGTTTGTTCTTGGGTTGAACCACTCGGCAGCTGCACCATGCTCATCATGGTACCTTGGTCTTCGTCGGGTAAAAAACTGGTGGGCAAGCGTAGGAAAATAAAGGCCATAATGGCTGCAATACCTAAATACACCAACATGAAACGTACACTTCGGTGAGTTATAAAGGTCACAGCAGAGGTATATTTTTCCGTTACCTTGCTAAAATGGCGATTAAACCAACCTGCAAACCCTGTGTCTTTATGGCCGTCAGTGGTTTTCAATAAACTGATACACAGGGTCGGGGTTAAAATGATAGCAACTAAAACGGACAGGGCGACAGCAGTAACGATGGTAATTGAAAACTGACGATAAATCGCACCAGTTGAACCTGCAAAAAACGCCATAGGAATAAATACGGCACATAGCACCATACCAATACCGATAAGTGCACTGGTAATTTCGGTCATTGATTTTTCGGTAGCAGCACGCGGCTCTAATCCTTCTTCTTCCATTATTCGCTCCACGTTTTCAACAACCACAATGGCATCATCGACTAATAGGCCAATAGCAAGTACAAGTGCAAACATGGTTAACGTATTGATGGAATAGCCGAGCGCTTGTAATACAGCGAATGTGCCTAAGACAACAACAGGAACAGCAATCGTTGGGATGAGTGTCGCGCGTAAGCTTTGAAGAAATAGCAGCATAACTAAGAAAACTAAAAACACGGCTTCAAGTAAGGTTTTAACGACCTCTTCGATTGATATTTCGATGAATGGGGTTGTGTCGTAGGGGTAAACAATTTGAATACCTTCTGGGAAAAAAGGCTTTAGCTCTGCGAGTTTTTCACGGACGGCATTTGCCGTTTCAAGTGCGTTTTTACCGGTGGCAAGTGCAATGGAAATACCAGTGGCAGGCTTTTTATTATAAAGCGAGACGGTTTGATATGACGCTGAGCCAAGTTCAACGTTAGCTACGTCTTTCAGTAATACTTGCGAGCCATCTTCGTTTACTTTTAGTAGAATTTGTTCGAATTGCTCAATGGTTTGCAATCGAGATTGTGCGGTTATTGTCGCAGATAGCTCTTGTCCAGCCGCGGCGGGTGCAGCGCCGAGTTGGCCTGCTGAAACCTGTGCATTTTGCTCTTGTATTGAAGCGACGATATCAGAAGGCATTAAGTTAAAACTTTCCAACTGATATGGGTTTAACCAGATACGCATGGCGTACTCAGCACCGAATAGTTGAGTTTGGCCAACACCATTAACTCGACTGAGGGGGTCAAGCACGTTACTTGAAATGTAATCTGAGATATCAGCGTTCGTAAGAGAGTCATCCTCAGACACGAAACCGATAACCATTAAAATGGAGTTACTGGCTTTTTCAACGCGTACCCCTTGGTTTTGAACATCGAGTGGAAGTAATGGCGTGGCCGCAGATAATTTATTTTGGACTTGTACTTGGGCAATATCCGGGTCGGTGCCTGAAGCAAAAGTAAGTGTTGTTGTCGTATTACCAAATGAATCAGAGGTTGAAGACATGTACAGTAAGTTATCTAAGCCATTCATTTGTTGTTCTATAACTTGAGTGACCGAGTCTTCTGCCGTTTTAGCGGATGCCCCTGGGTACACTGCCGAAATTTGAATGGCTGGTGGGGCGATAGTTGGGTATTGAGCGATAGGCAAAATAAACAGTGAGATAACGCCAGCGAGCATAACTAAGATCGCAAGTACCCAAGCAAAAACAGGGCGGTTTATAAAAAAATGCGCCATGGTTTAATCCTATTGTTTTGTACTTGTTGTGGTAACTTCATGAGACTTAGCGACCGGTGCGCCGGGGCGAATGAATTGCAGTCCTTCTACAACCACTTTTTCGCCGGCTTTTAAACCATCTAATATGAACCAGCTATTGTCGATCATGCTCTGGGTTTCTACCGTGCGTAATTCAATATTATTATCGCTACCAATCACGTTGACTTGCGCTTCGCCTTTTGGCGTGCGTGATAGGGCTTTAGCTGGCACCGTAATGGCGCTTTTAACGATCCCGCGAGGCAATGATGCTCTGACAAACATGCCGGGCAATAAGATACGGTCTGGATTAGCAAAAGAAACCCTCAAAACAAAGGAGCCAGTCGTTTGGTTTATATTGATATCGGAAAAAAGGATGCTGCCGGTGTGATCATACGTGGTGCCATCTTCTAGAAATAAATCAATGCCACTTAGCTCATCTTGATTACGCGAAAAAGCCCCTTTAGCTAAATCACGACGAAACTGCAGTAATTCAGTGCTCGAGGCTGTTAAGTCAACATGCATAGGATCATAGGTTTGCACGGTAACTAATGGTGATGATTGATTGGCGGTGACTAATGCACCTGCGGTTACCGTTGAGCGTCCAGCTCGCCCTGAAATAGGGGCGTTAACTTTGGTGTAGTTGAGGTTTATCTTTGCATTTTCAACTGCGGCGTCTGCACTTGCAACGTCTGATTGCGCTTGCTGATAAGTGGCAACGGCATCATCATAATCTTGGCGTGAAACGGCTTGCTCTTTAACAAGCCGTTGGTAACGTCCTGCTCTATTTCGTGCTGTATTCTGATTTGCCTTGGCTTTACGTAGCTCTGATTGTGCACTTTTAAGGCTAAGTTGAAAGGGGGCAGGATCAATCTGATACAGAGGTTGGCCCTTTGTCACCATTGAACCTTCCTCGAAGAGTTGCTTCAGGATGATTCCGCCAACTTGTGGCCGAACTTCCGATTCGAATGAGGCGACCGTTCGACCTGGCATTTCATCGCGAAGCTCAATTGTTTTGGGTGTGATTACAACATACCCAATGTCATAAACAGGCCCCTGTTGCGAAGTCGTTTGTTCCTCGCTACACCCAATTATTATGATTGTGAAAAGCAAAGTAATAATAATGCTGAATAATTTCTGAGGTTTGATAGTTAGTGTTTTCACTGGGCGTCCACCGAACCTTTTGCGATGAAGTGCATTAATGGCAATGCACCCTAGGTAATGTATGTGCTAATTCGTAAGAATATTAGATATAGAGAAGGAGGCTGTCTTAATTATAAGGGGTGAGAAGGTTATGCAATCAAACAGTACAGCGATTGCCTATATCGCTGTACTTTATATGGCTATTGGCTCATTCGTTTGAGTTGTTGAATAAATGTCATCGCGATTGGTGAAAGCGGGTTATGGTCAGCATATAGAATGGAAACATCAATCGATAATGCATGCTTGAGTGAGCAAACCTGTACGTCTTTATTAACCATTTGCGCAGTCCAAGGGTCGACGATTGCAACTCCGTAGCCTTGAGCGACTAATTGAGCTGCCGCTGAATATGAACGCACCGAAATTTGATAACGGTATTGCGGTGATATCTGTTGAATAGCTTGCGAGACAATAAAGCCTAAAGGGTCACGTGCATCTAAGCCAATAATATTGTATGACCCATCGACAAGCTGATTTAACGTGATCTCAGTTAAAGGTGAGGTTAAGTGAGGCGTTAACGTTGTTTGTGGTTCGAGTGGGAGGAGCGCAACCATTTTAGTCGAGAGTAGTGATTCACCCGAAATCGCGGGTGGAATCTCGCTACCAAAGCAAACGATAAAATCTAATTGGTTCTGTATCAGTGCATTACAAAGCTCTGCTCGGTTATCTGTGGAAAGCTCGATTGAAATCTGTTCATCGGCACAAACATGATTGATCACCTTGGGCAACAAAGAAGAGGCCAGGATAGGAGGTGCACCGATACGTAAATGCTGATGACCTTTTTGGATTTTACTGGTTAGCGAGTGAAAACGGTTCAGTTGTTGGTAGACATTTTCCGCTTCTGGTAATAACTTTTGAGCTTCTTCAGTTGCAACTAAACGGCCTTTAGCGCGATGGAAAAGCGTAAATCCAAGTTGTTGTTCGGTATGCGCGAGTATTCGAGTGACATTCGGCTGTGAGACATGTAGCAGTTTAGCGGCACCAGATACTGAACCTGCTTTCATTATGGCGTAAAAAACTTCTATTTGTCTTAGGTTCATTCATTATCCCTACGGTTAAAATGGCTAGCGACATTTCTCGAATCCGTTCACGCTGCTAAGGCGAATATAATACAAGATTTAATGATTACCTAGCGCAGAACGAAGCTCTTACATTAATTTGGTATGAGTAACTTCGTTGATAATACACAAGAAGGTGAATATGAATTGAATATGTATGATTTACAAACAATAATGAGTGATGACAGTATATTGACGAACTGAGTAGGATGGTGACAGTATATTGGCTAGTGTTGATGGGTTTATAAATATTAGCACCTGATTAGGATGTATTTTATATTGTTTTACATAAATAACTGTAAGCTAGTTGTGTGATTATCCACGACTAATGTATATTTCGGTGTTCTATGTTTTTCGTCTATCAAGGCTGTTACCAATGTCATCAATTATTCCGCTATCAGATTTAACAGCGTTAGTTTGCTTTGATAACAGGGAGAAAGCATCTCAAGTTAAACAAATGTTTATTAAAGCAGGCGTTAACAATGTTGATGTTATTAACCATGAAAAACTTAAGGCAACATCTGTAACAAAGTATGATGTAAGTATTTTTGAGTATTCTTATGATTATGTAAGGGAACTTAATGATTTTACACGTAAAATGAAGGATAAGTTGTACTTTAAAACATACCCAGTTGTTATCTTGAACCTGCCTGATTTTTCAAAAGCTATTGATGTTGATAGTGCAAAAATGCTCAACTCTGATCATGTTATTACAGGGTTAATTAACTACGAGCAATTTAGAGAATTACTAAATCGACTTATTTCACTTAAGCAGTTTTACGATAAAGTATACGTTGGCGCAAAAAAGAATTATAATTTGTTTTCACAGAGTGTCACTCAATATAATAATAAAATAAAAAGTAAGCCTCTTATAAATTTAGCGTTGGAATCTTTATATAAAAGTCACAATAAAGAAGAGTTTATTTCTATTTATAATAAATATGAAAGAGCTGAGATATCCACGATAAATGTTATTCGATTTAGTGAGTTTTGTGATGATAGCAAGCGTAGTATTGCATCGTTAAAATGGGTCTTAAAAAAGAATGATTGCTTATTTATGGCACATTGTCGTTTAGCCGAAGAGTATCGATTATTAAAAAACTATGAAGCGATGAGCCATCATCGTCATAGTGCGTTTGAGTGCCACCCTGTTGATGGCGACGCTTATAATCAGCTGATTGATTGTGAAATAAGGCAGGGAAAGTTAGAGTCATTAGCTTCGATTGTATCCAAACGAACACTTTATATATCTAAAAGCCTTGATAGTTACCAGTTTTTGGTGATTTCAATGTTTAACTCTTTAATGTGTATGCCTGTTGGAATACGTGCAACGCAATATAAGCAGTATATTCACCCAATCAATAGAATTATAACTAAGCGTATCTCATTAGATAAACGAGAGGAGTATACTGCAACTGTTAAACTGCTGGTGGCGATGCATTTTCATAGAGAAGGTAAGCAACTAAAAGCGAGAGCTATCGCATTAGATATCTTTCATAATGTCGTTAGACGTAAACGTAAGCCATCTGTACTACTCGTGTTAACGGCGCTTCGATGTTTGGCAATTTGCGGAGAGGCTAAACTCTGCGTACAGATCATAAACACTTTGAATGTACCAGATGTGTCAAAGCGCTACCCTGAACAATTTAAGTGGGCAGCTTCACCTTATAGCCAGCTTCAGAAGGCCTACCATTGGTTGACAAAACAAAAGCACCAACGAGATCAATTAGCCAAGATACCAACGGTTATGGATCGTTATCCTTTTTCATTTGATTTGAATTGTCTATTACTGACGATACTGCTCGATTATGAAAAAGGGACAAAGCAATATACAAAAACGATTATCAAGCGTTTAAAACGCAGCAATTATGTTGTTAGGCGGCTTGAGCTTCAACCGGAAGTCACTAAGAGCCAGTCATATATTGATTCGTTGGCTTTAAATCAAGCGGTGACTGAATACTAGGCTTTTAAAAGCCCCGATATGTTCAGGCATTATTCGTATGAGCCATATCGGGGGAAATATTATTTCTCAGCAACAGGTACCATGATGTGGACATAAGGTGTATCTTTCCACATGACATAAGGTCCACCAGAGCTAGGATCATCAGTAATGCCTACTAGCATTTCTTTCGGAACGATGATCATTAAATGAGGGCCCGTTTCGACATAGTCATCTGCTTTTTTAGGCTCTGAGTGATAAGGGTCTGAATTACTAACGCCAGCCCCTAGATCACCTTGCAGCATGTATGAAATGCCAATTTGAGTCGCCGTAAAATCTTCCTTATTTACCATCGCCCCTAACATATCCATCCATACTTGATCGTTACACATTGGCATACCATCACCGGGAAATGTATCCGGTAGACAGGTCCAGCCATTCGTTCCTGTAACGACTTCTTTGCCATCAACAATGACGGTTGCATGATCGCTAATAGAAGCGGGTGCTGCAGATTTAGCTCGACCAATTTTATCTGTCATTACATCGTCTTCGGCGAATACTGCTGAAGTTAAAAATGGGGAGCCGAGTAAAGCCGTGACACATAGTGCCGAGAGTGTTTTTTTAACCATGATTATTTCTCCACATTATTTGAAAGTAACATCATGGGGTGCCAGCATCGGAGGATAAAGACAAAGTAAAGTATAGGAGAGATGGGTGTTAGCAGGATTAATAACTAGGTAGAAAAAGGTAATAAAAAGGCCAGCAGTTGCTAGCCTTTATTGAGTAGAAGCGATACTAAGCCGCTAGTAGTGATGAAAAGTCTGCTTTGCGTTGGTTAAAACGGCTAACTAAATCATCAATATCGTCTTGGCAATAAGGTTTTAAACCGCTCATTACCATACGCTTTTTACCCGTACCAACGATTTCATCGTTTTCTTTAAAGCAAAACTTAAGCGTCACACTACCACGCTTGCCTTGAACGTCAATTTCAGAGTCCATTAGCTCAACAGTTGGGGCTGTTATGTCTAGTCGGCTGAAGTCTAATTCCATGCTTTCATAGATCACAAGTGGACGGGTTGGGTTAATCATAATGTCTTTTGATTTCATCAAAGGCACCATGATGTGCGGGAAATTCATTCCAGAAAATTGCACATAGCTTTTGGTAACTTGCTCAATTAAAGCGGGATCTGTATTAATCTCACCTTCACGAGTAATATGTAGATACTCTTTAGCATTGTTATCAACAACAGAAAAATCATCGAATGTTCTGTGGGCGCCTTTTAACGCGACACCATCACTGATCATGCCTGCAAATTCAAAGCGCATCTTATGGCTTAAGCCAGCTTTAGCAAGAACGACAGAAAAAAGGAGATCTCCAGGAACACAGAATCGCTTGTTGTCTTCATCATGAATGGGGTTAAAGTCGCCAGCGATCTTTTTTGCAAAATGGCTCGCTTGCTCTCGGGTAAATGTGAATTCACCATTCTGTTCAGAGTAATAAGATTCTAAAAACATGCCTAACTTATTGATACCTTGATAATCAAACTGAGGCCATTCTACATGATAAGTACTCACTGAATGGTCTAGCCAGTGAAAAACATGATTTTACTCGATTTTATATGAATATTCTCGCTTTATTAGCCCTAAAGCTTATGGCCTTGATAGATTTTGGAGAATAATTGCTGGCGAAAGTGGTCGGCAAGTTCCTGTGGGAAAAAAAGAATATCCTCAAGTTTATCAATAGCGACCCATTCGTAGCCGACTTGATTGGGGTCGAGGTTCGTTGCTGTAGAATGAAACTCGATATTGGATGCGGATACAAAAATTTCAACTTGATGGAAGTTGTCAGGTAAGTATGGGGTAGGGGCTCTATCTGAAATCAAATCTCGAATGCAAATAACATCCCCCATTGTCGCTTTCGCACCAAGCTCTTCTTTGAGTTCTCGATGAAATGCTTCTTCTAAGGTTTCACCGTGTTCGACTCCGCCACCGGGTGTGATATACCAAAAACCCCGCTCATCATGGTGCTTGCAAAGCAAGATGGCATTGTCAGTATAGATAACAGCACGAATCGATAACCTTGGTTTCATGTGAAGTCCTTCATGTTTTACAGTTAATTTATGTAAATTATTGATAAACACTGAATTTATTGATGCAAATTATTTGATAATTCGGTAAAATTCTTATCAGTAATGAATATTGATT
>NZ_JAKJSI010000093.1:0-3738 GCF_050336695.1 Photobacterium minamisatsumaniensis | reverse complement strand
GAAACTAACTGGTACGAATTTCGTAACCATCACTCTTTGAATAGCGCCAACTGTGGGTTAACCGATAAATGTCTAGCGACCCTGTTTCACCGCAATGGAAGGCAACTAAACAGGCAGCAGTTGAGACTGCGTAAGAGATCCTCAATATGTGTTTGCCGCAAGCATGACTTGAACGGCTACTCTGACTAACGAAGAGAACGCGCTTGTTAATCGACTTTCAGTCGACCGCTAACGCGGCCGATAGGATCCGCTTTACCGCTTGACGTCCGAAGGCTCATATGTGTTATGTGCGAACCCAACACATTGGCACAAACCGAATGCCGCTAACCTCAGATTCTTCGCTTGTAGACTTGAAACCTTGAGACTCATAAAAACCTACGGAATTGACCGAAGCTTTTAAGCACACCTCATTTGAAGTTGCGAACTTCAAAAGTTGATCAATTAGCAATTTCCCTACCCCAAATCCTTGGGAGTTTTTGTCAATAAACAAGTGCGTTATGTACTCTTTATCGCGAATTGCGCCAAAGCCTACTAATTTGTCTTTTTCTATAACTTTTAGACTTTGAAAACGCGTTTTATCGAAAGCCATTTCAACATCTGGCAGCACCTTAGAAGAGAATGTAACTCGTCCCTCTTCGCTAAAGTGCGGGAGAATATCTGATTGAGAGACACGAGCAACAAGCTCTACCACTGAACTCAAATCTTCAAATTCCGTTTCTAAAATTTTCAATGATGCCCCCTAGCACATAACGCCCTTGTGAAGTTGCCCGCCCCGAAGCCCAAACCTTGCCCCGTAATCATACAAGCTAATTCATACTAAAAATGCCGCGTGTTAAGGGTCAACTTACACAGTTTGTTATATGAATACTGAAATCAAAGCGGCTTGGCCGCCCCACCGAGACTACAAATGAACAACCCCAAACTCACAATGCGGGCTGTAACCGCGAACACCGCACTACCGACAACTGAAATACAAACTTGGCTTCGTAATTTCAGCCACTTAGTAAACACTGAAATCATAACGAACCAACGCAATATTCAACAGTGCGAAATCATGAATTTGAGAGAGATAATGCTATTTATAGCAATGAATATTGGCATGAGATTTAGGTTAACCGCACCATTTCAGGAACGATTTTTACTGCATTGCGACCCACATTGAGACCACTGAATATCAAGCGGCAATGAGACCTAAACCATAAGAAAAAATGGCATATAACGCCGCGTTAAGTGGTGAGCAACGCTAACCACCCTAGCTAAACCATTGTGACATAAACACTTTAATTGAAGTAACCCGAAAACGCCGAGCGTTGGGAATCCGTCTTAAACGCTTTGTTAGGCTCAAAGCTTAAGAGAGCAGATTTACTCCAAAACACTTAGCCACCACGTTCACAATAGCAAAGCAAATTACTGATATTAAACAACTTAACATCAATGTAGTCCAAAAAGAATATTTGCTCAGTAGATAAGGGAACAGGAGAAACATTGGCAAGGTTGGTACTACAAACCAAAATGTATAGAAAGCATGGTTTGATAGTTTTTCAGCCCCCTGACCTTCGATATACATCCAAACTAATGCTAAGATCGTGACCGTTGGTAATGCAGCGACTAAAGCACCAAATTTATCGYTTCTCTTGGCAACTTCGGAAATAAGAACCACGATAGCTGCTGTTAGTAAGTATTTCGTAACAATCCAGAGCACATTACCCCCTGCCTAAAAACTCAACATCAATGAATTGAGCCTAACGCCTACAATAAGGTGTGCCACGTTGCACCAACAAAGCGCACCGAACTCCATATCAAAAATGCCGAGTGTAATGCATCACCTTTATTGTTTTGTTATGTCATGACTTATTCCACGTAACTTTCGTTATGGCATATATCGATGTAAACAATAATAAGGCCGCAAAGAGAGCGAATGCGTCTGCATACAATAAAGCGATTAAACTACATGATATTGTTATGATAAATAACTTTTCATACCCTAACTCAATAATGTAAGCTGCGATAATCACAAGCAATGTAGCAAAGTAATAGAGCTCATCAACATAGTCGGTTGTCTGGAACTCATCACCATAAAAATTACCAGCCAAATTTGCCATCAAGAATTGAAATAATGCAAGCAGTGCATATCCAGATGCCACGGATCGAAAATATAGTGATTTTTGACGTGACATCAAACTTTCCTTCTCACATAGAACATTAATTTAGAATGTTAATCTCGAGCTAAAGTCTAATTAATGACATAACGCCCTTGTGAAGGTGCCCGCCCCGAAACCAAAACTTTACGCCGTAATCATAAAAGCTAATTCATACTGAAAATGCCGCGTGTTAAGGGTCAACTTACACAGTTTGTTATGTGCTCATGCTCATCGCATACTCAGCACAACCTGTATGCTCACAAACGTGCTCATTATCTACCTTGAAACCTTGCGAGAGGTAGAATTTATAGGTTGCTTCATTGTCTTTGTAAACGTTTAAAGTCAACTCCGAACATTGCTTTTTAGCATGGGCTATTAACTGCTTACCAACACCCTTACCTTGACGAGCGGGCGAGACAAAAATTGCTGCCAAAAGGTTTTCGTATAACGAGTAGAAACCAATGATATTTCCATCATTTTCGAATACATAAGTCTTTGATGCTGGGATATAGATTTCACGCATATTCGAGACTTGTGACTCCCAAAACTCTGCTGCAACAAAATCGTGAGCTTGTATTGATGCCTTAAGCCAAATATCGAGAACTTGCTCGATATCCTCTGATTTGTACTGTCTGATCATTTTCGATTCAACCGATAGTAAATTGTAAAATATAGACAGTATTATGGCGATTTTGACGGACAAATAATTGAAGATTTACGACAACTTAGGGCTGATTTTGTCGCGAATACATAACGCCTTGTTAACTTGTGACAAAACAACGCCACCAAACCTAATATGACCACCTTAACCACAAAAGCTAACCATTACAAAAATGCCAAGCGTTTTGGAATCCAGTTGAACAATTTGTTAGGTGATGGCTACGATAGCAGGCAATAAAGCAATGGAAGCAAGCTAGCAATCAATAAGCTGTGCCCAACAGATGTACTCTCTAATTTGGTCACAATAGTTGATTTAGCAGATTCGTTTTCAATTAGCGAGCTAGCAGAAACGCCAGCCATATTACTAGGGTCACTATATCCGACCTTATGACCGGAAAAAGACAAAAGTGAACCCATAGCAAGAAGGACTAGCATTGAATAGAACGCATAATCACTAGAAAATGATAGTTTCAAATAGCCAGTGAAATACTCGAAAGTAATAACAATTAGCAGTGCTAATACGTTTGATAGCACTATTAACCTTACGAATTTAAACATGTTCCCTCCGATGCCAATAGAGCACCTAACGCCCTTGTGAAGTTGCCCGCCCCTAAACCCAAACAGTACACCGTAATCACAAAAGCCAATTCAGACTAAAAATGCCACGTGTAAAGGGTCAACTTGCACAGTTTGTTATATGAAAACTGAAATCAAAGCGGCTTGGCCGCCCCACCGAGGCAGCAGGTGAACAGCCCCAAATTCACGATGCTAACTGTAACCGCAAACACCAATCTACCAACGATTGAAACCATACTTGGCAGTGTAATTTCAGCAACTTAGTAAACGCTGGAATCATAGCGAACCGACACCATACTCAACAGTGCGAATTCATGAATTTGAGAGAGACAATGCTATTTATACCAATGAATATGAATAT
>NZ_JAKJSI010000092.1:0-3863 GCF_050336695.1 Photobacterium minamisatsumaniensis | reverse complement strand
GCTTGAGCCAGCAGATCAAGAGCAACTCCCTGTCGTTCGCTGTCCACCTTGGACTACTCTTCGCTCGTGCCTCACTTGGTAGCTCCATGCCTCGATTCTCGGCAACGGTTCCCATACTTCCCCTAATTATATCAGGGTGAAGTATGGTTTGACAATAAATGTGTTTAAATGTGTTGACATTTAACTTTACATTTATTAGCTAAGATGGTTTAATGTGTTTAATAAACATATTAAACACATTATTAGAAAGGTACGAATATGAACGTAACTCAACTTACCCCCCAGTCTGCCCAAGTCGCTCACAAGGAATTATTGGAATCTCTTGGTTCAGAAAATAACCCTCAGCAATGGATGATTTTCATGGATGCTGTCGATAAACACATCCCTGAAATGTCATCGAAAGGAAGACTCTCAGCGCAGACAATTGAGCGCAGCTTAATAGGTCAGCTAGGCTTCAAATCTTGGAAAGAATATGTCGAATCACCACTAAAAAGTGGCGGTTTGAACTGGTCAATTGGCGGTTGGAATTCATTCAGAAGAGCATGGACAATCGTTAAAGATTACCCATTCTTACGACAAGAAGAAATTAAGGCAGGTTGGCTAAACGCACTTGCCAATGAGTTAAAGAAAAACGAAATAGAATTCCCGAAAACCAAACGAGAACTTGAAGAAATTCAAAATCAAAAAGCAGATAAAAAAGCCGAAAATAAAAACTCTCAGCTCAATGAAGCGAATGAGAAAATTGCTGAACTTGAAGAGGCGGTAAACAAACACCGCAAAGAATCAGGTCTTAGCCAAATCGAAAACAAAGAGCTATCAGCGCAAATTAAACTATTTGATTCAATCACAGACAAACACATAAAAAAAATAGAAACTCAGGCTACCCAGATAAGTGAACTCAAAGCCAAAGCAAGACAAAAACCACGAAAAATAGGACGTTTAGAGGCTCTAAAAATCCTATTCCTCGGAGACTAAACCTCGATGCATTCACCAGTTTCCGCATCCAATCGCCATGTTAAAGTGTGGCGATTAAACCACTCGTTAATGGCTTTTCTCCCTCCAACTTCAGCGCAATTCAAGATGATCGCTCTAGCATCATGTTTTAAAACAATACTCCATTGGTCTTTTGTCAAAAGCCCTAGTGAATCTGCACTATCTTCTTGCTCCAGTGCTAATTCTTCATCAGTCTTTTCATCCAGTTCTGCCCAGTCCTTGAGTCCATGACTCCAGAAAATCTGACGCTTTCCTTTCATGACTTTTGAGTATTCAATCCAACGTTCGCCCGACTCTTCATTACCATTGTCAAACTCAACAAGAAACTGAAATGGATGCACCCCTTTTTTCTTCCCTGATTTGGTTGAAGCCTTTGCAATCTCACGGTCAGCACCCCAGTGATTACTGTCATCTTGCTTTGCCAGATAGTCAGAGTTACTAGCATTATCTTTCACATCTACCGCATGTTTTCTAAATGCTTCAACCTTTGATTCATCCAATAATCCCGCACGTTTACAAGCCGATTCCCATCGTTTCAGAATCTCTTTTTCAAGCCACTCAGCATTGGTAGTGCTATCCATAATCCAAATTTCATGAGTGTGCGGATGCCAACCATTTTCGCCATATGTCAGCTCAAGTGAACGAATTAACCCTTTAAACCCTGCCTTTGCTTTTACTTTTGACCACGGATTACCAGAGCGCAATTTCTTCAAAGCGTCACGTTGACGCTCCATAAGATCATCGAGCTTTTGAAAGCTCATGTGAGGAAAAGTCAGAGTCACCATCACACATTTCAAACCACTCTCGTATGCCTTATCCATCCCCTTGGAAATCTCCAAGCGTCTTCTCTCTTGAATTTTTGCAGTGCAAACAGGACACGACCACACCGATCCACAGACCGCAAGACCCGTGTAAAATGCTTTTTTGTGCTCTTTTGATAGCTTCACATCTACCTCACCAATTCTGGTGTGCAGACACTTAGCAGTACGATGATAATTAAACGGATGCTCTAATTTTTTTCGGTGTCCTTCACGACCGAATAAAATCCTCGCAATCCCTTGAATTCTATAGCGTTCCGCCCTTTTTTCGCGGATGATTTTCGAATCATCTTTAGGGGGGGTAGCAGATTTCGTGTTGTTACCGAGGCGATCCGCCTTCGGCGTTCCGCTAACAGCGTTACGTGTTGATGATTTCGTGCTCACACGACCCCCTATGCGTCTGCATAGGAGTTATGAGCATATAGAAACTATTGAGTTTCTTAAGAAGATTAGCCATAATTACCTTACAAGTTAGTTGATTTAAGCCAGCCGAGGAATTTGCCGTTCCGTTGAAGCTGGCTTTTTCATGTCTGAAATTTGCCGTAACAAACATGAAGCCTTTCGAATAGAATACACCCGCTCAAACATTCAGGTCAAATAACCCCTTGAGCAAAGTGAGTTTTACCTACCCAAACCCAAGTCTTGAGTTCGTTTTTTAACATGCGTCCTAGCTGAATCAAGATCGTTGTGATTTTCTCGCACCAGGTCTTCACATGGCTCACCTGGCTTAACCGCCACAGCAGAAGCCGACCCTTTACGAACGTCACCATAACGATTTAATGATTTAGTCGCTCGATGGCCCATCAAGTACGCTTGCTCTTTTCTACTTAGACCCGATGCTTTTAAGTTTGAGCCATGCTGATGCCGTAAAGTGTAGAGGCAGATTTTCAGCTTTCGCCTTGGAAATGTCTTCACCGATATTTTATCAAAACGCCTTTGAACACGACCCACAAGATCCGAAACCGATATTCCAGAATCCTTAGCACTTCCTTGCAGCAACAAAACAGCTCGATTTAGCCTTTCGATGTTTTCAATATCGTACTCATCGAACTGAATCGTTCTATCCAATCCACGGCTATTTTTTTCATCTTTCTTTACTGATTCGATACGGTACGAGCTAAACCCCAAACGTGTAACACTCGAAATTTCTGACGGGCGGCAGCCTGTCAGGCTCATTATTTCCATCACAGATTTCGTATCCTCATCTGCAACTGAAAATAACTTATCAAAATCAGCCTTGGTTATTCCTGTTGCTTTTCTTCGCTTTTTTGATGCGTCAGGCAAACCATGCTTTTTATGCGCACCGTTCGCTGTGAGAGGGTTTTTAAGCGCCTTTATCGCATTACCTTGCTTTGCGTACCCCTCAGCAAAACACCACTCTGCATAAGCTGTTTTAAGCCTCCGCCAATAGGCGGGCGTAGTAGAACCCGAACGCTCTTTTAGAGCGTTCAAATATTCCGATGGTGGAATATGTCCTAGCTCGCTTTCTTCCTGTACCGTCTTCACAAAGTGCGCTCCTAAGCGCACATACTCAAGCCTCGTTGATTCTTTCATCAATCTTATTCCTGTTAATTGCTTTGAGTCCGTCAAGAGCGCCAGAGCGTCTAGTATGGCAATGCTGCACTTCGTGACAGCATCACCAACCAGACAAGGCTACTTAGAAGCATCTGGTTCAATCAGAATAACGGTTTCTACAAAATAACGATTCATCGCCTTGGCTCGAATAGTTTTTTTGCAGACACTCCGTGATTCAGCTTGAGCCAGCAGATCAAGAGCAACTCCCTGTCGTTCGCTGTCCACCTTGGACTACTCTTCGCTCGTGCCTCACTTGGTAGCTCCATGCCTCGATTCTCGGCAACGGTTCCCATACTTCCCCTAATTATATCAGGGTGAAGTATGGTTTGACAATAAATGTGTTTAAATGTGTTGACATTTAACTTTACATTTATTAGCTAAGATGGTTTAATGTGTTTAATAAACATATTAAACACATTATTAGAAAGGTACGAATATGAACGTAACTCAACTTACCCCCCAGTCTGCCCAAGTCGC
>NZ_JAKJSI010000091.1:0-3864 GCF_050336695.1 Photobacterium minamisatsumaniensis | reverse complement strand
GAATAAACCATATATATACAAGTGATTTCGAGAAATTCATAAAGTCAGACCTAAACGAGTTAGTTATTGCAAACAAAAGAGCCACATAAAAAAACATCCATAAATGAGAAGATCTAAAAATCCCAAGTAATGACTTTTTAAGAAAGTAACCTAATAGGAAATGTGTCACACTAACAGTTACCCATCCTCCAGAGTAAATACCTTCAGCAAGAAATCCAAAATCGAAACCAAACCAACCAAATTCATCTTGCAATTTTAGGGCTAATGGTTGACCAAATAAATAGTCTTGAAATATAAATCGCGGAAACAACGTATTACCAATCGCTGACAAATATGAACCAATCCCCTGAAAGCCATTTTCAGTCACAAATGCTGCCATATTAGTATTCACATGTAAAGTAGGCATTGGTGATAATATATACACTAAAAGAAACTTGGGATTTAGTTCAGAAAAAGAAACATCTGATAAAAGAATACCCCATCCARCAGGAAGCGACCGGCCTAACGCGAGAAAGCATGATAAAATAACGCTGATGAATATCATCACACTCAGTAAACGAAGCCTTCTAATACTGAATTCATTATTCAAATATTTTATGATAAGAACAATAACTATTGCAAAGATTGGAATCAAAGCATCCCTTCTGCTGCCATCAAACCCAACTAAAAGAATATGAAAATTAAGGATAATATATGTAGGTAAAAAGTTTCTTATTTTCACGTTAGTTCTAAAGTCAAAAAGAATAACAACAAATAATAAAAGAGCACTAAGCCTCACGCAGACATCATACCAAAATGGCCTGATTTCAGAAACAAAAGTTCTTCGGTCACTAATTCCTATCATTTGAAATGCTTCAAAATAACTATAGATAAGAAGAAAAAATATCAAACACTTTAGCAATAAACCAATCTTTATCGGAGGTAAAATTTTGTTAAGTCCGAAATTATTAAAAGATGTATTTTGTTTAAGTTTATATCTTGTGAAAAACCCAATATGGAATGAAATACCTGCTATTAAACTATATTCTAAAACCTCAAGAATAAAATCTTGCTTTATCGATATACTGTAATTTAGACCAAGCAACTCTAGCAAGGCAGGATAAATCCAATACCCTGAACTTATCAAAAAAATAGGCATCAAAGAAAAGTAAAAAGCTTTTCCATTAAATCTTAGCGTTGGAATAAACCATATAAAGAAATTAAGGAATAGTAGCAAGTTCATCATTTCATCATACATAATATTTCTTTAAACATAACAATTGGAAACTTAATCCAGAAATTTTTCAAAGTTCTAGATTTATGGCAGTTTATGAAGCTTCGATCACTTAAGGCAACTTCAAAATCTTTATATATACCATCATATTCACCTGATGAATCAACTACTTTCTTATACATTTTAATCACTAATTCACTCCGGTTGTGTGAAAGTGAAGACTCTAAAAGTCGGTAATCTAACAAACTCCTATATGAACACTCAAAATCACCAACATCTTTGAGCTTTAGCCAAAGTAAGTAATCTTCAAAAAACTTGGGGATTCTTTCATTATAACCACCAACTTTATAAAATGATTTTTTGCAAAACATCACTGAAGGATGAAAAATACAATTTCCCTTTCTAAGCTGAATTTTTACCGCTTTATTAGATATAACAGAATTTGAATAGCCTAAAATTAATCCATTGTCATCTATATACCTGACATTAGAGGAATGTAAAACTAAGGCTTTATTTTTTTGAAAAGAATCATATTGAACTTTAAATCTATCTGGATGACAAATATCATCCGCATCCATACGTGCAATATAATTTGACTGAGATAATGAAACACCTTCATTTAGCGTTGATACCAGCCCTTTATTTTCTCTACTGATAAGCTTTATTCTCTTATCAGTAAAAGACTTAATTATTTCAAGAGAATTATCAGTACTCCCATCATCAATGACTATTAATTCAAACTCAGAAAATGATTGATTTAGGACAGAGGTTATCGCGGCTTCAATATATAACTCAGCATTATATACCGGAAGAACAACACTGACCTTTATTTCTTGTTCCATACAGCCATACCCAGTTTATTCAACCATAAATTATAATATCTAGAGTTTTTCCCATAAGAATTATCAGTAACATTAACCTTCTTATCTAATAAATGGGCAAAAATCATTCCGTGTAATCTATTAGTATACAAGTGATCGGTGCTTAATATTTTTCTACCACCAACAATCGCCATTTTTTTTGATTGCTTTAACCATAGTTTAGATAAAATAGAAGATAAGTTAATTCTTTTTCCTATGGTTCTTAATAAAACATTAATCACTTTCCTTTTTAATTCGTCCCTTATTGAAACAAGGTCAAACCAATCAAAATTAACTGTACCTTCAGGCGTTGATGACCGAGGTATATTTGAAATCTCCTTATCTGTTCTTGACAAGAATAAATCACTATGTTCAATATTCGTTTCACTTTTTAAAATTTCTAAAAATTTGCTGCCATATAAGTAATGTGCCATATCAGGCATCAACATAACTTTGGTGCTATAATCTTTTACGATCTCATATGATTCTATATCTCTAACGAATATAGATAGGTTTTGATGATTTCTATGTATAGATTGAGAAATTTTTCTTTTATTTAGTGAATTAAAATGCACGGATTGAGGCAAAATAATTATTTTATTATTAGGGAATTTTTTTATTATATTATGTCTTAAATCTTGGCAAACCTCATAAATATCGCCAAAATTCCCTCCACCATGAAAAATAATAACATCATCATCTTTAATTTTATTTGTCACCCAGTCACTATTGGCTTCATATAATGTATATCGCCCAATAACATTGATATTATTATCTTCAAAGAAACTTTCAGTACCCAAATATATTAAAAGATCTCCAATGTTATAATGCAATGGGTAATCCAAATAGTGTACTTTACTATCGCCAATATCATCAACTATAACTTTTAACTTCTCTTTAAGGTTTTTCATAATACACCAAGAATAAAACGGTAGTAAGAAATCTATATACGCATGATAAAATGTAACATATTGATATATTATATAGATTAACATTGTTTGTATAATACAACATACCAACCCCTAAAAGAAATACAACAACTGAACCAATAGTCCTAATTAAGTTAGTGTATATCTTTAAGTCAGATATTAATTTCTGCGCAAGCATCCATGATAAGCTTGCAATTAAAGAACCTGCAATAATATTTGAGAGCAAAACTTCGTTACCTGAATATTTTTCACCAAAAAGTGACGTTATAATAAAGTCACCAAAATAAAATGAAAAAACATAACAAGTAGGCAAAGAAAGAAATATAAAACCAAATGAATAAGTTAAGTACTTACTAGCTACAACATCATTTTTTTGAAAATAGCTCAGTAAATTAACAGAAATTCTTTCAAATATCTTTGATACAAGACTTGCTAAACTAAACATCGTCACATATATCCCAGTCTCTTTCATTGATAACATTTTATAAATTATCAATTTATCTATGTTGTTAGCAAAAAAAGAAACGATTGAGTTTAGCCATATATAAAATGATGTTTTAATCAATCCATCACTATTAACACTGACAGACAATTCATTACGACGAAAAATCCATAATAAAGATGACAATATATTCGACAATACAAATACATATATAACATCAGTTACTGTAATAGTGTCTTTATATAAAACAACAAACAAAACGAAAGCTATACATAAAATAGGTTGAATAAGAAATATACGTTCATATATCTTTATGTAGTGATGGTTTTTTGAACGCTCTATTGAGTAGTTGTAGAACAACATACCTATCCCAATAGATAATATTATATCGATATTTACATTAACATCATAATACAATGT
>NZ_JAKJSI010000090.1:0-4001 GCF_050336695.1 Photobacterium minamisatsumaniensis | reverse complement strand
ATTAAAATAACATTATTACTCTACATAAAAAAATAAATAAGTAAATTTACTCGAAGGTTAACTGTCTAATAAATCAGTGAGTTAGATGTGATAATAATGAGAGAAGCACTTTTACTGGAAACAATCATTTAGTGATGTAATTAAATTTAACGAAGTAAATTGGTATTGTTGGTAGGATTTTTTAGCAGATTTGAAAAGCAAAGTGTGTGACTTTTCGGTTCATTGCTATCAAAGGCGGGTATCTAAGTGGTGCAATAAAGCACGGAAAAAGTGCAGCTGGTTTATGTGAGCATTTCCAAGGTGTTGATTTATAAAGGCTATGTTATTGGCATGAACTATGCAAACATTAATTTATCATTTGACATAGAAGTGATATGTATAGAGAAGGAAGTGTAACGGTACTTTTTAGGGTACGACTCCCAGTAGCGGGGGAGTCGTACCTCTTTTTACTTTACGCGTGTGAACCGGGAGAGGTAGCGACCATCTTTTGAAAAAAAGATAATTTCACGTGTCGATTCATTATCATTTCGATTAATGCGTATTTTATTATCGATGCCAATAGCAAATAATGTGTTTTTATTCATTACTTTTAACGGGATATTGAATTGATTTACCTTTGCCATCAGAGAGCTATCTTTGTACACGACTTGCAGCGGGATCCCTCCCGTGTCGAGGTAATTACCGATAACATCAATATCATACTGCCAACTTGCTAAGTCAGTTTTTGGGGGGATCACTTTATTAATAGGTTTTTTATCATTAAGGATATTGATTAAATCGACAATGAGTAAATCGATGTTGGTGTTATTTAAGTTACTTAATGCGACGATAGTTAAACCAGAGTGAGGCTCTTGAACGATAAGCCCTTTAAAACCATCAATATTGCCTCTATGTAAGTAGTAAGATTTCCCGCCAATTTCCTCATGGAATATGCCATATTGCTGCTTTAGCATATCTTGATATAAGGTTTGCGATATAATGCTGCCAGATTGTAGTGCTCGGCTCCATTTATAAAGATCTCGAGTTGTAGTGATTAACTCACCAGCAGCCCATGCACAACCTGAAGGCGTGATAAACGCATTAACTAAGCCTGATAGTTCATACGACTTAGCTAACTGAAATGACAATGTCAGCTTCAAGCTACTGTCTTTCATGCCTAAGGGGCGCAAAAACTCCTCGGTAATGTAAGTGTTATAGGTTTTACCTGATACTTGTTCAATAAT
Source organism: Photobacterium minamisatsumaniensis (assembly GCF_050336695.1). Taxonomy (NCBI): domain Bacteria; kingdom Pseudomonadati; phylum Pseudomonadota; class Gammaproteobacteria; order Vibrionales; family Vibrionaceae; genus Photobacterium; species Photobacterium minamisatsumaniensis. Next base: position 2,778 of record NZ_JAKJSI010000090.1, on the reverse strand, counting down.
GCCCCCAAGAAGGTAATAGTTGTCATTGCTATAGTTGAACATCTTACTTGGAGGGTAAGCCCGCGATTTTTTAATTGTTTCATTAATGAGTTGGGTAGACTCGCATCTATCCTTATATTCACGCCAAGATGCATCACGGTAAAACCCAGCAGTATGATTCAGTAGCATGGCTGTTGTTATTGACTTACTGAGTTTAAGCTTCGGGTAATATCGATTTATGGGTTGATGAATGTCCAATTTGCCTTGTTCATGTAATCGTAATATGGCGGCAGCTGTTAATTGCTTAGTAATAGATCCAACTTTGAAAAGGGTGTCTTGTGATATTTGGCGTTTAAGCTTTATATCGGCATAGCCAATAGAGTGCTCGAAGGCGATGTTATTGTTATAAGCAATGAGTATGTTACCACTGAATCGGCCATAATGATTTTGGTGTTTAATATAGGATTTTAATGCACTTGACTGTGAGGATTCTGTCGCCTTTGCCGGTAGTGTTATAAAGGAAATAACAATCATGAATACAACACAGACAAATTGAGTGTTTAATGTTGGATGGGCCATTTTTCAATAAAGTAGAAGAAATAATAAAAACGATATCATTTGGTAAAGACAGCGAATATAAAATTGATTGGGGTAGACCAAGAAAATGGACTCATTATTCTTTTTTCGTGTTGCTTTAAGGCAAGTTTCATCAAGTAATGTCGAATGGTACGAGCTAGTAATTGTATTGATGGACTTGTTTATTGACGAGTTTGCGTATTGACTAATGGCTTCTTAAACGTTGAGTGTTATTAGCAGAAATGGACAGAAAAAATAGCGGCTCAATAGTAGAGCCGCTGATAGAGGTTATGATAAAACTACGTGTTTACTCTTCCCATTGAACCAGCTTGTCTTTTGGCCAGTTAGCACCTAAGTCATGGTATTTTTTCTCTAATAGGTGACGTTTGATTTTTAAGGTCGGGGTTAGTATCCCGTTTTCAATGCTCCAAGGTTCTTTAATCATCAGTACACCTTTGATTTTGGCATGTGACTCTAATTCTTGGTTTATTGTCTCGATCACTCTATGTGCTTTTCGCTCATAACGAGCATGGTCGAAGTTAGGGAATTCATGAGGTATTGCAAGCAGGATTGGTGCTGGCATACCTGAGCCCACAACACACATCATTTCGATGTTTGCTATTTCAAATAAACGCTTTTCAATGGGGACAGGGGAGACAAATTTCCCTTTCGCCGTTTTAAAGGTATCGTTTTTACGGCCTTGTATACTGAGATAACCTTCTTCATCCATAAAGCCAATATCACCAGTATGTAACCAGCCATCATTATCAAACATGGCTTTAGTTGCATCTTCATTTTTATAATAGCCGGTAAATAGCCCCATACCACGAACAAGAATTTCTTCATCCGCAGCAATTTTCACTTCAACACCGGGCCCAGCATTACCGACAGTGCCGACTTTATCGCTGCGGAATGGGTGGTTAAGGGTGCTGTAAGCAAAGGATTCTGTCATCCCCCAAGCTTCTGTAATATTTAAGCCAATACTTTCATACCATCGCAGTAGCCCTGCCGATACGGGGGCTGAACCACAGCCAAGCATACGCGCTTTATTAAGACCGAGGCCGTCAGCTAACTTACGTTTAATCACACCCGAGATGAATGGAATTTTAAGTAATATATTGAGTTTTGCTTGTGGTAGTTTTTCAAGAATACGCTGCTGGAATAGTGTCCATAAGCGAGGTACTGAAATAAACAGTGTTGGGCGATGCATTTTGACATCATCAATAAAGGTATCAAGCGATTCAGGGAATGCGACTTGAATACCAGACATAACTGAAGCCCCAAGGATATAAACACGCTCGGTAATGTGCGCAAGTGGTAGGTATGAGAATAACCTTTCGCCCTCTTGCATACCAATGTGGTCAACGATACGTTGTGCAGACCAAGCAAATGAGCCGTAGGTTAGCATTGCTCCTTTCGGAAGACCTGATGTACCTGACGTATAAACAATTGACATTAAATCATCGAGTTGATGATTAGGGCGTTCTTCAGTTGGGGTATATTCTGCGACTAGCGATTCAAATTGGTATTGGCAGGTTGGTGCCGATGGGTAATTAAATGCAATAGTTGGCAGAGAAGGGTATTTTTCCATGACAGAGGTTATTGCTTTTTGGTCGTCGAGCTTACCAATTAGCAGCACCTTTGATTCACTGTGAGTTAAGCAGTGCTCAACGGTTTCAGCGCCGGCTGTTGGGAAAATAGGGACGCTGATATAACTACCGAGCATGAGGGCGAGGTCGGTAATGAACCATTCGGCACAGTTTTTAGACATTAACGCGACACGTTCACCGGGTTTGATACCGAGCTCTCTAAGGGCGCTAACAAGTCGTAATGCTTTGTCGGCAACCTCTGCATATGTGTAATCGACAAACTGGCGATTAATAATTTGACGAAGATACACTTCATCTGGGCGCTCTTCTGCCCATTTCAGTATCAAGTCAGTTGGCAGTGGTTGTGTCATGAGTGTGTCCTTTAAGCGATCCGATTGCAGAGGTAGAGTCATACTACGATCCTTCCGTGTTGTGGTTATGTTAAAATAATGCTAATCCTACTGGTCAGTCAAGTATCAATTTGGTTTGTAACTGCTTTAATTTTAGTCATAAGTTAGCCAAAAAGGTCTCGATTTTTATATTGTTACATCATTAAAATAGAACAAAATTCAAACAACTGTACAATTTTTTACCATAACCGACAGATGTTTATAAATTTATGTTTCTATTATAG
>NZ_JAKJSI010000089.1:0-4167 GCF_050336695.1 Photobacterium minamisatsumaniensis | reverse complement strand
ATTTAAAAATCATACTCTGACATTGTTCATAAAGCATTCAATGCTAAAAATGTTTGGGTAAAATATGCTTTATTATTCAGAATGTTTTATAAATATAATTATTCATACTATTTATTTAAATAGAATAAAAACTCGAATTATTCTATTTGAAGGTTTATGTTATAAACAATGGAACGTAATAAATCCACTCATACAATGATAAAATCATTATTTTATTAATATCCTTATAATAAAAAAGCCACCTACACGTAGGTGACTTTTGACGTTTTTAGCATGACTGAGTTAAGCAGGTTGCATTTCAACTTTACGCTTTGCGTTCAAGTTGATGATTGTAAATATAATAGCACCAGTAACCAGTAACACCGCAGACAAGTAGAAGCCAATCGCTTTTGAGCCTGTAATATCTGAAATAAGTCCAGTTAATGGTGGTGCAATAATAGATGAACTCATACCCGATAAGTTAAACACCGCAAGTGCTCTTGCCATTCTTGCCTTTGGCGCTCGTTCAGTGACATAAGCAATAAGGATTGGGTCAAGCGCCATTTTGCCAAGGAAACCATAAATAATAAGGCTAACCATTAATGCTGTAGTGTTTGGCGCTAAAACCGTGAAAGTAAGCATAAGTGCCGCGCCAATTTCTAACGCTATGACTAACTTTATCGCTTTCGACTTAAACTTATCAGCCAAAGAACTAAAGAACWGCGCACCCGGTACCGCAACCATTGCAACAAGAGCGGATGCACCACCAATTGCAGCCCCTTCAAATCCACGTTCTGACTGAAGATAAGACGGAAGCCAAGTGACAATCATGTAGTAACCATAACACGTACAGAAATACAAAAAGTATACTGCAACCAGTTCTGGTGTAAGCAATTTCTTACCTGAGTCGTTACTGCTATCAATTGCTGTATTCGATGTATCCGATTGAGTTGTTGTGCTCTTCGGATGCGGCTTAATAAACATTGCAAAAATGATCACCATCGCAAAGATAATCGCCGCAGAAATATACAGCACATTGTTCCAAGCCATATTCATGTCTTTCACAAGAACACTTGAACCAACAAGGCCAATACCCATACCCACTGCTGAACCGCTGTTTACAATTGCCGACGCAAATGCACGACGTTCCTGTGGCACATGCTCGCCTGACAAAGAATAAGCAGAACAGAAGAAAGATGCACACCCCAAACCAGAAAGCAATGAACCTGCATATACCATCGTAATAGCTGGTGCATTTGCAATCACAAGCGTACCAATAGTAAACAAGCTGAAACCACAGAGCAGTGTTATTTTTTGCCCAATTTTTTCAACTAAAATCGATGCTGGTACTTGGCCACCGCAATATGCAGCAAAGTAAAATGTTGCAATTAAGCCAATCTGTGTGTCACTAATATCGCCTAAAGCAGACTGAATTTCAGGGTAAATAGGCGTAAGTACCGTTCGGTAGATCCATATTGCAACCCAACCAAAACACAGAATGACAACTAATTTTTTCCAGTATTCGATACCAGATTCATTTTTTGCATTCATAACTCTGGCTCCTTATTTATATGCTAATTCATAAAGCACATCAATTAGCGCTTCTACACCAGCAGTTAAATCTGAAAGCTGTGTACTCTCGGCAGGGTTATGACTGACACCAGCAATACTTGGAATAAAGATCATTCCGGTTGGAATACGAGGTGCAAACACTTGTGAATCATGACCTGCACCGCTGTGCATTCTTTTATAGTTTGCACCGTTCTCTGATAAGGTGGTTTCAATAAGATCGACTAACTTTGGATCCATTGGAATTGGTGTTTCATCCATCCACATATCTATTTCGCACTCAATACCCATTTCAGCGCTAATACGGCGGATATCAGATTCAATTTCAGAACTAAAGTTAATTAATGTTTCTTTGTCGGTATGACGGCAGTCCATAGTGAATAAAATATCACCTGGTACAACATTCACCGTATTCGGTTTAGGCTGAACTTTACCAAAAGTGATCACTAAAGGGTCACCTTGCTTTTCTGCTTTTTCTATCGATTGGCTGCACATTTTACTAAACGCATATACAGTATCTTTACGGTAGCCCATTGGCGTTGTGCCCGCATGATTTGCCTCGCCTTTTAGCGTGATGTTATAACGGCGTTGGCCCGCGATACTTGTCACGACACCCAGTGCTTTGCCTTCAGTTTCAAGTACTTTACCTTGCTCTATATGTAATTCAATAAAAGCAGAAATATCTTTCCTTTGTGTTTTATCAGTAGCAAAATCAAAACCACATTGTCTCATTGCTTCGACAAAACCAATGCCATTACTGTCTTTTAATGACGCGACATCATCATTATTAGCAATACCGACTATATTTTTACTTCCCCAAAAAACATATGGGAACCGGCTACCTTCTTCTTCAGCAAGTGATACAACTTCTAATGTACGTTTTGGTGCTCCGTATTTTTCATTCAGATGTTGGATGGCCAAATAAGCCGCTTCAATACCAAATTGACCATCCAGGTTGCCACCATTTACGACTGTATCAATGTGTGATCCCGACATAATAACTTCATTTGGAAACTCAGTGCCTTCCAATCGACCATATATATTACCAATATCATCGGAATATGCTTCTAGGCCGCTTTTTTCAAATAAGTCTAATAAGTAATTTTGTGCCTCTAACCATTCTTCTGTATATAGTAATCGAGTCATTCCACCATTTGGCTGAATACCAATATTCGTCAATACCTCTGAAGTTTTTTCAACTTTGGTTGCTAACATTTCCATAGTAAATACCTTTTTAGCTATTTGGATTTAATTGCAAAATTACGTCAGTAGTAATGAGCGAATATTTGTTAAAATAATATAATTAAATAAAAGTTAGATTAACAGAACATTAATAATTCACTCATCACACTTTAATCTTTATTATTCATTAAATGCAGACTTGTTATCGTAGCTGTTAATAAATACCGCGTCAGATGTTAAGTACTCGTAAACATCATCAACAATATCGACACCATTTAATTTAGAGTTTTGTTCTTTTAGATCACTATTTTGTCCTGGGTATAAAACACGATCAAAGTTTGGTGCAGGTTCCATTCCAGTAAGATCTTCCATTGTTTTYGCAATAGAATTGATGAAGTAATCGCTTGTTGTAAAGAAAGCTGGATTAATAACAATATGTAATTGCCCTAACTCTCTCCCTTTAGATAAGTCTTCATACATAGATGAAACATTTTTACCAAATGGTAGCCCAAGTAATATTCCTGACAAAATATCCACCATCATCATTAGGCCATATCCTTTAGGCCCTGCAATAGGCATCAGAGCTCTCACCGCTTCAGGATCGGTTGTTGGGTGACCGTCTCCATCTACAGCCCAGCTATCAGGAATCGATTTATTCCTTGAGCGTGCATCAAGTATTTTTCCCCAAGCTTGTACTGTTGTCGCCATATCAAAATTAATTATTTTTCCATCTGGACCTGGCGCTGCAAATGCAATTGGGTTCGTTCCGTAATACACATCTTTCCCACCAAATGGCACGACCATAGGATCAGATTGACAGACAGAGATAGCAACAAGCCCCTGCTCTGCAGCTTGCTTGGTAAAATATGACAATGCCCCACTATGGCTGATTCTTTTAGCACCAACGATAGCGACACCTTTTTCTGACGCCATTTCTATCGCTTTATCCATTGCCAATTTTGCAACTACGTGACCAGCTCCATTATCACCATCGAAAATTGCTGAACATGGCCCTGTTTCTTCATAATTGAAATGAGGGTCAGCATTGATACCCCCTTTAGAAATTCTCTCCGAGTAATACTCAACACGAACAGCTCCGTGAGAATGTATTCCCCTCGCATCAGAAAAAACTAATACATCAGAGACCATACTTGCATGTTCTTGAGACAACCCAGCTTTTACAAATTTATTTTCAATTAGTTGGTGAAGTTCATTTATTGACAAATTCATATTTTTAACCCTTACGAGATATTCACTTCAGAATCACGGATTACATTAACTTGATAACATATATTTAAAGATTTTTTATTGAGGTTCTTTATTGCTAAATAATTCCTTGCTCTTTATATATATTATTATCTAAATCTATATTATTTTTTGTGACAGAATATTGATGATAATAACTTATTAATCTTTTGATTTTATAACGTGTGGACT
>NZ_JAKJSI010000088.1:0-4370 GCF_050336695.1 Photobacterium minamisatsumaniensis | reverse complement strand
CTTGTGAAGTTGCCCGCCCCGAAACCAAAACCTTGCCCCATATACACAAAAGCCAATTCATACTGAAAATGCCACGTGTTAAGGGTCAACTTACACAGCTTGTTATATAAAACTGAAATAAAAGCGGCTTGGCCGCCCCACCGAGACAGCAGCTGAACAACCCCAAACTCACAATGTTGACTGTAACCTCGAGCACTACGCTACCGCCAACTGAAATACAAGCTTGGCATTATAATTTCAGTAACTTAGTAAACACTGAAATCATAACGAACCAACACGAAATTCAACAGTGCGGATTCATGAATTTGAGAGAGACAAAGCTATTTATATCAATGAACATTGGCATGAGATTAAGGTTAACCGCACCATTTCACKGAACGATTTTCWCTGCAKTGCGACCCACATTGAAACCACARAACAACCAGCGGCAATGACACCTAAACCRTAAGAARRAWTGGCATATAACGCCCTTGTGAAGTTGCCCGCCCCRAAACCCAACGATTACACCGTAATCACAAAAGCTAATTCATAGTGAAAATGCCGCGCGTTAAGGGTCAGCTTACACAGCTTGTTATATGAACAGTGAACTTAAAGCGGCTTGGCCGCCCCACCGAGACAACAGGTGAACAACACCAAACTCACGATGTTCACTGTAACCGTAAACACCAACCTACCAACGATTGAAACCTTACTTGGCAGCGTGATTTCAGCAACTTAGTAAACACTAAAATCATAACGAACCAGCGCGAAAACCAACAGTGCGGATTCATGAATTTGAGAGAGATAAGGCTATTTATACCAATGAATATTGGCATGAGGTTTAGGTTAACCGCACCATTTCACGGAACGATTTTTACTGCATTGCGACCCACATTGAAACCACAAAACAACCAGCGGCAATGACACCTAAACCGTAAGAAACAATGGCATATAACGCCCTTGTGAAGTTGCCCGCCCCGAAACCAAAACCTTGCCCCATAAACACAAAAGCCAATTCAGACTGAAAATGCCACGTGTTAAAGGTCAACTTGCACAGTTTGTTATATGAACACTGAACATAAAGCGGCTTGGMCGCCCCACCGAGACAACAGGTGAACAACCCCAAACTCACAATGCTGGCTGTAACCGTGAACACCACGCTACCACCAAATAATAAACTAACTTAGCAAAGTAATTTCAGCAACTTAGTAAACACTGAAATCATAACGAACCAGCGCCATATTCAAAAGTGCGGATTCATGAATTTGAGTGAGACTAAGCTATTCATACCAATGAACATAGTCATGAGACTAAGGTTAACCGCACCAATTCACGGAACATTCATACTGCATTGCGACCCACATTGAAACCACAAAAAAACCAGCGGCAATGACACCTAAACCATAAGAGAAATTGGCATATAACGCCCTTGTGAAGGTGCCCGCCCCGAAACCCAACGATTACACCGTAATCACAAAAGCTAATTCATAGTGAAAATGCCGCGTGTTAAGGGTCAACTTGCACAGTTTGTTATATGAGAACTGAAATCAAAGCGGCTTGGCCGCCCCACCGAGACAGCAGGAGATGCAACCCAAGACCACGATACTAACTGTAACCCCGAGCACCATGCTACCGCCAACTGAATTACAAACTTGGCTTCGTAATTTCAGCAACTTAGTAAACACTGAAATCATAACGAACCAGCACGAAAATCAACAGTGCGGATTCATGACTTTGAGAGAGACAAAGCTATTTATACCAATGAACATTGGCATGAGGTTTAGGTTAACCGCACCAATTCACGGAACGATTTTCATTGCATTGCGACCCACATTGAAACCACAAAACAACCAGCGGCAATGAGACCTAAACCATAAGAAAAAATGGCATATAACGCCTGCAATAAGGTGTGCCCCACTGAACCTGTAAAGCGCACCGAACTCCATACCAAAACCGCCGAGTGTAACGCATCACCTTGATTGCCTTGTTAAACGTTTTTTTGTGAAAAATGTTCAATAACCTTCATACCCACAACTGTATTCTTGTGGTTAAAGAAACCCAAATATTTCTTAAGATCTGATGTACCACTGCGGCTAAGAATAAGTTTATTAACCATTGACCGAATACCAAATTGGTTTATAAGCGTATTGAGTGGCTGACCTTTTACCGCAACCTTAAGCACACCGATGCCAGCAGTAAATGTAGGAGCATTTGAATCCACGGTACCTATCGTTGAATCGACATATGAAGAGATCGATTGAAGAATTTTGGAAAATTTGTTCATATCTTTATAACTACCATCACTTAACGCTTGCTGGTAGCAATTCAACCAATCTCTTAATTCTTGGTACTCACTCCTTAATTGGAGGGCAACCTTGATCATGTCGCTCGCTGAATTCGACTCCTGTATAACTCGGATAGGCAAAGGAAGCATGTTTACATTTAAGGCATACAGTTCGCTATTTCCATTGTGGAGTGAGGCTATAGAAGCTCTTTTCTCTGAAACTAGATGGTTTAGCTTCAAAACTGAATCTTCATTAGAAACCATTATCCCAGCATCAGTAAAAAAGCGTTTTCTAACTGGGTGAGGAGTATATCCTTTTTCATAGACAAAACCTCTAGCCAACATGCCAGCACCACCCCATAAAGTTTGGGATAAGTACCCATGAGGGGTATACCTGTCTTGAATAAAACCTACTCGATTTTCTTCATGATCTTTCTTTAAGTCTGATGTCAGGCTTAAACGATCAATAAACTCGTTTCTTGGGCCTTGAAGTTTCTTGTAATCTACTAAAAATGGATAAGGACGTATTACTCCTTGAGAAACTGCATCTTGAAAAGGGTTGCCTTCGCGGTTCCACGCATGAATAAACTTCTCTTCAACCAAAATTTGATCACGTAAAATAATATCAGTGAGCAGATCAAACAATGCCTCAGTATTAATAATTGCACTTAGACTGTCTTCGTAAGAATAACTGTCATTTTCTTTATCTATTGCTATGTAATGAGATTTACTTTCATCAATACCGTAGGTCAGTAACTCACCAATATTTTGCAATGACCAATTGTCTGAAATTACACTTTGACTCATTTATGATCCTTTGAATATTTACTTTCACCAGAACTAGCAAAAACGTTTAACGCCTGCATAACACGTTTGCTACTATGCAAACCTAGCTGAATTTTACTGCCTTAATCACTGAAACTAAAGGCAAACTGACAACGCCGAATGTAGCAAATCGTGTTGATGCATTTGTTATAACGCAGTTCTCAATTTAGACCAATGACTCAGCCAACCTTTCGACGTTACACGGTCACTGAAGATTTCTAAAGAACGCTTAGGATTATGTGTAACCTGCAAATTAAACAACGATTCAAAGCCAAATGCAGAAATACATTCATACTTACCATTGCCTAATTTACGTATCGCTACCGCCGTTTCTTTTTCTGGCCAATAACTCATTGCGTCGATGATACTTAAATACGGTTTATCACCATTTCGCTTATGCATAATTGCTTGATTACGCACTTCCCAGTTCAATTCTGGCATCAACGCAGAAAGCTGGAATTCGATTAATCTGTAGGTTTCAGGATTAGATTCAGTTTCATCGAAATAAATAACGTCAACGTCATTCAAAGGCGTTGATATTGATTTCTGATGCAAATGGTCCCACACCAAATTTCGGACGAAACCAGCGGCTAAATAACAATGAGGTAAATTGATCTGTCGAACACAATCAAGAGCCTTGACCCTCAATTCATCTTTCTCAATTAATTTGATGATTCTATTCATATCCACCCTGCGTTATAACGCCCTTGTGAAGKTGCCCGCCCCGAAACCAAAACCTTGCCCCATATACACAAAAGCCAATTCATACTGAAAATGCCACGTGTTAAGGGTCAACTTACACAGCTTGTTATATGAACGCTGAACTTAAAGCGGCTTGGCCGCCCCACCGAGGCAGCAGGTGAACAACCCAAACTCACAATGTTGGCTGTAACCGTGAACACCACGCTACCGCCAACTAATAAACTAACTTAGCAAAGTAATTTCAGCGACTTAGTAAAAACTGAAATCATAGCTAACCAGCACGAAAATCAATAGTGCGGATTCATGAATTTGGGAGAGACAAGGCTATTTAGACCAATGAATATTGGCATGGAACAAAAGCAAACCGCACCAAGTCACGGAACGACATTTAACTGCATTGCGCCCCACATTGAAACCACAAAACCACCAGCGGCAATGAGGCCTAAACCGTAAGAAGGAATGGCATATAACGCCCTTGTGAAGTTGCCCGCCCCTAAACCCAAACATTGCCCCATAATCACAAAAGCTGATTCATACTAAAAATGCCACGTGTTAAGGGTCAACTTACACAGCTTGTTAT
>NZ_JAKJSI010000087.1:0-5021 GCF_050336695.1 Photobacterium minamisatsumaniensis | reverse complement strand
GTCTCTATCTAAATGAACGATTTCATTAATTAAGGTGAAGTATTTATGATTGGCCTCAAATTAGGAGGCGTTATGTTTAAAGTAATGTGGCAGTTTTTTCTGCTCGGTCTATATAGCTTTGGTGGCCCTGCGGCGCATATTGGCTATTTTCAGCGTGAATTTGTTCAGAACAAAAAATGGTTAACTGATCAAGACTTCACTCATGCTGTTGCGTTATGTCAGTTTCTACCTGGGCCTGCAAGTAGCCAGTTAGGGATGTTTATTGGTTATAAAAAAGCGGGTTATATAGGGGCAATATGTGCTTTTATAGGCTTCACTTTCCCATCATTTTTGTTGCTAACTTTTCTTGCAATAGGTAACCAGCAATATAATGACGTCGCAATCATTGATACTGTTATCCAGGCAGCAAAACTGTTGGCTGTTGTTGTTGTAGCTGATGCCCTATGGGGTATGGCAAAGAAAAACTTAACCAATGGGTTAACGGCGGCTACGGCCGTGTTGAGTGGGATTGCTGTTTTTCTAAGCTCAGGTCTATTAGGGCAAATAGCACCGATTATTGTTGCGGCAGTTGTTGGCTTTATTATTTCTAATCGCCAATCAGCAAGTAAAAGTACGAGTGACGTATCTCAAGCGATAAAGCCTAATTGGATCATATTGATAAGTTTTGCTGTATTACTGATCGGAATGCCTCTATTGGCATCATCGTCTGAGTTCTTCAACTTATTCAATGTATTTTATCAAGCTGGTAGTTTTGTGTTTGGTGGGGGTCATGTTGTATTACCATTACTTGAGCCAATGCTCGAAGGAATGGTAGAGCCTGATACCTTTATTAGTGCCTATGCATCTGCACAGCTCGTACCTGGCCCTATGTTTACCATGGCAAGTTACCTTGGTGCGTCAGCCATTGCCGATAGCCCTATCCTTGGTAGTTTCGTTGCGACAATTGCCGTTTTTCTGCCAGGTAGCTTATTACTATTTGCATTTTTACCTGCATGGAATGCACTGTTTAGTAATCAGAAGTTGAAAGCATCAATTCTATTGGTTAATGCATCAGTTGTCGGTTTGCTGGCGAGTGCATTTATTAACCCTGTATTAATAACATCAATACACTCTGTTTTCGATGTTATTGCAGTCGCTGTTGGCTTTTACTTGCTGAAGTACAAGCAATGTCCAGTATGGTTACTTATTATTGGATTTGCTGTTTATCAGTTTGCTGTTTATCAGTTTGCTGTTTAAAAAGAGAGAGGTGGCCTTCTGGCCATCTTTTTTTAAGCCGTAATGCACTATAACTTTATGATGGGAGAGGTAAATAATTAGGATCAACGAATTACAAAATGAACGCTAACAACAGTGTTAAGGTTAAGTTAAGTAGTCGTTGGTATAGTAAAAAAAAGCCACTAGTACTAACGCTATCTATGAACACAAAAAGAAAAATCAGACCAAATTTAACTAACTACGAAGTTATCGAGATCTTCCAACAGGAATTACGAGAATCAGAATCTCGCCTGTTTAAAAAGTTTTTGTCAGCACTGATCGTTGCTGTGATCACTATCATGATTTTAATTTTTACAGTTGTTGCTTCAGAAGGGAAAGCGGTTAGAGATTATGCGGCAGAGGCTATGCGTAAATCATTTGAAACTGAACGTGTGATTCATATTATAGATGAAGCAGCCGGTACCAACTTTCTTGATAAATCAAAAGAAAACACTAACCGATAATTACATTTGTATAACGAGTGAATGGTTTTTAATAAGGAGCTCTGGTTTTGCTGTTTTTAGCAAAGATTGTTTATAGTCTTCTTCATTTAAGCGATATACCGGTCGTGTGAGAATGAATTGGCCAACCATTTCGACAATCGGAGAGAGGAGTTGTTTACTAGGCAAGTTGAGTGAATTCGGCTCAACTTGTATATCTTCAACTTCCAGTTTGTTTAGGAAAATAGCGCCTTCTTCTTTGTCGTAATAGGGAATCGCACTAAAATTCACGTCGATAGTTAATTCTTGAGGAGCCTGTCCATAAAACGATACTTTAGCTAGTGATTTAGCCTTAAGGTTGACACGATCACTTGCAACACGTCCAATGCCCACTTTTATATCGTTAAATATGACATTAGCATGTGCGACGCCTTTAATTCCTACTGTTCTTTCGAACGATGCTTTTTCATCAAGGTACTCTTGCACCTCCGACTCAGTGACACTGTAACTTGCACAGGATGATAAAACTAAAACGAAGCAAGCCGTAATAACAGCTGATAATGTATGTCGCATTGGCCATCTCGCTTATAAAGTATCAATGAATTATCACTGAAGTTTTATTCGTCTGCTTGCTCATATACGAGAAAGGCAATGAAATACTTTAATCAATTGAGTGCCTCTGACTAACCAAATGCGACTAAGGCGTTTATCACATGCAATATTTGAATTCTTTTTTGTATAGCTTATTCAACTTGTCGTGATACTTTAGGCTTTGTTTGCTTGTATAGCCGCCTCGCATTTTTGCCTGTATCTTTTCTATCTTAGCTTTTGTCTTTATGCATTTTTTCGATTTTTTTGTTGATGCTGCGCTTTCGCTCATTATCGATATACTGACTATGAATGCGAGTAATATTGTTTTCATCTAAACCACCACTTGGAATATGTTTTACAAACAATAACTGAATGTTTAGTGATGGAGGTATTTAGCCAAAATATTTTAGAAGCGATTAACAGGGAAGGGTAACAGCGGAGATTGTTAGTTATCCAATAGTGTGAGATGAACAAAGAGCACCAAATGGTGCCCTTCTGTGGTGTATTTTAAATTAAAAAAATAAGTTACGCGGTTTCAGCAAACAACAGCTCAATGTTGTAGTTATCCCGTGATAGTGAGTTCTTTAATTTTTTCAGCGAACTCACTTGTAGCTGGCGAATCCTTTCTCGTGTTAAGCCAACCTCATCTGCAACCTGCTGTAGGGTTTGTGCTTCGTAACCCATTAAACCGAATCGGCGACAAAGAATTTCTCTATCTCGCGGATTAAGCCCCTCAAGCATTGATGTTGTTAATCGATTTATATCATCTTTATTAACTTCATTGTCCGGCTGGACGCTTTCATTATCAGCAATAAAGGCTGAAATGCTTTGAGAATTTGAGTCGTCTGATATTTGTTGATCAATTGAAACAACAGGCGCATCGTAAGCAAGTACATGTGAAATGTCATCCACACTGCGTTCTAATTTAGCAGCAACTTCTTCATGCGTTGGCTCTTGGTTCGACTGTTTCATTAATTGCTTATGAGTACGGAGAATTGTGTTAATTTCTTTTGATACATGCACTGGTAAGCGGATTGTGCGGGCTTGATTATGAATAGCACGTTCGATAGTTTGCTTAATCCACCAAGTTGCATAGGTTGAAAACCTAAACCCACGTTCAGGATCGAATTTTTCAACAGCGGTAATTAGGCCAATATTACCTTCATCAATTAGGTCGCTCAGTAGCATCCCGCTACTGCGATATTTTTTAGCAATACTTACAACTAAGCGTAAATTACTCTCAATCATGGTTGCTTTAGCCATTGGATCGCCAAGCAAGGTTTTCCTACTATATAAAATTTCCTCTGTTTTACTTAGTAGCGGCTTGTGTGCAATCTCTTGTAGATACAGATGGATTACATCAGCATCGAAACTATTCACTTCTTGTGATTTGATATCCATATCGTTCCCCTCGTAGCAAATATAAATGTTACCCAAATGTTTCAAGATATTACATTTGTACATTAACATGCCTTCTTCATTTATTCCAAGAGGGGATTACATTATTAAGAAAAAGACGACAAAATACTGCCATGTAGAAGCAGTTAAGTGTTACAGGTTGTTTTTTATGTGTTTTCCTTACTTTTGTACCGGTTTGGTTATGAATGCAGGGTAATAATCTATTATTGTTTGGATTATCAATATATCATGTATGCATATATGGACACTTGCTTTTGATAATTAATAATTTTGTAGCGTATAAAGCTTATTTTTTTGCTGTTTATGAGTTAAAAATGACAAATGTTGAATTATTTCATCGCTACACAAAAATACTGAACTTTTAGTTTAAATGTTAATAATTGGTTTCTTTTTATGTGTCAGTATGCCGTGATTTAGATTTTATCTGCAACAAGTCAGAATTCGCCGTCCCTAATGTTGTGCCGTTTTTCATTGAACACGGCGATAGCAGGAGGCTCTTATTCAAATAAGAATTCTTCTTGGCTTTCAATCCATTGAGGGTATTGCTTCATTACTTTTGTGTATAGCGCGCTTTCATAATGCGATTTTAACCATTTAGCGATATTGATGTATTTAGATTGAACGAACCACTTCTTTTCTACACGTACAAATTGACTAATGAAAGGCATCAGTGCGTAATCTGCTAGGCACTGTGAATCCCCAAATAAGTAGCTGTGATTAGATAACCGTGCTTCTAAAGGGGCAATCAGCGCTTCACAAGCTTGGCGTCGTTGTTCTAGGTCGTCATTATGATAACGTGCCGATGCACGGTATTGCTCTAATAACGGGATGAACTGTGAGTCGTTTTTCCTGACCAACGTTAAAATCTCATCCGCTATGTTCGGTTGGTTATTGCGTAATAAGTTTTGTGGGTCGTTTAGGTTGAGCGCCCAAAGCATAATATCCAAGCTTTGATCGATGACTTGAGAGTTGTTCAGCACAATCACCGGTACGGTGCCTTTAGGGCTGGCCGCGAGTAGTTCATGCGGCTTGTTGCGGGTTACGATGTCTCGCAGCATCACAGGCTGTTTTGCGAGTAGCAGGCCCATTCTGGCTCGCATAGCATAAGGACAGCGGCGTAGAGAATATAATATGGGTAGTGACATGGTTATCTCTGTTGGAGTTCGTGGAGACGGTATCTTCAGCAATCGTTACTTCCGCCCATCACATTGCAAAGTGATTTTTTGACTTTATACCTTATTCAGGCCATATGCTTCTATTTTTCAACGTTATTACTAAGAATTTTAACTTGATTCAAGTCAATAAAAGCTAGATATG
>NZ_JAKJSI010000086.1:0-5042 GCF_050336695.1 Photobacterium minamisatsumaniensis | reverse complement strand
GGTATCAATTGTGAGTCGATCAATTGAGAGAATGTCACGTCCACCTCRGTGGACCTTAATATTATTGAGCTCAAACATACATTTATCTTATTTATCTTGCTGTCGGGGACAGTTATCGCATAACTCGCCATCGTGACGGCGATAGTGCATACAGCAACTAATACGCTTTACTTGCCAGCGTCCTGATTGTTCATCTTTTTGCAATGCATCAAGGTGGCGCAAAGGGAGTCCTAGGTGGCTAAGCCACATTGTGGCATGGCGAACTATATCGTTATCTATCTCTTGGTTTGTTTTCTCGCAGGCTTGTTGCTCAGTCATTAAAGATTGACGTTGTACCAATGCTTCCAGAATCGCATCGGCAATGAGGGGTTTTGTTAGCCCAGGGCGTAGGCGGTTGTGCTGGTTAAATTGACAGTGTAACTCGTCAAGTAACATGGCTAGCTGAGCGCAAGCATATTCAATCAACTCATCTTCTGTGCCTGTGTACCAATTATCCCCTTGAAGGTGAAAACCCGCAACAACACCTTGCTTGTAATCTTGTGCGATATTACGAAGAGGAGGGATACTGCGAAGTGCATAGACGCCGATAAATGCAATATATAACGGTTGCCAGGCCAGCATGGTCCAACTGCGGGTTAACCAATAAGGGGTACCAGCTTCTGGGTGCGCAGATTTCCAATGTTGATATAACGTATTCAGCAGCTCAGGGTTACCATAAGCTGCTGATATATGCTGATGATCTGCAATGCCGATCCGACCCTTCAAATAAGGTGAAACCTGTTCTGCATACTGGAAAAGTTGTTTGTACTTTGCTGTCGCCATAACCTGCCTATAACGAAGAAGACAGCAGGCGAACCTGCTGTCTAATGTTATTTAAACCTTAGAAGCTGAAGTTGATTGTTGCTTCGATGGTCTGTTCTGCACCAGCCCAACAGTTGTTGCTGTCGTAGCACGAGTAGTAGTCGGTATTAAATAGATTCGTTGCCGAAACAACGGCACTTGCGCCTTGCATACTATGGCTCAACTCACCCAAATCATACTTAACCGCTAGATCTACTAGTGTGTAGCTTGGTACCGTATCGGTATTTAGAGCGTCAAGTTGTGTTTCGCCGACGTAGCGAACACCTGCACCAAATGTTGTGCCAGATAACGCACCGTTAAACACGTTGTAGTTTGCCCAGACTGAACCAGTTTGCTCTGGTACCCAAATTGGTGTTTTACCTTTGTACTCAGAATTATGCTCGGTAATTTCCATATCCATAATGGTGTAGTTAACCGCAACATCTAGGTTTTCTGTTAAGAATACTTGGCTTTCAAGTTCGATACCTTTAGATACAACCTCACCCGTTTGTGTCTGTGGGCCATAGATATCAGAAGGGTCAAGCGGTACTAATGTATTGGTTTTCGTAATGTGGAAAGCAGATACCGTGGCTGTTTTGCTCATGTCGTCAGACATGTATTTAACACCAGCTTC
Source organism: Photobacterium minamisatsumaniensis (assembly GCF_050336695.1). Taxonomy (NCBI): domain Bacteria; kingdom Pseudomonadati; phylum Pseudomonadota; class Gammaproteobacteria; order Vibrionales; family Vibrionaceae; genus Photobacterium; species Photobacterium minamisatsumaniensis. The sequence goes on along the minus strand of NZ_JAKJSI010000086.1, from coordinate 3,568 downwards.
CCATTGCTTGCCTTCAGAAGGCTTGAAAGCGTTACCGTCTTTATCACGGCCTGCTATTGGTTCAAAGCTGGTCGCGTAGCTAAAGAATGGTGATAAACCCGTGCTGAATTCGTACAGTGCACCTAGACGGTATGAAAAGTGATCTTGTTCTACATCGTCAGCATCTGATTTGTATTGGTCGAAACGACCGCCTGCAATCAAGACTAAGTTTTCAACACGAACCTGATCTTGGAAATACAAACCAATTTGCTCTGAATCAATATTATAATCGTATTCAGCTTGTGCTTGCAGCGATGATGGGTCGATTTGGTTTGTATTTGGGTTATAGATATTAACTGAAGAAACCGCACCAAAATCAGTGTGAAGCGCAGAGCCTTTTAGTTTTTGGTAATCGACACCAAATAACACATTATGCTCAAGATCACCGGTATAGATAACGCCACTTAGTTGGTTATCCATAGTGAAGCCTCTCGACTCTTCATCGGTGCTGTATGCGTTACGCATAAGCATCTCTGAACTACCATCTTCAAAACCAGTGTTGTACACGTTTTCCTGACGAAGGCTTGCATCCATATAGCGGACATTATGAAGAAGCGTCCAATCACTGTTGAATTCATGGTTAATTTTGTAGCCTGCTAGAAGAACTTCACGATCTAGCTTATTCCAGTTTTGGTCGCCCAAAAATAAATCAGATGGCAGGTTACCGTTAGGACTGTTGTAAACCGAGCCTACAGCAGGCGCTGCAGAGTTAATGCCTGCATCAGGATCACGTTGGTAGTATAAGTTGAAGTTAACCAATGTTTGATCGGTTACGTTCCAATCTAGTGATGGGGCAATTACGTAGCGAGTTTCTTTTACACCTGGAGCCTGACTGTCACGATCACTTGCTTTTGCAATAATACGGTAGGCAAAATCGCTATCACCGATTTGACCTGTAGTATCGATGCTGGCTTCTTTTAGGTTGTTGGTACCCGTTGACACACTCACATCAGTGTTGCGCTCTTTTTGAGGTGTCTTTGGAATGATATTGACCATACCGCCAGGAGGCATTGCACCATAAAGAACCGATGTTGGACCTTTGAATACTTCGATTTGCTCGATGGCAATCGGGTCGATTTGAGGTTGAAGGTTCCAGCCTGATAGATACTGTAGGGCAAGGCCATCGTAATAGCTTTGGTTAACATCAAAACCACGAATATTAAAGGTGTCATAGATTTTAACGCCACCACCACGCACCTCGGTATTTACACCCGGTACATAGCGCATCGCTTCGCTTACAGAGTTAACACCACGGATCTCAAGGGTTTCGTTATCTATTGTTGTGATTGACTGCGGTGTTTCTTCTGGTGCTAGTGCTGTTTTTGTCGCGGTATTACGGTAAGCCTGACCCAGTACCGTAATGGTATCCATGGTTGTCACGTCGTCAGATTGTGCCGCTTCGTTGTTGGCCACCGCTGTAGCAGGCACCGCCAGAGCGGTTGCGATTGAAAGCGCAATAACAGAACGTGAATATAGCTGCTGCATGGATACCTCAAAAATAGTTAAAAAGTTGTTACTAAATAGGAATTATTCTCACTCGCATTCTAATGCAGTGAGAAAATGCAAAATTAACAATTTGGGGCATCATTGAGGCTAAATAAGAAAAAAACGCATTTGCAGGTGTTGAAATACGTTTGATTTGGTTGGAATTTAATCAAGCAGTAGCTGGTTGAATAGGGATCCAGTACTCCATGGAAGCATCACTGCTATTAATGTTGAAACCAGGTTGATAAATTTCAAGCTCGAACCCTTCTATACCACGGTAGTTCGATTGTGGAAGCCAAGCGGAAAGGAACCATTCTAACGTTCGATTGAGGTTACCTATGGCACCCGTATAGGGGATCACCGCGTACTCTTGAGTTGGTACGACCAAAATGCTCTCTTTATTTAAGTTGGCCATCTCTTGCATAGATACTTCAACGCCAGCCCAATAGGGGATTGGTTTACCTTCATCAATATCATGGGTGTCTATCACACCGTAAGCTGGAACAGTTAAAGGTGCTGTTTGCCCAGTGAGTTGGTGCATTTGTTGCCATATAGTCGGAACAACATTAGCGAAATTGGGTTCGTTAGCACAAAGGCCTTGGATTTCGCCTTTAACACCGTGTAGGAAAAACTCAGCTTTACGTTCTACCCGTATTTGCAGTAACCGCTTTTTAATTTCATGAGCTTCATGAATTGGCATGGTCGCTTTGAGTGGTGTTTTTAACCCGATTCGTTGCCCACGCTTACGATAAGCGCTGGGGGAGCAGTTAAAAAGTTGTTTAAACGCGCGGGTAAAGCTGACTTCGGAATTAAAACCACAGTTTAAGGCTATGTCAACAATACGCTCATTACCGCTTAGCAGCAGTTCAGCAGCCAAGCTTAGCTTCAACTCACGTACATAGTGAGCAACGGTTTGGTTGGTTTCGCTTAGAAATACCCGTTGCAGCTGCCAGCGTGACCAGCAACTTTTCTTAGCAAGCAACTCCACCGATAACGGTTGATCGATATGCGTATGAATGTAATCTAAAACACGCTCAATTCTGGTAAGTTGATGATTTTCGGTGTCTAGCTGAATATTGGTATTGTTAGTGGTTTTCATTATCTTTTTCGGCGCTGATCTAAATATGACCAATAGTGATAGGATAGCATTGAATAACCGTAAATTATTGTTCTATTTTATAGGTATATCAACGACGATATTAATAACGTAAGGAAACGACGATGAAAGTTATCGCCTTTGCTGCAAGTAGCAGTAGTACTTCTATAAACAAACAGCTTGTAACTTATGCCGCATCTTTACTGGAGGGGGCTGACGTTGAAGTGTTAGATCTTAACGATTACGAATTACCACTTTTTAGCCAAGATAAAGAGCAAGAGCTTGGCCAACCTGAATTAGCAAAAGCATTTCTAGCGAAAATTCAAAGCGCGACAGCCGTTGTTGTTTCCTTTGCAGAGCATAACGGCTCATATTCTGCAGCATATAAGAATTTATTTGATTGGTGCTCACGCATCCAGCCAAAGGTGTACCAAGATAAAAAAATGGTGTTACTTGCCACATCACCGGGAGCAAGAGGTGGGCAGGGTGTACTTGCCGCAGCAAGTAGTGCGATGCCTTTTTTCGGCGCAGACGTTAAAGCGTCGGTTTCAGTACCTAGCTTCTTTGATAATTTTAACTCAGAAGAACAGAAAGTGAGTAATCCTGAAATTAATCAGCAGATTATAACGGCAGTGAGTGCACTTTACAGCTAAATATCAGAAGAATAAGCATAAAGCCACCCTTTGTATCGGGTGGCTTTTATAATTCTAAGTATCGAATACCATTTAAATTAACGAACTATAAAAAACAGTATTTAAAATGGAACAATTATTTTTCAATAAAGTTGTTTTATAAATTACACCGATCTACATAAACGAACGATCTTAGTAAACAAAAATGAACAATATGATTTTGAAAATAAAATATTGCAATTTAATTATATGTTTAAATTTTTTAAGTTGTTGTTTATGTTTGTTTTTAATATTTATTAGTCTTAATTAATTATTC
>NZ_JAKJSI010000085.1:0-5589 GCF_050336695.1 Photobacterium minamisatsumaniensis | reverse complement strand
TTACTTGGCAGCGTGATTTCAGCAACTTAGTAAACACTAAAATCATAACGAACCAGCGCGAAAACCAACAGTGCGGATTCATGAATTTGAGAGAGATAAGGCTATTTATACCAATGAATATTGGCATGAGGTTTAGGTTAACCGCACCATTTCACTGAACGATTTTCACTGCATTGCGACCCACATTGAGCCACTAAATACCCAGCGACAATGAGACCTAAACCATAAGAAAAATTGGCATATAACGCCTGCGATAAGGTGTGCCCCACCTAACCAACAAAGCACACTGAACTCTAAACCAAAACCGCCGAGTGTAACGCATCACCTTGATTGCCTTGTTATAAGCACCTACCTGTGGACAGAAAATGTACCCAGTCCTCTCTGCCTTGCATTTTAGCGGCACAGGTTGCTCTTTGAACATCATAAGTAACTTTATGAAACACAATGTCCCATTTGTCGTCAGGCTTTTTCTGCAATGTTACATAAGAAGCTTTTGATGAATAATTCTGCATTGAATGACTATTAGGCTCATCATCAGTGTAAGCTTGCAGCCCTACACTCCCGGGATTAATAACTAGCTGACCTGTCGATAACTCAACACATCTTGGGGTATGAGTATGACCGCAAAGAACGATTGGCGAAGAAACGCTATTTAATAAATTTATTACTTCACTATCAGTACGAACCTCGGGCTTACCAGTACTTATATTTTCTAATAAATACACGAGATCATCATTTGGTGTTCCATGACACGCGTAAATATCAGGAGTTATCTGTAAATCAAATGGCAACTGCTTCATCCACTCTAATGGTGGCCTACCCAAGTCATTTAAAATAAATTGCATTGTTGGGTTAGAGTCTATTTCAGCTTTGGTCGCCTCATAAATCTGTCGGTCTTGATTACCTGAAATGGTTACAGCATTCAAAGAAAGTAAGTAATCATAAGTTTCCCTTGGGGCTACTGGACCATACAGAATATCTCCAAGGTTTATAAAAGTTGTCGCTCCTTTTGATTTTGCGTCATCAACAACAGCTCTAAGTGCAAACACATTGCTATGAATATCAGACAATACTGCAAATTTTTCCAATGCACTCTCCTTGTGCTTATAACGCTTGCAAAAAGGTGCCCCAAACTAAACCAACAAAGCGCACCGAACTCCATACCAAAACCGCCGAGTGTAACGGGTCACCTTGATTGCTTTGTTATAGCTCAATCAGATTGGCAGCAAAATCACTGATTTTTTTAGCCTCTAATTGTTTAGTGCCAACATGGTCTCGTATAATTTCGTCATATGCTAACGATGAAATCAGGACAATTAACTTTAATATTGAGTCAATTTCTGCTTCATTACGAAGGTTGGTTAACATATCCCCTTTTGTGTATTGTCTTGCAATACTTTGGATACCACCATGTGTAAAGTCATGAATGTTAGGTACTAATGGACCTAATCTGGTTTGAAGAAAGTTACACTGATTGRACTCAGGTACTTTCTTATCAACCTGCTCGATCAAATACTCAACTTTTTTGGGGAAATGCATAGCAGACAAATCGGCATCCATCTCAATGTCATCTTTACAGTATTTTACCCACATAGCGCGCAAGTAGCTTTCCATTGCAGGTCTAACAAGTGCATACATAGATGACGTTAGATACTCCTTATTCAAGAAATAAATAGACATACAATGTTCTATTGCAGAGGAAAGTAATGGGAAATAGATCCTGTTCTTTCCATCTAACTTGAACTCAAGCTTATTCAAGTCTCTATGCATAACCTTGAAATATTCAAGCAAAAGTTCATTATTCATTAAATACTACTCCTGAGCTATAACGCCTGCAATAAGGTGCGCCCCACTGAACTAACAAAGCACACGGAACTCCTTACAAAAACCGCCGAGTGTAAAGCGTCACCCTTGATTGCCTTGTTAGCTTTTCGCTGCGATATACTTTGTATGGATGTCGATGATGAAGGGTTCAACTAAAGAGATGCATTTATCTAAGTCATTGTTAGATATCTCTACTTTATCACCATCTAATGTATAACCATTCCTATGAACAAGGTCATGACGAAGCTCTAATTGTTTCAAAAGCTCACTACTTATATTAAACCGAAAATTCAGTACTTTTTTGTAATACATCTCAACGTCATTCAATCGGTGCCATACGAGAGCTTTCATTGAGCGGATCAAGTATGTTTCTATTGAATTATTAAGGGCAAAAGGTACGGTAACAGTAGCAGCTCGAAACTTGTCATGACTCGCTAACTTTTGCAAAGACTGATGAGAGTCAGTTATTTCAAAGATAAAGAGATTTGAAAGGTATTGCTCCATCAAGCTAATTACATTGGAAAAATAAAGCTGATTGTGAAAACTGTCTCTACCCTGTGCTTTTATTTGTGCAATGCCACCGATAAAGGCAGCCAGATAAATGTTAGCCTGCTCTTCAGAACTCATTAGCGTGATACTCCACTCTAATCTGCTCTTCCAACATATCATTCTCTGTCGTAACTTCTACGGTCCAATCTACACCGACGTTCGAAGACCAGACAGTTATACTAAACTCATTACCTTCATCATCTTCAAATGAGTCATAGTTTTCACTGACACTATCTCTGTACCTATCTGCTACAAAATTAGGAGATGGAACACTAACCACTGTTAGCTCTTCAGCACCACGATAAATTAGCAAATATCCACCAGAGATTGGAGGCATGCAATCGTTACCTTCTAATGTAAAACTCATAGTTATCAACTTTCTCAAAACAAAGGTATTTTTGTTATTATAACAGTATAACTTTAGTGGTTACACCACCGAAAAAGCTAACGCCCTTGYGAAGTTGCCCGCCCCTGAACCCAAACATTACATCGTAATCACAAAAGCCAATTCAGACTGAAAATGCCGCGTATTAAGGGTCAACTTGCACAGTTTGTTAGGTTGATGCGCTGAACTTCATTAGGTGGTAACTCTCCAAGCCGCCTTCAACAGTAGAATCAATTACAAAACCTTTTGAATGGTAAAAACCAATAGCATTTTCATTAGCAACCAAACACTTCAAACTCAACTCTGAATAATGCTGCTTGCTGGTATTTAACAGCTTTGAACCTGCACCACTACGTAATTGTTGAGGGCTAACAAAAAGATGATGGATAAAGCAGTCAGGAGCCCAGATTGATATGAAACCTAGGACTTCTTCGCCCTCAACTGCTACCCATATTTGTTCACCATCAGTGTCTCGGTCAAAGTCTAACAACCCAAAATTGGTTGTGTCTAACCAAGTAAAAGTTACAGTTCTCGATTCTAAATATAACTGCCTCAATGCAACTAAATGGTCAGAATGAAACCTTTTGACTTCCATTAACTCTCCAACAAACCTAACGCCCTTGTGAAGTTGCCCGCCCCAAAACCTAAAGGTTACACCGTAACCACAAAAACCAATTCAAACTAAAAATGCCGCGTGTTAAGGGTCAACTTGCACAGTTTGTTATATGGAAAACTGAAACCAAAGCGGCTTGGCCGCCCCGCCCCACCGAGGCAACAGGTGAACAACCCCAAACTCACAATGTTGGCTGTAACCGTGAGCACCACGCTACCAACAATTGATTACCTTACTTAGCAGAGTTATTTCAGCAACTTAGTAAACACTGAAATCATAACGAACCAGCGCAACAACCAACAGTGCGGATTCATGAATTTGAGAGAGACAAGGCTATTTGTACCAATGAAYATTGGYATGAGATTAAGGTAACCCGCACCATTTCACGGAACGATTTTTACTGCATTGCGACCCACATTGAAACCACAAAACAACCAGCGGCAATGACACCTAAACCGTWAGAAAMAATGGCATATAACGCCTTGCTAAGTAGCAGCTAACACCACGACACTTAAGCAAAGCCACCGTAAACACGAAACCCGACCGAACCAAAAATGCCACACGTTAGCTGTCTGCTTGAGCAATTTGTTAGGCATCTTTAGCTAATTGATATTCTGACTGCTGAGCTTGCATCTCTTTTTGTATCCAAGCTTCATCGATACCAAATTGTTGCCACGCGAGAGTACTTAATTTCTCAATTGCACGATCGGCGATTTGAAACATAGTTATGAGGGATTGTAATTGAGAAATCATTTCAATACGCCCATCAGCATCGGCTAAATGAACGGCGTAATCATAAAAGAAATCATGTGCCAACCAATTTCGCTTTTGCAAAGTTTCATGGAGGTGAGCGAGTAATGTGTCCGGCAGATCTACTTGTTTTTTGACTTGCCCTAAAAGGCGACCAAACGTGTTCGAATTGAGTCGATCGTATAACTCTAACCACTGCTCTTGCGTAAGTGCTGACTCATCAACTAGCTTGTATCCCATAGCAAAGTTAACAAGCGCCTTTTCTGCACACTGCGCATTAAATGACGCTAAACCGTAAAAAGCGAACACTTCTCTTTCGTCCCCAGACTCTATTTCAGGAACTGGATTCAAATCACCAATATCTATATCCGCAAATTTCAAACATTACTCCTTGATGCCTAACGCCTTGGCATAAGGTGCGCCAACGCAATACTTACTAAACCAAATACACTTCAAACCAAAACCGCCGAGTGTTAAGCGTCACATTAATGCCATTGTTACCCGGCCGTTCGACTTGGCTAAAGCAGCTTGCCTGCCATGATGAGTGCAATTAAAAACTGCACTGATTAGGCGCGACAAACATCCAACTCAAGGCGACAAATTCAAAACTATAACCGCGAAAATTACTGCGCGTTTACCCACAAAATAGCGGCAACGATGATGTTAGCACTATGGTTTGCCTAGTGAAGCCACACCTAACATTTGCGATAAAATTGATAACAACGCAGCCCAAACTAAAGCCGCGAACATCGCCCACAAAATTACTGTTTACGGTAATCACCAAAATGTAACCACTTCCCTGCCAGCGCACCGACAACAATATTGAAAGCGGCTATCCTCGATGATGGCGCGGCAATAGCTAAGAAATTTAAGAACTGGTAAGTACACAGAGTATCAACCGCCACGGCCGAACCATGGTTAAAACCAAATAAAGAAGTTGACGCGGTTATCAGCGAACATTCACGTAAGTCGTTGAGATGTTTAAAAATAAGAAGCCGCTATGACCGACGAACGATTCTAACTGCATACGGATTTATCTGGAATTGACCAACGCACAGCGACTGCGGAGTTAAGTACACAAAAAGAACTCAACCAAGTCGGGTAACGCCTGCAATAAGGTGCCCCACGTTAACTTGCAAAACGCACCGAACTTCATACCAAAACCGCCGAGTGTAACGGGTCACCTTGATTGCTTTGATACTTATTGAGCCTTCTCCGACAACATGCCCCATAGGAGTATGCTGGAAGGCGACTAAACCAATAATACGGAGAAGACTCATATGCAATTTTATACGAAGAACCACCCTTATTACTGCGGTATAGATCTCCATGCCCGTTCTTTATATGTCTGCATCATCAATCATGACGGCGAAATTTGTATTCATCGAGAAATTAAAGCTTCTCCCGACCAGCTAATGAGAATACTTGAACCTTATATCGGGAATATTATTGTGGGTGTTGAATGTAT
>NZ_JAKJSI010000018.1:0-163849 GCF_050336695.1 Photobacterium minamisatsumaniensis | reverse complement strand
ATCATACTGACTACCTAGCACTCACCCGATTGTGGTTATCAGGAGGATCGTCCTCTTACGATTTAGATCCCGATTGGCAAATGCCAATCTTCGTTACATTGTCGGAGCCGCTACTTTATTCAGGCTCTTAGGTTCATCTGGTGATACAGATGGTTCACACATTAAGCGGTGAACAGCGCTTCATACGACTTCACGTCGCACGCCCCTAAGTTTGTTACGAGTTATTGAAGCATCTGCTGGACTAAGGCCAGTTTGCATATTTTTTCTAATCTTTACTTAGTGTCTATGAAGCCGATAGCTATTCACTCTTTCGCAGTTTTGAGAACTAACTTGTCGCGTTTATTCAATTATCTTGCTCGTTTCTGATCACTTTTTCGCCTCACGTAACGCTAATTCACATAAAACCGTATTATAAACGCGTAATGGATGCCGACTGTTCTTGTTTGAGCACCCAGTTTACGAATGTTTGAGCGGCTGGATCGGTGCAGTGATCGGCAACCGAGAGAAAATAAGCTTTATCAGTAAAATCAAGCAATTCAGTTAGAGCAACCAACTGGCCGGCTTCCAATAACTCTTCAACATGCCAGTCCCACACGAGGGCAATTCCAGCATCATTGATGGCTGCCTGTATCACGGCAACTTGGTCAGTCATGCAAATCGCATCATGTGGTATACGGTATTCTAGTCCTGATTTTTCAGCCCAAGTTTGCCAACCCTCCCAGAATTCAAGTTCATCTTTTAGCATGACAAGGGGGAAATCAAACACGGTTGATATATCAATATATCCGCCGTGCTTTTCGAGGAACCCTGGGCTACATACGAGTAATACCCGTTCATGAAATACCAGATAGTTATTTTGATTTTTCGAGTGTATAGGGGAGTAGAAAAACGCGACATCATAGTTGTCATCGGTTGCTACTTGACGCTCGTTGTTCACATTAATATTAAATAGAACATCAGGGTGCTCTTGACGGAATTGATCTAATCGAGGCAATAACCAAAAGTGTAAGAAACAAGGGCCGACTTCAATATCCAAGGCTGGAACATTCGCGGCCTCATCCATGATCAGAGTTTCTTCAGCAAGTATTGTTAGTGCCTCAGTTACTCGGTCTAAATACCGGCGCCCTTCGTCAGAAAGACGCACACCTTGTGGTGAGCGGATAAACAGCTCTGTACTCAGCAGCGACTCTAGTTGTTTGATCTGTTTACTTACTGCTGTAGGCGTCACGCAAAGCTCATCTGCGGCTTTCGTTAAACTCCCCAACCTCGCAGCCGCTTCAAACATTATTAGGCTATTAGTGGAGGGTATTAACTTGGAGTTTATGGGCATAGTATTACTTGTGTGAACTTAAAGTTAACACCATGGTAACTAAATACTGATTTACTGACAAACTACGCGCTATAACATAGAAGGTTCTTTGCTTATGTAACAAGGATGACAATGAAGACCGTACAAAAGATCCATCACGACTGGCTTACCCTTCCTGATGGCACACGGCTCGCTTACCGAGCTTGGATGCCTGCTGATGTTGCTGCTAATCCTGTCCCCGCCATATTAGAGTTTCTTCCCTACCGTAAGAATGACGGTACCATCATCCGTGATGAAATCACGATGCCGGAAACGGCCGCACATGGCTATGCCTGTATTCGGGTGGATCTTCGGGGCTGTGGTGAATCAGAAGGTCTGTTTGAGGATGAGTATTCCCAGCAGGAACTTAAAGACGGTTGCGATGTGATTGACTGGATTGCCAAGCAGGAATGGTGTGACGGTAATGTCGGTATGGTGGGCATATCTTGGGGAGGGTTTAACTCTCTACAGATAGCAGCACTTAAGCCTCCTTCATTGAAAGCGATTATTACCCAATGCTCGACTGACGATCGTTTCAGGGATGACATCCACTTTGCTGGAGGCTGTCTGCTTAATGATAATATGGATTGGGCAGCTTTCTTCTGGGCTTATGCATTAGGCCGCTCTCCAGATGCTAAATTGGTTGGTGATGAGTGGAAAGATATCTGGCTTGACCGGCTCAATAAGATGCCGTTTTTGGCCAAACCTTGGTTGACGGAACAAACACGTTCTGACTACTGGAAGCATGGTTCGGTCTGTGAGGACTATTCAGATATTGAAATACCTGTCTACGCGATGGGTGGCTGGGCAGATGGGTATCGTAATACTGTTTTTTCTCTACTGAGTAATTTGTCTGGTCCAAAGAAAGGTCTTGTAGGGCCATGGGCACATAAATACCCTAATATCGCCTATCCAAACCCAAAGATGGATTATGTCGCTGAATCTGTCAGGTGGTGGGATCGCTGGTTGAAAGGGACTGATAATGGCATAGAGAAAGAACCAGAGCTGCATTATTACCTGCAAGACAGCGTACTGCCACACACTGATTATGAACATCGTGCTGGCTCTTGGGTGAGTGAGCCAACATGGCCATCTCTTAACACCAGTTATAAAAAATGGCACCTATCAGATAAAGGGCTGTCAAACACGATCTCAGACAGTCAGCCTCTGAGTATCCGTTCCCCACAAACGGTCGGCTTAGACGGTGGTCGATACTGTGTTGGTATTCGAATGGATATGGAAAACCCGGCAGATCAACGTATCGACGATGCTGGCTCACTGGTTTTTGATTCCGATACACTAACAGAAGATCTGCCGATAGCAGGGCAGGTGATGGCGCATTTATCCCTATCAAGTGATAAACCTCAGGCCTATGTTATTGTTAGGATCTCTGATGTACATCCGACTGGCGAGGTAACTCGAATAACTCACGGTCTGTTGAACTTGTCACACCGTAACAGTAACGAATTTCCTGAATCTCTTGTTGCCGATGAAGTTTATGATGTGGATGTCGCGTTGAATCATATGGCTTATGTCGTGCCAAAAGGCCATAAAGTTCGGATTGCCGTATCGACTTCTTACTGGCCTCTGATATGGCCATGTGCAGAAGATGCTACGCTGACGCTACAACCATCGCAATGTTCAGTGAGTATTCCGCTGAATCTATCACCTGCAACGTCAGAACTTGTCCCTAGTTATGACAAGCCAGTGGCGTTTGATGGTCAAGTAATACGTGAGCCAAGCAGTAAACGTATTGTTCATCGGGACTATAAAACCGGTGTGAGTACCCTTGAAACTGTTGAAGATTTTGGACGTCAGTTTATCACTTCATCGCAGAGCGAAATTGACTTTACCATTGAGCAAGCGTTGTCGATTCACTCGCAAGATCCCTTAAGTGCGAAAAACGACATTCGCTTATGTGTAGATATGGGGCGTGATGGCTGGCGTACTGCAATAGAAGCGCATTATGTAATGACGTGTGATGCAAAGCACTTCTACATTAAAGCGCAATGGAAAGCCTGTTGCGATGGGCAAGTAATTTTTGAAAAAAGTTTTGATGAAACTATCAAGCGCAACTACATGTAATCGATGTTCAAGGATGAGTAAATGATTAAGAATATTCGACCTTTGGTCTTTTTCCCAACCTTCTTGATATTGATGGCAGCATTAGTATTTAGTTTGGTTGACTTAGCGGGTTTCACCGCGCTCACTGGTGCGATTAACAACAGTATCTTGCAGCATTTCTCCTGGTTATTCAGCCTAGGGAGTTTCTACCTGCTGGTGCTTATCGTGATCACTTATTTCTCTAAGTTGGGTAATATCCGTATTGGGGGGGAGTCTAGTACGCCTCGTATCAATAAAAAACGCTGGTTTATGATAGTTCTCTGCACCACATTAGCGGTGGGTGTACTGTTCTGGACTACTGCGGAGCCGATATACCACATCTATGGACCACCAGAGAGCTTGGGTATCGAGCCTGGCAGCGCAAATGCGACACTGTTTGCGATTTCAGCGATGTTTTTGCACTGGGGGCCGACGCCATATGCTATCTATTGTGTGCCAGCGCTTATTTTTGCGCTCGCATTTTATAATCTTAAGCTTCCGTTTTCGATTTCCAGCTCATTGCGTCCGGTGTTTGGTCGTTACCTGACACCACAGGTTTGTGATGTGATTGATGCCTTGGCACTTTACTCTTTGGTGGTGGGGATGGCTTCATCGCTCGGTACTGGTGCGCTGACCTTGGTGGGTGGTGTAAGCCAGTTTGTCGAGATTGAGCGTAATATGTTTACACTCGGCCTATTTATCGCTGTGATCGTGGGGACTTTCATCTTTTCTGCAGCCAGTGGCTTGATCAAAGGTATTGCCCGTATGTCACAGGCGAACTTTTGGATGCTTATTGCGTTATTTGTCTTTGTGCTGTTTGCTGGCCCAACAACGTACATTTTGGCGCTTGGTGTTGAAGGGTTGGGCGAATTTATTCAATCGTTCTTCCGTTTGAGCTTATTTACCGGTCAGGCCGCCAATGACCCATGGCCTCAATGGTGGAGTGTATTTTATTGGGCGGTGTGGTTTGCATGGGCGCCTATCACAGCAATGTTCCTTGGTAAGATTGCCCGTGGTTACACGGTGAAAGAGTTTATTCAGGTTAACTTGATCTATCCAAGCTTGTTCATCATGGTTTGGGTATCGGTATTTTCCAGCACTGCTATTTATATGGATGCGCAAAGTAATGGTGGGTTATATACCGTGCTTAATGAACAGGGTATCGAACAGCTGCTATACCATATTATGGGGCAATTGCCTTTCAGCGGAATAACCTCATTATTTTTGATCCTGATTGCGTTCATTTCATATGTAACCGCAGCGGATTCTAGTACTGATGCCATCGGTGATTTATGTACTAAAGATTTTGACTCTGAGTCTGATGAAGGCACTTCACTTCCGATTAAAATTCTTTGGGGGGGAGTCATTGGCTTGGTTGCTTGGATCATGGTGAGTACGGTTGGTATCAATGGGGTTAAACAGCTGTCGAACCTCGGGGGACTTCCTGCAACAGTAATTATTCTAGCTTGTAGCCTGACATTAATTCGCTGGTTGAGAAAGCCTGAACTGTTGACTTCCGACGCTCACCAAAATGAGATGGCTCAGTCACTTGATGACAATAATGCTGGTGGAGAACCGGTATACGAGAAGCTATAACCATAAGAGCACATCGTCCATACAGGGCGATGTGCTCGAAATATTTAATAGTGATTGTTTAAAAGTGGCTAATTCAGCAATGTATATCGATGATGTTTAAACAGAAAAATGAGTGTTAAAGGTGAAAGGCATCTGTGCTTCTAAGTCACCAACTGTTTTATTCTGAATCAGACTTGTCAGGTAAGCGGCGAGATCTTCTGCCTGTAGTGAGTAACCTTTACCAAGCTTGTAATTACTGCCATCCACTTTGTAGTCCATATCAACGTTTTGTGAGTCGCCCAGCCTTCCTTTTACTCCTGGACGAATACCGCCACAGCGTAGCACCGTCCATTTCTTATATTCACCATCAAGGATTAAATTTGTCTCTAAGTAGTTGTCCTTCAGCGCTGGATAGATTGCCTTTAACAGCTTGGATAAGATTCTATGATGGGGGCGTATATGGGCGTCATATTGGCCAAAGTACTCTGGGCCAATAAACGTAAATACGTGAGGTTTGATATCAGCTTGGTTGGCATGCTCAATCAAACTGCGAGTGAGAGATAAAACAGGGGTTCCCCATTGTCTATTCACTTTCGATAATGGCACCCATGAAATTTTAGGTGAGGCGCAGTTGAACACCATTGAGCAGTTCGACAAAGCGTCATTTAGCGCAGTATTTGGCGCAGCTGAAAACAGGTCTGTTACGAAAATAGAAAGGGTAGGCTGGTCAGCACTGATCCCTCTCTCTTTTAGCATATTTAGCAATTTAGTCTTGTCACGCACTACGGCACGAACCGTTAAGTTTTTAGAGAGCAGGCTAGCGGTTAGTTCAATTCCGATTCGGCCTGTGGCGCCTAATACGCAGAATACTTGGTTGTCTTTCATCAATGAGTCCTACAAAAAAGAATTACATATCAGCCAGATGGTATATATAAATTTGACTATCCCCCTTGAGACTGTAGGCACTTCCTAATGCGTCAATTAACTCTCTTTTAGCAATGAGAGCTGTTTACATATGTACCTGCTGACTTGACTTTATATTATTGAGCGATAATATTCCATATATGGACTATAAGATCAACAACTCAGAATTTGCACTGCTCTCTTTGATAGAAGAGCTAGGTAACTGCAATGGCTACCAACTTCGACAGAGCGTTGAAGAGCGAGGCTATGGTGCGTGGAGTGGCGTTAGCTCCTCTTCAATTTACGTCACCCTAAAGAAGCTTGAAAAGAGACGTTTTGTGCTATCCCAGCCTGATACTCAAAAGCAGAGCAAGGGGCCAACCGGAAGAATTTACAATGTAACAGATGGTGGAAAGCAAGCATTAGAACTCGCCACAATAGAAGCGCTAACATATGCCAGAGAGACTGACCCAAGATATAACCTTGCCCTATGCGGTATCGACCTGTTACCTGTATCTAAGGTACTTGAATGCTTTAAAGAGCGGCAAAAATCACTACAAAGCACACTAGACATGTTAGAAGAGATGGCTCAAATGGCGATGCCACTAAGCGCTAAGCTGCTTTATGGGCGTATTATTGAAGGACTAAAAGCGGAGATAAATTGGATGAAAGACGCAGTAGAAAAGATATCGTCACAGTAAATTCGTAGATAACTAGTAACTGAGGTCTCCTAGACATTCGTTCAGGTATTTAAATAAAAATAATAGGACGGCTTAGAATAGTTTTTAAGCTTTGTTGTTTATCAATGTTAGTTAGGTAAAGCCTTCGATGATTTGTATGACCTAACCTTAATCTAGATTAAGTTTTGTCGTCGATTTTCTCGGTAGAATCCCGCTCCGCTCACTGGATTAGAGCAGTAAATAGAAAAGGAACAGCCATGCTAACGGTGTGGCTGTTCTTTTTTGTATTTATCGTTGAGCAGGCAATACAAATTTAAGAGGATTAGACTTGAGTACTTTGTTTACTGAAACCCGCATTGGCAACTTAGCACTGAAAAACCGCTTTATGCGAAGCGCGACGTGGGAAAATATGGCAACCGAAGACGGCCATATGACGGATAAGCTGTATGCCATCTATGAAGAGCTTGCGAAAGGCGAGGTGGGTCTAATCGTTACGGGTTACGCAAATATTGTCGAAGAAGAAAAGCCCAACGCTGGCATGATGGGCATGTATAACGATTCATTTATCGATGAGTATAAAAAGCTGACCGATCTTGTACATCGCCATGGCTCTAAAATTGCCATGCAGCTTGCCTATGGTGGTACAAAAACCACTTATAATGTTGGTGAGCGAGTGATCTTTGCACCAAGTGATGTGTGTGAAAGAGGCACGCAGACACAAGGTAAAGCGATGACCAAAGATAATATCGACTACATTGTTGATGCATTTGCTCAAGCGGGTCTCAGGGCATTAGAGTCAGGCTTCGATGGTATTGAGATCCACGCAGCCCATACTTATCTAATTAACCAGTTTTTAAGCCCATACTATAATCGTCGTGAAGATGAATATGGTGGTAGCTTAGAGAACCGAATGCGCTTCCTGTTGGAGATCTTTGCCGAAACCAGAAAGCTGGTGGGCGACGACTTCCCGATCATGGTTAAGCTTACAGCAACTGAGTTCTTCAAAGGCGGTTTAACCTTTGATGAAACGCGCCTTGTGTGTAAAAAGCTAGAACAAGTGGGTGTAGATGCCATTATTATTTCGGGTAATATCCATGGCAAGGCAAACACCATGGTGGGTGAGTCCCATGATGGTTATACCATCCAAGAAGAGGGATATTTCCATGAATATGGCAATGTTATTAGCCAAGAAGTGGATGTACCGATTATCACGGTTGGTGGGTTAACCGATATTGCTGCGATTGAAGACATCGCCAATAACACCAACATCCAATACTTTGCGCTTTCAAGGCCGTTGTTGTCTGAGCCGCATCTGGTAAAGCGCTGGAAGGAAGACGACAGAGCGCCTGTAGAGTGCGAAAGGTGCTCGAAATGTCGCACCAAGCGCGGAAATTTCTGCGTGGTGAACAAAGACAGAAAGGCGCAACTTGCTAACCTGTAATCTTGCCAACTTGTTATAGAGGTAGGCCGTTGAGCCTAACCGCTTAATGTTCCCCCTCATTGAGCCAGCAGTTGTTTGCTGGCTTTTTTGTACATACCGCAACAGTGATTACATAAAGTTATCATTTTAATAATTAATGATAATTTTCCATAATTACAATATCGCAATATACTGACTCCATTGAAACAAGACACGAATCAAACATCGGAATTTTGAGCAGATTATGAAAATGAATCACGTAGGCATCATGGTTGGCGACATGGATAAAGCGGTTGAGTTTTACACTAATGCGCTGGGTCTTAAAGTGGTAATGGGCAACACCAAAGTGGTTGAAGAGCGCGAAAGTGCAATCGGCAGAATGTGTATCGCTGTTTTTGGTGAAGGTTTTAAAGGCTTCAACATCGCACACCTAGTGACAACTGACGGGATTGGTGTTGAGCTGTTTGAAATGAAAGAGCGTCAGGAACGTCATGAAGTTGATTTCTCTCGACTTGGTATTTTCCACTTCTGTCTTCAGACCGATGACTTCGCAGGTGTGATTGAGAAAGTTGAGCAGTTTGGCGGTAAAGTACGTATGGATATCATGCGTTACCACCCAGAAGACGATAACAAGCAAGCGAAAATGGTTTACCTAGAAGACCCGTTTGGCAACTTATTTGAGCTTTACTCGCACACATATGAAGAGACTTACGCGTCTGACTACGAGTAAATAAAACCTAAAAGCTTAATGACGAAGGATTGGTGTAATGCCAATCCTTTTTGTATATTCGGCGTGCTAGGTGCTAGGTGCTAGGTGCTAGGTGCTAGGTGCTAGGTGCTACTTTTGACACTGTGCTCGCTAACATGTCACATTTTCTCAGCCACTCACAAAAAGCAGTTATTTTGGCTTCATTCATGTTGGTTTGGTTCTTCACCAGATAATGTTGGCTTTTGCTTGGCATTGAACGGTGATGGGCAATAACGAGATCGCCTTGCTTTACGGCATCTTCAACCAATATCGATTTAGCGAGAAGCATTCCAAGCCCTTGGCTAGCCGCTTCCATAGACAGCTGAGTACTATCAAACGACATTATTGGCTCGACAAACGATATGTTACGCTCATGCAAGTCAAACCAATCTCGCCAACCTTCGCTATAACCCAGTGTTGCGAGTTTCGGGAAACTGGCAAATTCCTCAATGCTGCAGACAGAGTTATGCTCTTTACTAAATGATGGACTGGCTACGACTACCCATTGCTCATTCGATGTTAAGGGCTCATAACAAATGTCCTTCCAGTTGCCGTAGCCATTGACGATCTCAAGATCAACGGTGTTGTTATTGCTTGGGTATAGGTTTGTTGTCGAGTAAAACTGGATCGATATATCAGGATAGCTGCGATGAAAATCAGCCAGTCTCGGTAGCAACCATGTATGGCAAAAACTTTGAGCGACTCTTATTGTCAGTGTTTGGCGCTTCTTTTTTCCAAATAAATGATGGGTACCGAGAGACAGATTATTAAGCGTATCTGTCAGAAGAGGTAAGTACTGTAATGCTTGCTCAGTAGGCATAAGCTGGGTACCAATTCGAGCAAAAAGACGGGCGTCTAGAAAATCTTCTAAAGATTTTATCTGCTGACTAATGGCTGCACGACTCACGTTGAGCTCTTCAGCCGCATCAGAAAAGCTGCCATGTCGAGCCGCAGACTCAAATGCCCGCAGCGCTTTAAAAGGGGGAATTCGACGTTGATGATGACTCGATTGGCAGTTATTGATTTTCATGTAAAGAGTTAGAAAGAGAAGTAGTCAAAAAACTATAACTCGGCTTTATGAAGTACTAATGAATGATTGATGCAGTTTGTTTAAATCATACGTTGGCCAAGCAGTGAATGCTTAATCGATTTTAAGTTGTTACACAAGCTATTTTTATTCCCGATCATGTAAAGAAAACATGCAACGTCTTGAAATATAATTGACATTGTCTACCTATAGCCTCACTTCATCACTAAATGATGGAGTCACAAACATGAATAATGCGTTCCGATATGCAAGTACGGTGGTTGTTTTTACTATGCTCGCAGGGTGTAACAGCTCTACTGATGAAAAGAGTAGTCAGCCGTTAGAGAAAGAGCGTAAGTCTTTACTTGTAATGATTGATGGTGCTCGTTATGAAGCAGTACTCAACGCAACCACCCCAAACTTGGATAAGTTAGCAATTCAACAAGCGTATACGGGCGGAATTTCGGATACGCTTTCTCAGTCTGGGACGAGTACCGTAGAAGGTGAGTCGACACTTTGGACAGGAAGTTGGCACACGGTTCAAAAGTCAGGCGAAAACGGATTCAAAACCGTATGGCAGCATCTAATTACTGACCAACCAGAATTCACGATAGGACTTTATCCAAATTGGCCTATTTTTGACTACGTTAATTTTGACCTGAGTGTGATTGAAAATAAAAAGGCTTTTCGTACCGGCACCAATATTGATGCTGAGCACGATAACGCACGCATTATCGCTGATAAGATTTTATCTGGTGACTATGATTCGTTGTTCACGACGATTGATATGGTTGATTACTCAGGGCACTGTTACTATGGCAATAGTGGCGGGGCTTGGTCAGATGATTATGTCAAAACCATTGAAGAAGCAGACCAAGTATTCGGTTACATGATGGATGCCGTCCTTGCAAGAGAGGCTGAATACAATGAAGAGTGGTTGGTTATGGTCGCCCCTGATCATGGTTTTAACCGCCAAAAAGATAATGGCTCGGTTGATTGTGCTCATGGCTCCCAAGACATTGATGCCAAGAAAATTTGGGTGGCATCAAATCAAGCAGAACAGCTAAACCAGCAGTTTACATCCCCATTAAATTCCATCGGTAACCGAGACAAAGATGGTATTTACCGCTATGTTGCCCAAACCGATGTAACTCCGACTCTGCTTACATGGCACAACGTAGATATTAAGCCAGATTGGGCGATAGAAGGAACGCCGCTTATTGGTGAAATTGGTGTACGTGGTTTATTTGTCGAGAATATTCAAGATGCCAACACGGTCGAAATCACGTTTACTGCATCAAACAACTTACCCGTTCAAGTTTTTGCAAACGGTAGTGAAATCGTTCAAATAGACAATGCCTCTACAGGCGATATATATACCTTTGAATATGAGCTTGATAATTTAGAGCCCGGCAGTCATCAAATTACTTTTACATTAGTTAATAATGCCATCCCTAAGTCGATAACCACTGCTGTCACCATACTCGATGATGTTGACTATGATGATCTGCCATTTGGTTCGATTAGTGCGCTGTATAGCTTTGACGATGAATTAACCGATAACAGTATTGCTGGTGGTCATGCGTTAAGTAAAACGGGCGAGCCGAGCATTGCTTCTACGGCAGGCAAGTATGAAAACGCACTGTATCATGTGCGAAATTTCAACAATGACTTATTGTTTGACGATCTAGTCACTAATACCGACAAATTCACTATTTCATTATGGTTTATCGGTGATGGTACATCTTACGATCCTGCAATCTTAACCAATAAGCGCTGGGCATCGGCTGCAGATGGAATGATCTTGGCTCAGCTTAATGCCAGTTTGAAACTCCAAGTTGGTGTTGATGGTGAAGGGAGCTGTTGCTTTGTCCAATTACCTTATACCCCAACAACAAGTATGGACAACTTGCAATGGAACCTGCTGGTTGCAAGCGTGGACAAGACGAAAGCGTGGAGTAATGGTGAAGGGTTTGGAGTGATGACATTTGGTGTTTATAACGCGAAAGGTAATCTGCAATACGGTAGTGTTGATCTGACTGGCGATAGAAAGAACACGATTCATACTGGTTTGCCATGGTTGATTAACAATGATCATGCTCAAACGTACAATACCGGACATGCTGTCATGATGGATGAACTTATTGTTTGGGACAACGTAACGTTTACACCTGGTGAAGTAGTGGCTCTTGGAAGCGCTGCACAATCTGTTACCGATAAACTGTCGTTGGCCTCGGGTCGTTCTAACATGGCAAGTAAGTCTTTCTCTACGGTTGTAGAGTATTTGGGTGCAAACCCAAACCTATCTGAACAAGAGAAACAATCTGAAGCCTTTTGGCAGCGTCGTCGCCAAATGGAAGAGCTAAAAGCAGAGCTTGCTAACTAAGTTGTAAATAAAATGGCTCACTTTTATGAGTGAGCCAAATTATTAAAACGGCCCGTTTTACCATAAAATCCTTTATTACCAACTGCATATTGTTTTGTCCTCTAGCTGCTTCTTAAAATCATGGAGCTGTCTATAAAATTAGATATTCAGCCTCATTACCAATAAATAGCATTATTTACTGCATAATCGCAGATTCTATGATTTTTCGGTCATGCACCTAGCTAGGTTTGAAGTAGCCATATTAAAAGTCACAATAATAGCTTAAGAAGGTTGGGTGTAATGAATTTCAGAAATTTCTTTCAAAAGAAAAGGTATTCTCTGCTGGGAATAATCCTTCTTTGGGGAGCTTCGATGTCGACAGCTTGGGCATTCATAGAAGCTCCAAATACAGTTCAGTTTAGGTTAGAAGGCTGTCGTAATGACGGGAACCCGACATTAATCAGTGGCAGTAATACTTTGCCAAACATTGATAGTAATTTTACTTGCCAAGACCCTAGTAGTTTAGGGGGGAATGATACCCCGTATACACCTAGCAACTTAGGTAAAGGGTGGAATGAGTTAGATCTTGTGCCATACCGTTTGATTACTGAAAACAGTAATAATGGCGGTACTGTTACTTACGATGTCTTAATTGCAGCTGACAACGCCGATATCAATGGGGTAATGGGGTACGATCAAATCGTTGATGTACAAATTATTCAGGCACCTGATACTGTAAATCTATTTTCAGACAACTCCTGTGAGGTTGAGGTTGGTGAGCAAATGATAGATACCTCAGGCACTGTGACGGGAGGTATTGAAGATGTGATCTTCCGTCAGCTAACCATTACTCAAAATGCAGGAACAACGTGTGTTATTGACTGGGCAAATCGCTTAGCAATAGGTGCGAGCCAATTTCCCGGTTCTTCGCTGCAAGCCTATATGTTTGAGTCGGAGGATTTTCAAAAGGGTAAACGTACCGTTTCCATTCCAGTTAAAGATATTGTTGCTTCAGGCATAAGAAAAGACATGACAGCATCTTCAGGGGCCGGCGTTGTGTGGAATGTGACCAAAGGTGTCGACCCTGCGTTTATCGATTTAGGTAACACCTGCGATGAAACCGTTGACAACAGTGCCGAGGTTAAAATTCGGGTGGAATGGAGTGTGATACCGTCCTCGGCTAACTCAGTACGTGTGGTTACGAATATTTATGTCTCAAATAGTGCCTCACGTGCAGTTTTGGCTGACATTGAGGATGATATCTTTGGCGATATAGGTGCTGGAGAGCAACTGCTAGATAACGTTCTTTTTGAAGATGTCTTAGTTCCAGCAAAGAGTGAGGTATTTGTTACTCATACATTTGAGATTAATGCTCAGCCGGAAGAGGTTTCTGGCTTGAGGGATGTAGCATCTGCCACATTGAAAGATCCTGACTTGGAAAATAGCCCTCCATTTTCTGACGAACCTTTAGTGGTTGAGTTTACATTACAAGACGCTATTCAGATTATTAATGGTGAGGGCGATACAACGGCTATTATTTCCGATACAGAGCGGTTAACGGGAAGTGGACTTAGCTACTTTGTTTCACAAGTTACCGGCGCCAACGGTACTTTCTCTGATAGTTATCAGTTAAATGACATACTCACACCAAGTGATAACGATCTCATATGGCAATCAGAAGACCAGAACCCAGTGGAGTGTGCTAACGATAATGGTTGTTTGGTTAATTTTGTCGAGTTCACTAAAACAATTTCTGCAGCAGCACTCACTAGCACCGACGGGACACTTTCCGATTGGGCGTTACTTGAAGCCTCTGATGGCACAACAGCGATAAGCGGTACAGAAGAGTCTCCAGTTTCTATTAACATCACCAGCTCAGCACTTGTCGATCTTGATATTCAGTTAACTGTACCGGAATTGGATGCCCCGGATACCTTGCAGTGTACCGTAGAGGTAAAAAACTCTTCCAACCAGGTTATTAGTACTCTGACGTTCGATTTTGATAGCAATGCAAATGATATTACTCAGACATTGGATGACATTGCCCCCGACAGCTATACCGCGACAGTTACTAGCTGCGGTAGCTTGGTAGGGAATACCATGGATAGCATTAACCTCACGACTCTGGCTGAGCCAGCAGATTGTTTCGGTAAACTTGCATTTGTGTTAACAGAGCCTGAGCCAGTAGACCCCGTTTTAGTCGCTGTTGATAAAGTGACTTTGCCCGAGGGAGAAGAGAATGGCTGGACGATGACATTGAATGGACCGAATACCGGCCCTGATGGCATTATATTGATTACAAGTGATTCAGCGCCAAGTGCATTTGAAAAATTCCAAGGACAAGACGGTGATTTCGAACTTGTTGAAGGGAGCTACACCATAACAGAAACTCAGCGTGAAGGTTGGGCACAAACAGCAAGCTCTGGCTGTGAGTTTACCGTATCTCTACCTGAAGATGCCGGTACAACCAAGCAGTGTTCTATCACCAATAAAAAGTTAGGCACTATTATTATTAATAAGCTAACGAAGCCTAAATACGGTATGGGCTTTAGCTTCTTACATAATATTGACGAGACAAACGAATTTACGCTGGATCATGGACAGAGCAAAGTGTTTGTCGAGGTGTTACCGGGCAGCTATCAAGTAGAAGAAGCTGATCCAAACCCTGACTTTGCGTTGCTTGATTTAAGCTGTACTGAAACAGTAAATGGCAATAGCCAAGTTAATGTAATGACACGCATTGCGAGCATTGAGTTGGATCCTGATGAAACCGTTGAATGTACTTACATCAACCGTGAAAATGGTATGGTCGTGGTTAAGAAATTCACTAATGGCTATTCAACTAATGATGTTTGGAAATTCACCCTGTCAGGCCCTGAATTAAATTCATATGCGCTAACGCCACCAAATGTGATTGATTTTAATGGTGCAAAACTAACACCGAAAACGCCATACACACTTTGTGAAGTCGGTGTACCTTATGGGTGGCAACCTGTTTGGAAGGTCGACAGTAACAACGATGGCTATGCGGACGAAGTTCTCTTTCTTGATATCAGAGAGTCCGAGTCATCGATTGATTATTATTTAGGCGCGAGTAGGGTTTATAACCCTAATGCTGGCCAGCAACAGTTACACGAAGGCAACTCGGAATTCTGTGTGAACTTCATTGTAAAACCAGGCCAGACATTAGTTTTTGCGATTGATAATATTCAGTTCGTGAAGACTAAAGAACCTCAACCATATCCGCCAAAAGAAGAGTGCTACGATAAACCAATATATGGTCAGTATTTAAGTGATGATCACGTCGAGGCCTCTAATTATAAAGTTGGTCACTATTACGTAGATAGCTGTGATAAAGCTTCGGAGTTACTTGGAAGAGATGCATATGAAGGAAGCTCAGATTATGTTGCAGTGAAGCTACTTAATGCACAGCTCCATCATGGCCTTGGCCAAAGTACTTGCTATGCAGCAGATATCGCGATGAAAAATGCCCAACGATTACTTGAAGGAAGTGGGTATGCAGGAGAAGGCTATAACTTGAGCTATCGCGAGCGTCGTGATGCGCTCATTCTGGCAAGAGAGCTCGATAAATATACTGCTAATATGCTGTGCCGATAATTAGTCATTTAAATTTAGGCGAAAGCATCTTTTGTAATTAAAAATGAAAGGCTGGGGGCGGTGTTTACTCCTCCAGCTTTTTCATGCTCACTATATAACTTACCTAATTCGTACAGTAGTTTATGGATGGCTACTAAATCACTATATGTTGTTTCAAGCACTTTATCTTGCCCTGTACATATCCAACCATGTGTAATTTTAGTTGCTTGCGTTGGATGAACAGCATCAATGAATAAAATCGTTTATATATTAGCTGTCTGATTGAAGATGTTCGGTGATCACTTTTTTAGCAGTCCAGTAGCTTAACCCTGACAATAAATTAGTTTGTAGCTTAGTCAGCTTAATTACTGATGAGTTTTCCATAAACGTTTTATAGTGAGGGAAGTTATCTAGCTTATATTGGTTATCTTTATTGGCAGACTGTTCGGCAATAGCCTTTGCTATGTCTCTATCTGCTAGCTTATTTTCCCATTCCAACGAACGTTGGTTGTATATCCAAGTAACAGATACCGCATGACCTTCTTTTATTGCATAAGTCTCATTGTTGCAGGTAACTAGGTTACTTTGAGCAAAAAGGACTTGGTCTGCTGGGCATTCGCCATCCACTTTACTTACGCATTGATTGAACTGCTGTATTATTCTGTTGAGTTCAGCTTCGCCGTCTTTAAAGACAATATTGTCGTCAAACTGGGTGAATTTATGCCAGTTATCAGTACTAATAAAAAGGTTTTTTAATGAAATGTTAAGTTCTGCTTTCGCAACATCGTCACCTGACTTAAAGGGTTTCTTGGTATTAATGAATACGATTATATTTTCTACTTTACGCGCAAGCAGCGGCATAATACCAAGGTTTTCCATTTGCCCTCCATCTGAATGAGAGTATTCTTCAGCGACTCTTGTTTTGTTTTGCGGAATTGAAATTGGAAAATGATTAAATTCTGGAAAGCCGATGGCTGAAAGCTTCAGTGCATCAGTGACACCTTGAGGTGCAGCTCCTGTACTAGCCATAATATCAGATAGCGAGAAGGCTCTTTCACTCGTCCAATCTAGCCACTTCTTAGGAGAGCGCTTGACTGTAAATTCATAAGTATTATTGGTTTCCTTTACATCATAAGGTCCAATAGTGTCATATGCATAAGAGCTTATGTAGCCACCACCAAAATAGTCGTCTGCATTGAACGCGTCTTCATCCGTCACTTCTCTGCGTATACCGCTATAGTATGGTGTATATTCGACGTGATATTTTTTCTTAAATTCTATACCGTCTTGATTTAAAAGGGTTGCATTAACAATTAAATAAGGGGCATCTTGGCGAGCCATAATAAATGAGTGTGCTGTCAATGCTGAGTTTACTTCGCACGCTTCGCCTCGAGTTTGGTCGTTATATGTAAATGACATATTTGGCGAATGAAGCCCCAGTGGTTTAAGGAAAATATCACCGAGTACATTGGCGAAGCTCTCATCGCCTTTGCCTTTTAAGCCCGAACTGATCAGCTTGCCAAGTATGCCGGAGTTTACAATACAATCTTGCATCGAGTTCGGGGTTATTTTCGTGACGCTATCCCAACACAGTGATTGTGGCTCTTCGATATCACCAAAATAATGCTCTAACTTCTGTGTACTTACATATGTGTAGGGAATACTCGCCCAAGCACCACCAGAAACAGCAGAGATGTATTTAACACGGTTGATGAGTCCAGTATCATGCAAAGCCTTTAATTGTCCCACAGTACAACATGCCGAACGTGTACCACCCCCCGAAAATGCAACGCCAATGTCTTTACCAGAGCTTGATTCAATAAAAGCATCAATGGTTTGCTCAGGGAATTTGTCGTTTTGCTGGATCCAGTGAGTTGGCCATGCTTTTACGTTTTTTAATATCGTCATAGTGATCTCCAATTTTTTAAGAGCAATGAAAGTCATTTCTTACTAACTGGCAGGTCATTCGATGCCGATATCATAGACACATATGACCTAATCGCTATTCATAAAGTAGTCGGTTGGGGGATACTTCGGTACTCAATTGGTTGGGTATGTGATGCCTGCTAAATAATGAGAATGAAAGGGACAAGCACTACACCGTGAAATTAGATAAACAACGTTATAGAGATTTATATTTTGGTCTAATGAAAAGAGCATTACATCACAATGCTCAGTAGTGCCTCAAATAATGTCTAAAAGTCGTACCCCCAATACTTGCGAGCTAAAAGCTGGCAATCAAAGCCTAGATAATTAGACTTCTAATGCATTCATGTAGGATCTATTGATATAGTGCAGTGCTGCATGTGAGAGCCGCTGGCGGTAGCGAGTCATGCACACGCTTGAGTAGCTTTGGTGGTATAAACAGTCAAGATTTGTGAGTGTCATGCATCTATGCCGAGGATATACGTACTAGGTTCGTGGGATAAGATGTTATGGCATATGTATTAATAATTACGAAATAAAAGGATTTTTAAACGTGATAACTTGTTATGTAAGATATGTAATTGACCCGAAGAAGGTTAAAGAATTTGAAGAGTATGCAAGAATGTGGATACCTTTGGTCCAGAAGTTTGGAGGACAGCACAATGGTTATTATTTACCCTCTGAAGGTGCTAACAACATCGCTCTAGCACTTTTCACATTTGAAAGTTTGTCAGCATATGAAGAATATCGGATAAAATCCTTAGATGATCCGGAATGTATAAAGGCATTTGAGTTGGCAGAGCATCATGATTTTATAGTTAGCTATGAACGTAGTTTTTTTCGTCCCGTTCTAAGATAAACTGATTTTTCCATAACAAGGCCATCAAGTTGATTCTGCTACGCGGTGATTTAAGTATGAATTGGTTTATATGTGTATATGGTGGTCTGTTTGGGCTTTGCTGCGGGCAACTTATGACTATAATTAGGCATTTGATTTAGTATTTAGCTCTTAATTTTATTAGCGTTAAAGGTAAGTTTGTGAACAACTATGTAGGGGATTGTTTATGAAAATAGTAAATGTGAGTAGTAATAATAAGCACGTATACGCTAATTTGTACCAAGGCTATGCAGCCGAATTTTCAAAAATAATAGAAGATAAACCAGATGAAAATGGTTTATTTGAAATATACCCAAAAATTGAAGGCAATGTTTCAGGCTACTTATTGTATGTAGATGGGATTCCTGCTGCCCTTACTGCTATTTTGGAAAAATCACCAAAGGAATATGAAATCTGTGATTTTTATGTACTGCCATGTTTTCGAAAAAACAAAATTGGTAAGCATTTTATATCAAGTATTTTTGAACTCCTCGAAGGATCTTGGGAGATTAAGCAAGTTGCAGGTGCTGATCATGCCGTGAAATTTTGGCAAAATGTAGTAAATGACTACACATCAGGCTCTTTTGTTGAAGATAAGTACCTTGATGAAAAGTGGGGTTTAGTAACAAGGCAGCGTTTTAGTCATACTCAAGATGCCTAACAATCGCATTAACACGATTCATTACACTCGGAATTTGTATAGCAATAAACGTGTTAAGCAGGCGCTATGGCTCTCTCGAATTAGATATACTGTATATAAAAACAGTTTTTCTTGTTTCCATCTTTCTGCCTGTGTAAGGTGCTTATAAATTTGGAACAATCTAGGTAGGGAATAAGTGCGTAGTTCATTGAGAGATAAAGTGATCCAAGTTTGCTCTAAAAAGATTGAGCAAAAGGGTGATAATGTTGGTGTTTCTTTTTATGCTTTTTTTGCCAATAAAAACGACGAGCCTGATTTGTTGATGGAAGCAGCAACATGGTGGATTCAACAACATAAGTTAGATCACTTCGAAAAAGCCCATAAAATCATGACGATGGCTAAGTCAGGGGTGTAATCATCCCCTCTAGATGCTGAGCCTCAACAAACAGTGTAAGTTGCCCGTTAGCACGAGGCATTTTTAGTATGAATTAACTTTTGTCTTAATGGGGCTATGTTTTGGCATCGGGGCGGGTAATTTACAAGGACGTTAGGTTTTTGGAGGTAAAATGGACGTTACTCTAAGAAATGCATGTGAAGATGATATGGTTTTTCTTCATCAGCTAAGAGACTACACAATGCGCAAGTACCTTGAGCAAGCTGGTATGCAGGTAACGGTTGATGCTTACGAGGCTCGAATTCGTTACGAGTTTCACTCAGCACAAATTGTTGAAGTTAATAGCCAAGCAATTGGTTTGTTCAAAGCAACGTACAATTCTCAAATAAACCATTGGCAACTTATCCAAATTCAAATAGCACCTGAGTTTCAAGGTCTTGGTATTGGCAGCGACTTACTCAAAGCACTGATTCGTTCAGCTGCAAAATCGGGAGCCACGGTCGGTTTAAGCGTTATTGAATCAAATCCAGCAATGATGCTATATACAAACCTTGGGTTTAAGGTTATTAGTCGAGAGGGTGATGAGTATTTGATGAAGCTTCAAGCCTAACAAATTACTCAAATCGGCAGCTGTAATTTAGCTAGGTGTTTAGGCTACATATATCAATTCGTTATGGAGTAAAATTTGGAATTTGTCCCTGTTAATCTTCAGAAGCATTTAGGCTTATGCATTGAGTTCAGGAAAGATGCTCATATTGTGAGCCATGGAGATACAGTAGATTTTAGTCTCAGCGATACAAAAGCATGGTTTGATCGTTTATCTACTAATTCTAAAGCTGGTTTCTTTCATCTTGTTAACGATAATCAAATTATTGGTCAAACTGAATTCATCAGTGGTCTTAAAGATGAATATGATCAGCTTTATGGCTACATTAACTTGCTATACCTGACCCCAGAGCACCGAAGTCAAGGTTTGGGGAATATCTTGCAAAATTTCATTTTTACGAGATTTCAAAATCACAATTGCGAATATGCACTACTCAGATACTGGCCTTCGAATATTCAAGGAAAGTCATTTTATCGCAAACATGGCTGGCAGGATGTAGGCGATATTGGTGAAAGAGGGCAGTTAGCCCTAAAGAAATTAGTCTAACAAGACCACCAACTTGAAAAGTTGAGCTAAAGCACTGAACTACAAAGGTATTTTGTGGATGCGTCGCAGTGGAGAGCATTAGCAGCTTTTTAAAATTAAACGAAAGGATTCGTATGTTTATACCTAGAAATATGGAAATGAAAGATCATAATTTGGTTTCTAATTTTATAAAAAACAACAATTTTGGTGTGTTAACTTCATCTGACTTAACTGCAACACACATTCCATTTGTATTGAAACCAGATGAAGGCAGCAAAGGCACTTTATATGGTCACCTTGCTAAAGCAAACACTGGAAGCAGTTTCAAAATCAAAGAGTATTAATCGTATTTAATGGGCCTCACGCGTATATTTCGCCAACTTGGTACGCATATAAACCTGCAGTACCAACATGGAACTATGCAGCCGTTCATTGCTATGGCGTTGTTGAAATAATAGATGGTGACGGCGTTAATGAGGTTATGGACGATACAATATTGGCTCATGAACCTGAGTTACTTTCAAACTCAGATTTAATGCCTGTTGAATATCAGACGAAGTTGAAAGCTGCGATAGTTGCTTTCAAGGTTGTAATTGACGATTACCAAGGTGTCGAGAAACTGGGACAACAAAGGAAAGTCGAAGATCAACATGGGGTTCATCTCGCACTGAAAGAGAGTAAATATTCTGGTGATAAGGAATTAGCAGAATATATGGAAAAGCGGAAACTCGGTATAGGTAGTTAACAATTGTATCAACAAGGTTTACTGAACTCGGCATTCTCAGTCTGTTGAGTGTTTCTCGTTTAAGGCCTCAGGAATATATGAAGATAATTTATGACTTTTCTCATGAACAAATAACTCAAGTTCATGGTTTGTACAAACAAGCATGGTGGGCTAAGGATAGAACACTCGAAGAGACAAGAGCTTGTGTTCATGGCTCACAAGTTTGTATCGGTGTTTTAGATGAGACTGACCAACTGGTTGGTTTCGTTCGTGTTCTAAGTGACTTGGTATTTAAAGCCATAATCTTTGATGTCATTGTTTGCTCTACACATCGTGGTACTGGTTTGGGTAAAGAGCTAATGCAATTAGTGAAAACACATGACAAGCTCAAGAAGGTAAAACATTTCGAGCTGTATTGTCTCCCCAGTATGGAGGATTATTACAATTCATTTGGCTTCAGCACCGAAGTCGGTGGAGTCAGACTAATGCGGCGGTCGGGTGCCTAACGGTACAGAGTTATGAAAGATATGTGTGTTCTTACTTATTGATTTTCTAGGTTTTTGTGTCGGCTCGTAAGTGTTAGGCGTTATGTATTTGGGGGGTATAATGGACATATTCGTAAAAAATGGAATTTTGGCATTAGCTAACGTTGTTGAATGTGACAGAACTGGGTGGATTCAAGGACATGTGGGAGCATCTCTACTTGCAGGTTCTGCATTGTTAAAAAGTGGAGTGTTACCTAAAGCATCTTATGACAGTTTGAAATCGAGACTAAAAAAGCAAATTGAAAAGTATGAACATCTACTTAAGCCACTAGAATCAAGTCAATTGACATCAGATTATACCGCTATTCTAAATGCTATAGAGCTGAATACGCGTCAATTAAGTCGATCTGGTCACGGTGTTATATATGGAGCTCTGTTTCTTAAAGCAATATCAAACAATGATATCAATGTAAGTGAAATAACCGTATCAAATATCGCCAAGCTTATCGTGAATTGCACCGAAGATAATTGGGGTCGTTATTTTGGCTTAGTAGATTACCGTC
The DNA here is from genome assembly GCF_050336695.1 of Photobacterium minamisatsumaniensis. Lineage (NCBI taxonomy): Bacteria > Pseudomonadati > Pseudomonadota > Gammaproteobacteria > Vibrionales > Vibrionaceae > Photobacterium > Photobacterium minamisatsumaniensis. Next base: position 141,342 of record NZ_JAKJSI010000018.1, on the reverse strand, counting down.
AATATAAGCATTCTAACTTGACCGAGAAAGACATTCGTACTTTATGTTCACTTGCGGTTACACGAAGTTCTAGCAATGTATATCTTGATACGAGTGATTATTTTTTTGCAGGAGAAAAAATTCATGGCATTACACATGCGCATGCTGTGTTCATATTGAATGAACTTGGTTATACCGACTTAGCTAGCAAGGCAGCATCGCAACTTTTAATCCAGCTTGATTTAAACGATTTAAAGCCTGATTCAGGGCTACAGTTGGCCCAACCAAAGCGCTTTGAACTATCAGATCCGACGCTGTGGGGTGTTGGTTTCAACGATGAGCATCAAATAAAACTTGCGCAAAGTTACTCAGAATTATCCACCGAGCTAAATATTCAGCTTTCAGATATAGATGATTTATGGGGTGCAGTTAACAGTTAACTAAATTAGCACCAAACGATATGAGTACGTGTCTGCATTTGGGGTTGAGTTTGCGTTCAAATTTTAGGTTACGAACAATCCTAAACGGGATCATGGTGTTTTGATATACGGATTAAGTTAAAGAGCTGGCTATCACGCTATGATGGCTACTTTTTCGACAGGCTTGAAAAGCCTTTGATGCTGGAATTGAAAGAGTGTCGATAAATCAATGCTATAAATGGTTGTGGCATGGTACCTGCGAGCAAAATTTTGTAACATGCGCATTCAATGCGAAAAAGATTTGTTGAGTATTAAATTGAACATTAGAGAAGTATCAGTAGACGATGCAGCAGGCATATCCAATCTGCTTAATCCAATTATCGAGGAAGGTCGTTATACCATCTTAGATAAGACATTTACACCAGATGAAGAGCGCGAGTTTATTCGAGATTTTCCTGAAAGAGGTGTCTTTAATGTAGCATTGCTGGAGGACGACTCAACAGTAGTTGGTTTCCAAAATGTAGAGCCTTTTGCTACATATACAAAGGCTTTCGATCATGTTGGTATCATTGGTACGTTTGTTGATGGTCAACATCGAGGACAAGGTATTGCAAAGCACCTGTTTAGTGCAACATTTGAATTAGCAAAACTTAAAGGGTACAAAAAATTGTTTGCATATGTTCGAGGTGACAATGAAAGAGCCTTATCTGTGTATCTGAAGCAAGGCTTTGACGTTGTTGGTACCGCAAAAAATCACGCTCAAATCAATGGCGAGTTTATTGATGAAGTACTAATAGAAAAGTGGTTGTAGCATAGCGCAATAGCTTAGATCCTTATTGCGTTACTCTCATCACCCTGTAATTAAGACTATGTCTAGCCCACTCTTAATCATAGGGTGATAAAGTGGCATTTTGTGATGAAATGGTACGAGAGGAACTCGCAAATCACGAAACATTCGACGTTTGCCAAGATACTGCTTTCTTTGATGGAAGTCCCAAAGTCTTCTATTCGTCAAAGGGTAAATGTCATCTTGGCTTCTGTGAAAATCAGGTAACGCACATTAACCTCCATGATGTTATATGCTGTGTGCTTTCCACCAGCTACGACTTGTTGAGCTATCGTAATTCTTCCTTCTGCCCTGATACCAAGAGACAATTAACCGTCGTATCTTTGCCATTGTTGTCTTTATCTAAAAACTTTGAAGCGATTTTTTCTTTGGCGTCGTCAGTGGCGTAATCATCTGAACCTTCAAAATGCCTGTAGATAATAGTAATACATCTCCTCCCATTCTTGCTTGGCGTAATACAGGCGTAATAACGATTTTTAGCATGAACAGGTACGTTTATGTTCAGCAGCCGCTTATTTTGGTGACGCTTTTCTTAGCGTGTTGCAGAGTTCGCGCAACTGTATCGGTGTACTGAAAGTCAGTGCACCGAATATAAATTACAGCCAATGACACAACAAGGATGGTAGACAATGAACGCGTCAGAAAAAGAAACAAAACTGTTCTCACCAGAAGTGCTCACTCAAGAGGCCGACTATGGCCTTCTGAAACAGTTAGAGGGCACTTGGGTTAACCATAACCCAGAGAATAACAAAACAGGTTGGGGCCTACATACTACCTGTATGCCTTCCCCTGGCTCAAACCCTGAAACTCTTCCTGGGAAATTTACATTCTTGTGTGAAGATTATACTGAAGAGTTAACATTCACCTTGGTGTCTGGCGGTGTACGTAATCGGGGGGGGAGCGAATGAGCAGTTTACTGGCGCAGTAAAATATAGCCAGAGTATTCAAAAGCTCGATGGTACAGGTATTCATGAAGAAAACGGAATGTACCTTTGGCTTAATGAAATGTACCTTCACCCTGCAGATGAAACCTCAATTATGGAGGATGTAGGCTTTCCCGAAATGGCCGTAGGCGACGGCGCGAATGGGCCAATTTTTGTTCCACCATATTCAGTTTGCCGTAGTGGTACCATACCGCATGGAACAACGATTAACTTGCTTGGTAAAGCTGAAAAATGTATTGATAAAACCCCGGAGTTCCCCAGTGGCACCGAAGCTTGGCAGCCTGAATATTTATCAATATCGCCGAGTATGGGGTTGGCTGGCACGAAGAAAAGCGATCCTATTAATCTCGATGAACCAGCACCTGAATGGGTGCATGACAAGGCTCTTCCAGAACAAGAACCAAGTAGTAATCGGGCTTATACCCAGCGAATATTAGCCAATAAACATTACCCTTATTCAGTGCGGCCAGATCTCCGTTTACGTGATGCGATAAAAGATCAGTGCATTAGCGAATATACCTTAATTGAGATGTCTTCACGTTTTGAAGGTGGCCCTCAAGGCGGAATTATAAATACCCCTTTCGTTCAAAAACACTCGCCAGTGACAGAGATGCGTACACGAATGTGGATTGAGACTGTTGTTGAGAACGGAAAAGAAATCCTTCAATTACAGTATGAGCAAATTCAATTCTTTGAATTTCAATTTGGTGAAGATGGCGGCACAACAAGATGGCCACATATTCAAATCAATACCCTACGTAAGAAAGGGTAACCCCAAAAAATTGATACGCTTGATATCACATTGTCGAGATTTGTGACTGTCTATTATTTTAACGAAAATAATAGGTTAATTTAAATGAAGCATTACGATGAAAGGGAAATAAAAAACGCCCAACTGCCTGAGTGTTCAGAAGTTGTTGTTGTGGGGGCGGGGATGGCTGGCCTTTATACGAGCTGGAGAATATTAAAGGAAACTAATTGCGAAGATTTGGTCATTATTGATGGTGCCAATCGTACTGGAGGTCGATTAGACTCTGATCTCATCACTTTTTCTGATGGAAGTACTGTGAAGGAAGAAGAGGGGGGGATGCGCTTCACGTTTGACTATATGGATAACTTAATGGCCTTGTTCTCGAAGCTTGATATTACCGATGATATTGTCCCTTTTCCTATGAATAGTAATGGGAATAATCGGCGCTACTTTCGCGGTGAAAGCTTTAATGTTAATCAATCCAGTGAAAATGATTATGCTGTTTGGTCTGATCTATACAACCTTAGCCCATCAGAAAAAAACATTGAGCCGAACGAGATGATCAAGACGGTATACAATCGTATTCTTGCTGCAAACCCCGATTTTACAAATCAGTGGGATACGGATGACTTGACACCAGAGTATTGGCAGGCTTTTCGACTTGACTGCAAATGGGATGGTACTGCGCTGTATAATTGGTCGTTGTGGGACTTATTTATGGCGATGGACTACAGCAATGAAAGCGTTACCTTGTTGTATCGACTAACAGGGTTCAATGGTACGTTTTTATCTCGAATGAATGCGGGTGAAGCTTTTCAGTTACTATTAGACTTCCCAAATGATCCTCAATTCAAGACGCTAAAAAAAGGCTTCAGTACTTTACCCAATGCGTTGGTCGAGAGCATTGGTAAAGATAAAATACATCTACGTACGCGACTTGAAAATATTGAGATTAATGACAAAAAATCGAAAATGAAATACACCCTTACTTATAAAGGTACAACCCCTGCCGGCTTGGTTAGTGAAAGTAAGATAGAAACGAATAAAGTTATCTTGGCACTTCCACGGCTTGCTTTGGAAAAGCTATTTGTTAAATCGAATGCGTATAATAGATTACATGAACAACAAGCTTCAGAACTTTGGAATACATTGCAAAGTAGTACGAATCAGCCGCTGTTAAAAATAAACCTCTATTACGATAAAGCTTGGTGGACTGAAGACCAGACGGCACAGCCTACCGTTGAATTTGGACCAAATTTTTCAGATCTTCCAACGGGCTCTGTTTACCCGTTCTATAGCTTAGATGATGAATTATCCGCTGCGTTAGCGGCATCACAGTCTAGTCATAATGGCGAGATGGTGTTATCTGATAGTGAAAAAGAGCGAATTAACCAAGTAAATGAAGAAAAGTACGATAAACCAGCGGCGTTAACAATTTACTGTGATTATCTAAATATTAACTTTTGGAGCGCGCTACAAAATACGGGAGAGAAATTTTCCTCGGAAATGCAGCAAGAAGCAAATTTCACCTTCCCTCAAACAATTTTTCCAGCCTCAAAGGCTGTGGTTAAACAAGCCACGACCTTCTTCAAGCAAATCTTTAACTCAAGTTATGTCCCTAAACCTGTGTTTACTAGCGCACGAATATGGCAAGGAAGCACACAGTTCGATGTAAAAGCGAGTGAACAATTTGGATATGGTGTGCACCAGTGGGGCTTAGGCGCCAATGACCGCGAGGTTATAGAAACAATGATTCAGCCGTTTGGTGAAGACATCCAAGTGTATACATGTAATGAAGCTTACTCGGATTATCAGGGGTGGGTAGAGGGCTCTCTTCGATCGTCAAACGTTATGCTGAACAGGGCTTTTGGGTTAGAACCATACGCCACTGTTTTTAAGAATCAGAATGGGAACAGTGCAAATAACGTGGTTAAAGGCAAATACGATGAAAACATGGATAACCTAATACGTATGTATATTACGGGTGAGAATGAGTCTGAAGCTATCTTTACTGAAGAGTTGACACTCAGCTAATTTAGTCAGTGAAATTATAAGACTAAAAGCATAAAGATAATAAAGGCCTTGCTCACATAGAAGGCCATTATTCTTTTAATGGGTAAATCTGTAATAATAAGAAAAAATAGAGGTAGTGTTCACTCCTTCAGTTTTTTCATGCTTACGGCGTTAAGACGCCACAAGAGGTTAATTTGAAAAATGTAATTGTATTTACAGGTGGACCGGGATCAGGAAAAACATCGGTTATTGAACGTTTGAATGCACTTGGCTACAAATGTGCTTCAGAAGTTGGTCGCAAAGTTATTCAAAATCAAGTTGAATCACAAGGCTCCGCTTTACCGTGGGGCAATAAAGTGGCATTTCGTGATGAAATGGTACGAGAAGAACTCGAAAATTACAAAAAATTCGACGTGTGCCAAGATACTGTTTTCTTTGATAGAAGCATTATTGATTCATACGGTTACAGCTTGCTTGAACAGCTACCTATGTCAGAGGCTTTGCTAAAAAGTTGTGATGAACTTGAATATTGTAAGAAGGTATTCATATTTCCACCTTGGGAAACAATTTTCACTAACGATCTAGAGCGCAAGCAGGACTTTAACGAGGCTGTTGCGACTTATAACGAAATGGAAAAAGCGTATAAAAAGTTTGGCTATGAGTTAGTGGAGGTTCCGAAGTCTTCTATTAGTAAAAGGGTCAACTTCATCTTGGCTTCTGTGAAAAGCTGGTAACACACATCAACCTCCAGTTTGTTATAGGCTTTGTGCTTTTGTCGTGGTTCATTAATAGAACCTGTCTGTTCAAGCATGATCCACTCAATCGCCATTGACCTAAATTTTGTTAGGCGTGTATTGTGTCTTCTATATCGAGAGGCAATCAAAATGGAAGCCAAATGAGTAAACATGTAGTTGATAAAGCAATTGAAAACATTCGATTAAAGTCTCAAAGTGCTTCCGAAGTGATGGAATACCCAATAACCATCAACTTTCACCCTGATCGATTTACATCAGATAATGTGCCGTTACTCTCTGCCATAGCTCATGATGGTGAATTAAAATCTCAATTTGAAACAGGTACAAGTAATGGAGGTTTGACTGCTTACAAAGGAGGTGACCGTTGGTTATGGGAGAAAAGAGTTTTTGATGGGGCCTATGACGATGCTCCTGTAAACCTGAGGCCTAAGTATGGTGCGCTCAACTTTCGCGGTTACGAAACTGGCGCCTCACCACGTTTTGGTTCAGCGTACTTTCAACTAAAGCCCCATATGCTTGAGCGTACAACATTTTGTTATCCAGATAGCTTTTTCGAACCAGAAGATTTTGCTGTATCTGAGAGAATAAGCCCATTAATTAATAAGGCCACTTTGGCAAAAACAGACTTACTTGATGACTATATAGAAGCCCACATTCACGGCGTTATCTCACTTAAAACTGACGTAGAGTCTTTGGTTTTGGACCCAATATACAAATCTAGTGTAGTCGAGGCGCAGGCCAATCAATTAGGCATTTCTGTTCGCTGGCATGCAGGTTACGAGTTGAGTGTTGAAGAAATGAGTTGCTACCCTGAATATAGAGGAGAGCAATTTATTCATTTGGCTAACGATATCGCTGTAAATGGAGTCATTAATGCGAAGGTATTAGGAGCAGCTGTAACTGAGCAGGGGTACGATGCGCAAGACATAAAGAAAATTTGGCACTACTTAGCTAGATTTGGTTTTTTATCAGCACAAGAATAAGAAACATGTAAATGCTACAAGCATTTTTTATTATCCGAATAAGCCAAGTTAGATAAAACGTTCTAACTTGGAAGGGCACTTTATTTTTCAGATGCTATATCTGGTTACTTTTCCACCTTTATACTTTCCTAGATACTGCCTTTCACCACACCACCATCTTTACTTTCGTAAACAATGTAAATTGAATGCCAATGCAAACAATTATCAATTATGTTATCCGGCATAAATTTAGGCTGGTAGTTATCTTCAATCATGGTGTTAAAAAGTAAAGCGGTTCAGCTTTGGGCCCGTCGTCTGCATATCTATATTTCGATGGCACTGTTGCTTGTTGTGCTGTTCTTTTCGGTAACTGGTATAACGCTTAATCGCCCTGAATTGTTTGTTAAAAGTCAGCCAACGGTTGAATCAATTACCCTAGAAGTGCCAGTGAAACTGCTTAATTCAGGCCGTTCGGCATACGTGCCTGATGAACAGCAATTATTGCAGTATTTAAAACAGCAGGCGGATATCTCGGGTACGCCATCCTCGATGGAAGTGTTTACTGAGGTAGAAGATGGCGAGTTGTTTGAAGGTGAAGTCTCGCTGAACTATAAGGGCCCTGGTTTTAATGCCACGGTGTTTATTGACCTTACTACCCGTGAAGTCGAGATAGAAAAATCATATTACGGTGCCGTTGCTGTACTGAACGATTTGCACAAAGGCCGCAATAGCGGGGAAGTGTGGAAGTGGTTCATAGATATTACGGCATTGCTAATGGTGTTCTTCGTTCTAACGGGAGTTTGTCTGCTAATTCCTAAGAGAAAAACCTTTTCGACCTCGATTAAATGGACTGCATTTGGCTCGGCTGTCACCTTACTGATTTTCTTTTTTGCTGTGCCTTAATGCCAGCTGTGTTTAACAAGGACTAACCATGAACTCACGTTTGATGAGAACGGCGTCTAAATCGCTGCTGGGTATGGCACTCGCTGTACCTTTAACGTTTAGTGTCAACGCAAAGCCATTACCTGAATCTGCTTCAATGGATGTGGAATTTGTATTGCCCAAAATCGACACAGGCATGTACGCCCGTCCATATGTTGCTGTATGGATTGAAGATGCCAATCGTAAACCTGTTCGTACGGTACAGCTTTGGGTGGGCAAGGATGAGTGGCTAAAAGATTTACGCAGCTGGTGGCGGAAAGTGGGTCGTTACGATCGCGAGTTAGTTGATGCCGTGACATCAGCTACACGTCCTGCGGGTGAATATCGTTTTGTTTGGGATGGCCTAAATGATGATGGTGAGCGTGTCGAGCAAGGTGAATATACCTTCTATGTTGAAGTAGTACGTGAACATGGCGGCCGTAATTACATACGTGAAAAATTAACGCTGGGCGAAGAGGCGTTTACACGTGAACTTGCACCAACTGAAGAAACCGGTCATATCCTCCTGAGTTATTCAACTCAAGGTTAAATCGCATACACGCATAAATTTTGATATTAGAGAATGAATAATGATTGATAACAAAAAGTTGAAAGCCGTTTCAATGGCATGTGCCCTAGTGGCAGGTTTGGCCGTTACCGCAACTGCAAATGCTCACCCTCGTTGGATATTACCATCACACTTTACAGTGTCTAAAGAGGGCGGCGATTGGTTGACTTTTGACGTGACGGCGTCACACGGTACGTTTGTGTTTGATAAACCCGCAGGTGCAGAAACAGGTGAAATCATCATGCCAGATGGCCGTGTGGAGCGTCCAACTTATGTCACTCGTGGTAAACGTCGATCAGTATTTGACTTTCATTTCGAAGAAGAAGGTACACACAAAGTTCGCGTTAACAATGTACCGTCTTATTACACCCAGTATAAAGCGGGTCGTCGTGACACAGTGAAATGGGTTAAAGGCCACAAGGCTGAGCGTAATGACGTGTTACCAAAGAAAGCACGTGATGTAGTAACTCAAGTGAGCTACACCCGTGCCGAAAGTTACGTCACCGTTGGAATGCCAACAGTGGAAGTTTTCAAATTGGAAGGCAAATATTTGGAAATGGTCCCCGTTACACACCCAGCAGATATTGTTGAAGGTGAAGAAGTGCAATTTCAGTTCTTCTTTAATGGTGAACCACAACAGGGTGTAACGGCTGAAATTACCCGTGATGGCACTATGTACCGTAACCACCAAGAGCAAATTGATGTGGTAAGTGATGAAAATGGTGTCGTGACATTCATACCCGCAGAAGCAGGACGCTGGCTTATGAAAGCAAATTATAAAGGCGATCTTGATAACAACCCACTTGCAGATCGCGCTAGCGCAAACGTGCACCTTATGTTTGAAGCTGTACTTCAGTAATCCTTTTTTAAGTAGCCTGTTTTTTCAGGCTATTTCATTTTTTGTTTTGAGGTCTTGATGAAAAAACGTTCACAACTGGCGTTGCTTTTAGTGTTAGCGGCGCAATCTGCTGCGGTACATGCCCATTTTCCACTCATGAGCTGCTGGTTAGAATCTGACAAGGTGATTTGTAAAGCCGGTTATAGCGACGGGAGCGACGCGGTTAAATACGATGTCGATATGTTTGATTACGATGATAATTTAGTGAGTCGTGTAATCACAGACAAGCGTTCAATAGCTGAATTTGATATGCCAGATACTGACTTCTACCTTGTGTTCGATGCAGGGCACGAGAACCCAGTTGAAGTAGATGTTGTTGAGATTGAAGAAAAATGATCACGCAATCTGTTCATTCGGATGATGGCGGTAGAGAAGGGAAGTGGGTTGCATTATCGATAGCCATTATATTGATTATTGCAGCATTTACTTTGCCAATGCACCAAGCGTCATCAAAAGGCCAAATACTTGCGCCTTATCAAGTTTCGATTAGTGACTTAGCTACTCCTGAACTTGCGATGGTTGCCGATTTACGGCTCGCTCATGAAGAAATTCGCAATATATATCAAGACAATCGTGATTTTGAACCAGCAATGTCGAGTGATGAATTATGGCCAGAACTAGCCGAACTTGAAGAAATTTGGTTAGCGCCCTTTGTTAAAGATAAAAGCTGGGAATACAAAGGTAAGCATCAGTGGCTACACATTGCTCCAGCGTATTACCAAGGGGTTAAGCAGGTGGCTCAAGGCTCTGCATCAGTCATTTTGCATACCGGAAATAATGATCCTGAAATCTGGTTTGCCCTGTTTGATTCTGCGCAACCTTTAACCAGAAATTTAGAGCAGCCACACGTACTGCTATCACCAGAAAAATTGATTGAAGCAGGTTGGATAAAAGTTGTTTTTGCCTCCGCTTCAGATTCTCATGTCCATTAAATACCGACGCCATTCATGGTGTCGAGGTTATGTGTTATGAAACAGCTCAAGAATAAAATAATCAAAAAAACAATGTTATTGCTGACTTTACCGGTGCTTTTTATTGCTCAGGTACCATTTGTACAGGCAGCAGAAAAATTGACTATCGGTATTACACTTCAGCCTTACTACAGTTATGTAAAAGCAGTAGTCGGTGACAAGGCAGATATCCTTCCGCTGGTTGATGCGGGGTTTAATCCACACAATTATCTACCTCAACCAAATGATCTTCGCCGTTTGAAAGCGATGGATGTGATTGTCGTTAACGGTATTGGTCATGATGACTTTGCATTAAAAGTGATTGCAGCGGCCAACCGTGAAGATCTCATTGTGATTGAAGCCAATAAAGATGTGCCACTGTTACCAGCAATGGGTCAGTCGGTAGGAGATGGAGCCGTTAATCCACATACTTTTGTTGGCCTTTCGACAACGATTCAGAAGGTTTACACCATCGCTTCTGAGCTTTCAAAAATTGATCCGGATAACGCCCGCTATTACCGCAAGAATGCCCGTAAATACGCCACAAACTTCCGTAAGCTGAAACATGAAGCGATGACGACGTTAGGTAACCTTGATACTAGCGGCATGGTCGTTGCGACCACCCATAATGCCTATGGCTACCTGTTACAAGAATTTGGTGTCGATGTCGCTGCCGTTATTGAACCTGCCCATGGTGTTGAACCTAGTGCGAGCCAGTTACAAGAAACTATCGAGAAAATACGAGATTCTGGCATTGATGTGTTGTTTTATGAGCTCAATATGCCGAATCGATATGTTGATACGATCGAGAAAGCAACTGGCGTACAGCTTTATCGCTTCTCTCATATGACTCATGGGCCGTATGAAGATAATAAAGTTGAGGTCGAGATGAAAGCGAATCTCGATACGTTGATCCAATCTATGAAATTTGCAGCAGAAAATAAAGTGAGCTAATTGTGGGCCCGAGTATTTTATTAGACAACGTTGGCCTGCAATACGGTGACAATACCATTTTGCAAGGGATCAGCCATGAATTTACAGCAGGTCAATGCCATGTTGTGATGGGACCAAATGGTGGAGGAAAAACGTCTTTACTACGTTCTATTCTTGGCCTGACTCCGTTTAGTGGAAATATAGACATCCAGTGGCCTGAGAAAAAAGGCCAAGTTGGTTATGTGCCTCAAAAGGCGACTTTTGAATCAAGCCTTCCTTTAACGGTGATGGACTTTATCTTATTGAACCAGAGTCGCACCCCGCTATTTTGGTCGCGTTGGCGGAATATATCTAAGCAGCAAGCTTTTGCCCTTGAGCAATTAGATCGCGTTGGTATGGCTGCGCGTGCTGATCGCCGGATGGGGCAGCTATCTGGCGGTGAGCAACAGCGCGTGCTATTTGCACAAGCTCTTTTAGACAACCCGAGTTTACTTGTGCTTGATGAGCCTACAACAGGCATGGATGAGCAAGGGGTAAGATACCTTGAGGCACTCATCAAAGAACTGGTTAATGAGGGCAGAACCCTATTAGCTGTACACCATGATGTTACTGCCGTGCGACGTCTCGACGCGACAGTACATGTTGTAAACCGACAGCTAATAGATAGCGGAAGTGTGCAAGATGTACTGACGCCAGAAAAAATAGAGCGCTTATTTAACCACTACAGTGCAACACCCGAACCCATTAAACGAAATGTAGGTAAAGCAGCATGATGGACTTTCTTCGTCAATTGGCACTGCAAGGTGTCGAAGCAGGGTGGCTGAGTGACAGTTTCTCTTATGCCTTTGTCGTAAATGCATTGGTTGCAGCTTTGTTGGTCGGCCCTTTATTAGGTGGCCTAGGCACATTAGTGATTGCTAAGCGGTTAGCCTTTTTCTCTGAAGCGGTAGGGCATGCTGCGCTAACCGGTATTGCGTTGGGCGTGTTGTTAGGTGAACCGCCTGATAACCCAATTATCGGTCTGTTTAGTTTCTGTATGATCTTTGCTTTGCTGCTGCATTTTGTACGAAACCGAACCAATGTACCTTACGATACCTTGGTAGGGGTTTTTCTTGCCTTAGCGTTAGCGGTTGGTGCGGCTTTGTTGATGTACGTGGCACGTAAAATCAACATTCACATGCTCGAAAATGTCTTATTTGGATCTATCTTAACCGTAACAGATCAAGATTTAATGATATTGGCGATAAGTTGTTTGCTCATTACCATTGTGCTTATCCCTACATTTAATCGTATTTTGCTAACTTGTATTAGCCCAGACATAGCCCGAGTCCGTGGATATTCGACGAATTTTTATGACTACTTGTTTGTCATGATGATCACACTTGTCACTATTGCCTCTGTCAAAATTATTGGCGCAGTGTTGGTTGGGGCACTACTGCTTATACCGGGTGCAACAGCTCGCTTGCTAACGAAGAACATGGGCGACTTCGTACTGTTGTCTGCATTCTTAGCAACAGTAAGCTGTTTAGTTGGCACTATTTTACCGATGGAACTTGAGCTACCGATTCCATCGGGCGCTGCAATTATCATTGTTTCAGCGGTATTTTTCTTGATGGCGACATGTTTTCGCATTGTGCGTAAAGGGTAGGTGATGAACTCTATGGAAATGAAATTTAACAAAGCATTTTGCTTACAAAAGATGGCTATAGCATGCCTAGTCGCAGGTGCAACATTGTCGTCACTAACGGTGCAGGCTAAAGATATATTAACGGCAGCACCCGTTACCTATATGTTAGCTTCCGAGTTAACGCAGGGGACAGGGTTAGAAACAAGTTATTTACCGCCAAAACGTTATGGTTTGCAGCGATTACCAAACTGGTTTTCAAGTAAAGGTGCGAAGGCAACTGAAAAAGAAGCACTTAGCGCGAAAGCGGCGGTAACATTAGGTGCTGTTTGGCCACAAGAGCCATTATTTGTGCATGCTCGCCAAGGTAATATACAAATTGTTGAAATCGATGCCACGCAGTCTATTTCGCCACGTGCACAAGGGGTTGCGGCAATGCAGCTTGAAGATGGCTCGACCTCTCCGTATGTTTGGCTAAACCCAACGAACTTAACGCGTATGGCTGCAATTGTAAGTGCCGATCTACAGCGTATTTGGCCTGAACATGCTCTTACGATAGCTACGAATCAACAAGCATTGATGCTTGATGTACGACAGTTGATAAATACTCAGCAAGCCGCATTGTTTGATGCTGAGGTAGACTCGGTCGTTCTGCTATCGAAAGAGCTGGAAGACTTTGCCGTCGGTAATCAACTTTTCGTTGTGGAAAGGCTTACTCAGCCAGAGCTTGATTGGACAGAAGAAGATAAGTTGGCACTTGTTGAACTGCTAAAAAGTGATGACACTATTTGGCTGCTGACGTCGAAACGAGTCAGTAAATCATTAAAAGCGTTAGTACCAAACCCAGAGAAGATCTTAGTAATTGACAGTATTGATCGCTGGGGAAGCCAAGGCATTCAATCAGAAAAACCACTAGCTCGTTGGAATATAAGAGTTTAACTTGATTGAAAAGTAGACATATTAGCACACAGTTTCAGCATTAAACTGTGTGCTAATAAATAATACCTATGAATCTATCCGTTTTGGAGTACTATGCTGCAACTGTGATTATTGTAGCTAGCCATGACTATTGATATTAAAAACGTAACTGAACCCGAAGTAACCTGCTCTAACTGTCAGGCTTGTTGCTGCCGTCTAGAAGTGATGATCATTACTGATACTGGTGTGCCAGAAGAACATATAAAGCTGGACGAGTGGGGTGGTGAAACGATGTTACGATTAGATGACGGTTGGTGCTCAGCGTTAGATCGGGATACGTTCATGTGTACTATCTACGAAAATCGACCTTGGATCTGTCGTGAGTTTGAAATGGGTTCGTATGAATGCGTCAATGAACGAATTGAAGGTAAGATTGATCCCGCTCGTTAACTTGTTTTATTGAATGCCCACTATTTATTATGGGCGTTCAAAGATAAAATGATAATTCCCTTAATGCTAATTTATTTATTGTTTATATGCTGAACCTTATTCACTTTCCTTCTTCTAATCGTAAACCCAATACTTGATAAACCTAGCCATAAGAATGCAAGTGCTGAAGGCTCAGGAACATAAGCGGTATGCTCAATATCGCTAATTATAATATTGTCAAAATACGCATCTTCAGCATTAGGACCCGCACCGTTCCAATCTTGAAATTTAACTCTTAATGTATTTGATGTTATTTCAAAACTGTGCGTATGCCACTGATTATCATCAATTAACTCCCTTGGCCAATGTACATTATGATGAATTTGAGTACCAATCCACCCTATCGGTGAAAAGTGAACATATCCGCCACAGCTACTTCCCCCACAAGTCCCTAAATAATCAAAAGATACAAAAAACTTTCCAGTTCCACTCGTGAATATATCGGTATATAAATCATTACCGCCAGCGGTTCGTGTAAAATTAACTGCGTTATCCCCTTGAAGAGGATCAGTCACAACTTGGCCACTCGAATTGCCAGTCCATCCACTGCTTCCTCCTGTTACTAATCCACCTTCAAAATCTTCATTTAAAAAGACAGTCGCCTGTACCGTTGAAATTGACGTAATAGCTAGAATAAATAAAAGTTGTTTAAACATATTGAGCCTTCCATCGTTGGCATTAATGTAATGTGTGTGCCCTAAAAGATAGGCAACATGTAGGCCAATATTTACAATCATGGTATTTGTTTATAAAACAAGCGCTTATTATTAATTGTTTATACGGATAAGTATCTAAAGATAAAAATCGATATTGAAAATACTCGTAATATGGGAATTACAATTTGCAAAATAAAAGTACTTTGCGATGACGTAGTGGTCAGCATCAAATTAAACGTAACTTACTCGGTGCTTTGCTATGGCGTATAGAGGGAGGGCTAGGATAAAGTGAGAACTTCTTCGACCATTACCGTTATCAGTGATTGCTAAAGCGTTGGTGTCGGAATTTTTCTTGCTAGGCGATCTATACCGCCTTCTGCTGTGAAAAACATCTCGATCTCAAGTATTACGCCAGGATTCACCTTGTAATTAAATTCATCTTGAAAGTCGAGTTCTGGGGTAACGGTTAAGTATAACCAGTCTTTATATAACCGATGCTTCCAACCAATAGAAACCCACGAGTTAGTGATTGAATAATTAGGACGAGAATCAGCGCTGATACCGATGCTGTACTGAAGTAGGTTACTTTCATCGATTCGGTCAAAAATTTCAGCTTGTTGAACAAACTCCCAGTTGTCATCTTCATCGAGGAACTGGGCGCTTGAGCTCAGTTTTAATATTGTGTCCGGGTCTTCAACGGTGGAAAAATAGAAGTTAAACGATGTTATTGCCCCTGGGCCTTTATTGTGAAAATAAAAGACTTCTTGCTTGATTCTTGTCGTCCAATTACTGCTTATTTTATCCACCCTGTGTACATTAGCACGAGTAAATGGGTCGAGAGGGAGTTTGATTTTTAACCCAACATCAAAGTCAGCATTCCAATTTCCCCATTGCCTGTCTTGTAATCGAAAGCCCCCAACAGCGCCTGATAGACTGCTATCACTGCTGTCGCTTATCCCTCTTTGTTTATCTTCTAATCGGTCGAAATCGTCTGGGTCCGTTTCAAAGATGACTTTCCAGCGCTTTTCTGTGTGTGGCAAGTCTATTTTTAATTTGATACTAGCATCAATGTCTGAATATTCTCGATGGCTGTAGCGAGGCTTTAATTTTATTTTTAAGTAACTACGATTCTGCATTGGCATTTCATCATCCTCTTTACCAATAAAATGGTCAAAGGATGAACCATAACTATGGATACTATCTGAAATCGAATCTTGAGTTTCATCTATCCATGCTTGAAATTCATTATCATTTTTTGCGTATATAAACGTCTTAACGTTGTCGTCATCACGATAGATTGAAAAAGATGTTTGCTTGTAAGAGCTAATTTCGTCAAAGACGGCAGCTTGTGAATTGTAAGTAAATAATACTAAAAATAGTAGAATAACGTATGCTGATTCCCTTTTGAGCAAGAGAAATTGGTTAAGCGGGAACGATAAAAATGCCATTATTCCCCCATACGTACAAAGACTTAGTCTTATAATCAATAATATCTATTATAGTTCTTTCTTCATGATGAAACGGCATATTTAATATTATTAGAAAAATGAGATCTTATTCTAAAAAATGAACCTACCTGTTTAGTCATTTTAGCTCTTTATCGGGTTTTTACTAACTATATTCTATTTAAAACAAATATTTATATTGATGTATTTCTTACTTGTTACACTTTTTCTGCTTGTCTGAAGCACAACTTTTTCAACTACACTATTTGTGTCTTTGATTTTTTACATGCGTGACTGTAATTTTGGAGTATGGAAATGGATAACTCAGATTTTGATGGAATTAAGCGTGACATTTCTTTAACGGTTCATGATATTTTTGAAAACTTTGAAGAAGATAACAACTGCCTACCTACCATAGAGGAGTTTAGAGTCTTATTTAATGGTCATGCAGAACAATACATAGGCCCCATGGATCAATTAAAAATTGAAGGTAGCAATCATCACCATGAAAAGCGTATCGAGCGGGAACAAAAATTATGGCGTGCTGTGAATGAATTAGAAGCTGAACAACGGTTTTTGCGGAATGATTACTAGTTAAATGGTAATTGTTGATATGAGTTAACGTGTTATGAAATGGTTTAACCCGAGTCACCCCAGTTCTCCTTGAGCCAATTTGTTACACCATGTTGGGTTTAATTTTCAGTAGTGAGAATTAAACCCTTTTTTATATTGGGCCAATAATGCAAGAGACACATTTGAATGAGGTACTTTATTCAATTGATGGCAAATATCCCAGCCCGCTTGGGCGATAACATTGATATCGATACCAGTATTAATGCCAAGCTCATGACAAAGATAAAGCACATCTTCAGTTGCTACATTTCCACTTGCTCCTTCTGCGTAAGGGCATCCACCTAATCCAGCTGTACTACTGTCTATTGTTGTAATCCCCATAGTGATGGCTTGATAAATATTAGCTAGAGCCTGCCCCCAAGTGTTATGAAAATGCACCGCCAGTCTATGTGTATCAACTTGCTTATAGGTTGCTTCTAATACTTTTGCCACCCTGATTGGAGTACCAGTGCCAATCGTGTCGCCTAGCGATACTTCATAGCAGCCTAAATCAATGAGTGACTTAGCAACAGCTGCGACTTGATTGGGTGACGTTTTACCGTCGTAGGGGCAATCGCAGATACAGGATAAATACCCTCGAACAGGGATCTGATGAAGCTTTGCCAATGCTATTACAGACTCAAAGCGTTTGAGGCTATCTGAAATTGAGCAGTTGATGTTTCTTTGGCTAAAGGTTTCTGAAGCGGAACCAAAAATGGCAATCTCATTAGCATTGGCTTGTAGTGCCATTTCAAAGCCTTGTATATTCGGGGTTAAAGCCGAGTAGTTCACACCAATGTGTCTTTCTATTTGCTGTAATACGTTGGCAGAATCGGCCATTTGAGGGACGCGTTTAGCTGAAACAAATGAGCCTGCTTCTATATGGGTTAAGCCTGATTTCGAGAGGGCATTAATGAATGCGATTTTATGTTCTGTATTTATCAACGGCTCATTTTGCAGACCATCTCGTGCACCGACTTCAAAGATTGTCACCTCCTTAGGAAGGTTTGCCTGATCTAGTCGGTAGTTATTCATCTTTCGTCACCCATGTCGGCTGACGCTTATCTATAAATGCCGTGAGTCCTTCTTGTCCTTCTGGTGATGTTCTTACCCTAGCTATTAGTTCAGAAGTAAAGGAATACAGTCTTTCTGGGATTGGGTCGCAATCCAGACATAATTGCTTTGCAATCGATACAGCCACAGGGGCATTAAGCAGAATATGCATGATGAGATTTTGGCTTTGTACTTTCAGGGCAAGTGCATCAGCTACAACACTATGAACGATACCTAGCTGGAGCGATGTTGCTGCATCAAATGTCTCGGCGGTAAGCATATAGCGTCTTGCTTGCCGTTGACCAATAACTCGAATAACATAAGGCGCAATGGTTGCGGGGACAAGACCAATTTTGACCTCACTAAAACAGAAAATGCTATCTTGCTGAGCCATCACGATATCACAGCAACAGATTAAGCCTAAAGCACCACCAAAAGCGCTTCCTTGAACCAATGCGAGGGTTGGGTGTGGAAAAGTATCCAAGTCACGTAATAAGGCTGAAAGTTGTTCCGCATCAGCATTATTTTCACTTTTTGATTGGTTTACCATCGACTGCATCCACTCAAGATCAGCCCCTGCGCTAAAAAACTTACCATTAGCTTGTAGCACTAACGCTTTTATATCTCGCTGTTTATTCAGGGCTTCAAGGAACTGCCGCAGTGTAGCAATACAGTCGGCATTAAATGCATTGTGTTTCTTGGTACGGTTCAACGTGATAGTCGCTAGACCGTGCTCATCAACATGGCAGAGGATGTCATCATCATTGTTTTTGTGAAGTTGTTTGTTCGCTAACGTCGACATAGCAGGTGCTCTCTGTTTTACATACGGAAAATACCAAATGTGCTGTTGGGAATCGGGGCTCGGCGTGATGCCGCTAAAGCTTGGCCGACAATTTCGCGGGTTTGTCGCGGATCAATGATGCCGTCATCCCATAACCGAGCGCTGGCAAAGTAGGGGGATCCTTGTTCTTCATATAAATCGCGAATAGGTTGTTTAAGCGCTTCTTCCTGATCGGGTGTCCACGGTTCACCTTTCTGTGCTTTGTTATCCTTGGTGACTTGCGCTAAAACCCCTGCAGCTTGTTCTCCGCCCATCACTGATATTCGGGCATTTGGCCACATCCAAATCATGGTGGGATCATAGGCTCGCCCGCACATACCGTAATTACCTGCACCGTATGAACCGCCAACAATCACAGTGAATTTAGGTACATCAGCGCAAGCCACAGCCATTACCATTTTAGCGCCATGTTTGGCGATACCTTCAGACTCCATTTTTTTACCGACCATAAAACCGGTAATGTTTTGTAAGAATAAGAGAGGTATTTTCCGTTTTGCGCAGATCTCAATAAAGTGTGCGCCTTTTTGTGCTGACTCTGAAAATAGAATGCCGTTATTTGCAACTATGCCTATTGGCATACCATAAAGTTTGGCAAAGCCGCATACCAGTGTGGAGCCATAAAGCGCTTTAAATTCATCAAACTCAGAGCCATCAACAATGCGTGCAATCACCTCTTTTATATTGATGGGGGTACGTAAATCAGCGCCAACAATCCCGAATAATTCATCAACGGAATATCGCGGGGACGGGGCGTTTTTTTTGATGCTTGGAATCGCTTCTAGGCCAGTATTGCTAACGGCTTGCTTGGTGAGCTCAAGCGCATGATCTTCATCATGGGCGTAATAGTCTGCAACCCCAGATATTTTGCAGTGCACAAAGGCACCGCCCAACTCTTCAGCGGTCACGATTTCACCCGTTGCTGCTTTTACAAGGGGCGGGCCAGCTAAGAATATCGTCCCTTGTTCTTTGACAATAATTGATACATCAGCCATTGCAGGTACGTAGGCACCACCAGCGGTGCATGAGCCAAGTACAACCGCGATTTGTGGGATCCCTTTGGCAGACATGCGCGCTTGATTGAAAAAAATTCGGCCAAAGTGGTCTCGGTCAGGAAAAACATCGGCTTGATGGGGAAGGTTGGCACCGCCGGAATCAACAAGGTACACACAAGGTAAATGGCAGCGTTCGGCAATTTCTTGAGCTCGTAGGTGCTTCTTCACGGTGAGTGGGTAATATGTACCGCCCTTTACGGAAGGATCGTTGGCGACAATCATGCAATCAATGCCTTCAATACGCCCTATACCAGCAACGACACCGGCACAGGGAATATCATCGTCATATATTTTCCAAGCGGCGAACTGGCCGATTTCAAGAAAGCGGCTATCAGGATCTAATAACATGTCGATACGCGTTCGTACCGGGTATTTCCCTTTCTTTTTTTGCTTTTTGAGCGATTCAATACCGCCACCTTGTTTGAGGCTTGCAACATGAGTTTGGAATTCATCAACAAGAGTCGCCATGTCTCGGTAATTATCGCGGTAAAATACATCATCACGATTGATCGCTGTTTGTATAATCGCCATTGAATATCCTTATTTTGACTCTTCAAATAATTCACGGCCAATTAACATGCGGCGAATTTCTGATGTACCTGCACCAATCTCGTAAAGTTTGGCATCACGGAGTAGCCGGCCTGCGGGAAATTCATTGATATAGCCATTACCGCCAAGCAATTGGATAGTGTCTAGGGCTAACTGTGTTGCAAGTTCCGCTGCGTATAGGATGGCACCCGCCGCATCTTTTCGAGTTGCCTCTCCACGATCGCAAGCTGCGGCGACAGTATAAATATAGGCACGGGCTGCATTGGTTCGGGTATACATATCGGCAACTTTACCTTGCACTAACTGAAATTCACCGATGGATTGGCCAAATTGTTTTCTGTCGTGAATGTAAGGTAATACAACATCAAGGCAGGCCCGCATGATACCCAGAGGCCCTGCTGCCAATACAATGCGTTCATAATCAAGACCACTCATTAACACATTGACGCCGTGGTTAAGCTCACCCAGTAGATTTTCGTGCGGTACAACACAATTCTCAAATACCAGCTCACAGGTATTTGACCCACGCATACCTAACTTATCGAGTTTTTGGGCATGACTAAAACCGGAGAAATCGCTTTCGATAATAAAAGCTGAAATACCATGTGAACCTTCAGCTGGTGATGTTTTGGCGTAAACCACAATGGTGTGGGCATCAGGCCCATTAGTGATCCACATTTTGCTGCCGTTTAAGATGTAATGATCACCATTATCTTCCGCTCGCAATTGCATGCTAACAACGTCAGAGCCTGCATTGGCTTCGCTCATCGCGAGTGCCCCAATGTGCTCGCCGGAAACGAGTTTCGGTAAATATTTGGCTTTCTGATCTGGAGTACCATGACGGTAAATTTGATTCACGCAAAGGTTGGAGTGCGCTCCATAACTAAGACCAACAGAAGCTGACGCACGGCTTATTTCTTCCATCGCGATGACATGTGAGAGGTAGCCCATGCTGGCTCCCCCATATTGCTCACTGATCGTCACACCGAGTAATCCCATTTCACCCAGCAAAGGCCAGAGTTGGTTGGGAAATTGGTTATCTCGATCAATATGGGCGGCAAGTGGAGCAATGGTATCTTGAGCAAAATGATTCACTTGCTCGCGGAGCATGTCATTGGTCTCGCCTAATCCGAAATTGAGTGCGGTGAACATATCATTCATACGAGCTCCAAAAGGCAGTTAGGTTGCTTTTACTGTTACTCTGTAAATGCTGCTATTGACTAGCGTGGTTATTCAAGGCTTGTTGGCAGCGATTTTTTGCAAGCTTTAACTCATTCATCACGACATTAATATCTTCAAGTTGGCGCTGTAGTACTGCTTGCTTCGTGTCGATAATCGTTAACATTTTTGCCAGCTGTATTACGCTCTGATCTGTATCATACAGTTCAAAAAGCTCACGTATTTCGGCTAGTGAAAACCCGAGCCTTTTACCGCGTAAAATTAGTTTTAACCTGACTTTATCTCGTCGTTGGTAAATGCGGGCATTGCCTTGGCGATCAGGTTGTAACAACCCAACATCTTCATAAAACCGAATGCTGCGGGTTGTAATATCAAATTCTTTAGCAAGTTCACTAATCTTAAATGTCTCCACTTTGAACCGCCTCTTAGGTCAAACGACTGTGGTAGACCAATGACTTATCCAATTAAACGTATCGAGATAAACCACTCAGAACTCCTGTAACGGCAGTAATGTCACTGGATAACTAGGTTGACACTTTAGTGTGTTTCGTTCTTAACGTTTACGTAAATGTTAGTGCTATGCTTACGTAAACGTCAAGAAATCGAGTGCACAGTGCTACATGCTGCTCGGTAGATATGAGGACATGCTGATGAGTAAGGACGTGTGGGTTGTCGCGGCAAACAGAACGCCGATTTGCAGTTTTCAAGGACACTTTTCGTCATTAACCGCCCCTCAACTAGGCAGTGCAGCCATTGCGGGAATGCTTGAGCAAACAAGTGTTGAACCCGACCGGGTTAACGAAGTGTTTATGGGGAATGTGTTGTCGGCGGGGTGTGGTCAAGCACCAGCCAGACAGGCTGCGTTAGGTGCTGGTTTACCTGTTAGTATTGGTTGTACGACCTTGAACAAGGTATGTGGTTCGGGTATGAAAGCCGTTATGCTTGGCTATGACTCGATACTTCTTAATCGTAATCGCGTCGTCATTGCGGGGGGGATGGAAAGCATGACCAATGCGCCTTACCTGCAAAAACAAGCAAGAGCAGGACAGCGACTCGGCCATAACACCAGCTATGACCATATGTTTTTAGATGGCCTTGAAGATGCCTATGAAGGCAAACTCATGGGGGTGTATGCTCAAGCAACTGCCGAGAAAGAGCAGTTTACTCGGCAAAGTATGGATAAATGGGCTGTATTATCGGTGGAACGTGCATTACAGGCACAAGAATTAGGCTGGTTTAAAGATGAAATTGTGCCAGTTGATGTGGCGGTAAAGCCAAGCAAAAAAGGGAAAAGTGAATCACACCGCATTACTACTGACGAGCACCCACAAGAAATTAATATTACTAAAATACCTCAGCTGAGACCCGCTTTTTCACCTTCTGGAACCGTTACGGCAGCAAATTCAAGTTCGATTTCTGATGGTGCCGCAGCGCTGATGCTTATGGATGCTGAATCTGCTCGTCAAGAGGGGTTATCACCACTGGCAATCATTAAAGGCCATGCCAGTCATGCGCGTAAGCCTGCTGAATTTACGATAGCGCCAGCTTTCGCCATACAGCAGCTTCTTGACGATTTAAATTGGGCGGTAAATGACATTGATAGTTGGGAAATCAATGAAGCTTTTGCTGTTGTCACTCAAATTGTCATCAAGCATTTGGAATTAGCACCAGAGAAGGTGAATCCTGATGGTGGGGCATGTGCGCTAGGGCATCCCATTGGGGCGACAGGGGCACGAATATTAGTCACTTTGATCCATCGATTAAATCGTTTACAGCAAGCGACATCTAAACCCGCTAGAGGCATCGCTGCTTTATGCATTGGTGGCGGTGAAGCAACTGCAATGGCGTTGGAAGTACCTGTATCGACCAAGTAACCTGAATAATTGACTTTCTGGGGACGATAATGAGCAATTCAACAGCACCAAAAAAAGTTCCGTTATATATCAATGGTGAATTCAAGCAGTCAGCGTCGACTTCTTGGGTAGATGTTACCGATCCTGCTAGCAATGCTGCTATAGCACAAGTTCCACTGACCACCGACATTGAAATGCTTGAAGCGATTGAGAGTGCAAAGGCGATGTTTCAGTGCTGGAAAGATATTCCCACACCAGAACGAGCACGATTAATGTTGAATTATCAGCATGAATTAAAAGCCCATCACGATGAATTAGCAACATTGCTATCGAGTGAAACAGGCAAGAACTTTGCTGATGCAAAAGGTGATGTTTGGCGTGGAATTGAAGTGGTTGAACAAGCCGCCAATATAGCCAGTTTGATGATGGGTGAAACCGTTGAAAATGTTGCTACAGACATTGATTCCTACTCATTAATTCAGCCTCTAGGTGTTTGTTGTGGGATCACTCCATTTAATTTTCCAGCGATGATCCCACTGTGGATGTTTCCGATGGCAATAGCAGCAGGTAATACTTTTGTTTTAAAACCCTCAGAACAAGTCCCACTCACTGCAATGCGTTTGGCTGAGCTATTTGAGTTAGCAGGCGCACCCAAAGGTGTATTACAAATTGTGCATGGTGGAAAAGAGCAGGTAGATTACCTGCTTGCTCACCCAGACATTCGTACGGTGTCGTTTGTAGGTTCGGTACCTGTTGCTCAGTATATATATCGAACGGGAACTCAGCATTTTAAGCGAGTACAAGCATTTGCTGGGGCTAAAAATCACATGGTTGTAATGCCTGACGCCAATCACGAGCAAGTCGTGAATAACTTGGTTGGCTCATCTGTGGGTGCTGCGGGTCAACGGTGTATGGCGATTTCTGTTGCGGTGCTAGTGGGAGAGGCTAAATCCGTTATTCCAAAGCTGAAAACAGCGATGGAAAAAGTAAGGCCCGGCGCTTCGGGTGATGAAGGTGCTGCTTTTGGGCCTTTGATCAGCCAGCAAGCGAAACAGCGAGTCATTTCACTCATCGAAGAAGGCAAGCAGCAAGGTGCGGTTTGCGAGCTTGATGGTAGTAAGTGTGAAGTTGATGGTTATGCAGATGGCAATTGGGTTGGGCCGACACTGTTTTCAAGCGCTTCGACGGAGATGTCGATTTATAAACAAGAGATATTTGGTCCGGTTCTGGTGTGTATAGAGGTTGAAACTCTGGATGAGGCGATAGCACTGGTTAATCAGAATCCTTATGGCAACGGGACGTCGATATTTACAGCGTGCGGGGCTGCAGCAAGAAAGTATCAGCATCAAATTCAAGTTGGCCAAGTCGGTATTAATGTCCCCATTCCCGTGCCGTTACCTTTCTTTTCTTTTACAGGGTGGCGAGGCAGTTTTTATGGCGATCTTCATGCTTACGGTAAACAAGCTGTTCGTTTTTATACTGAAACAAAAACGATTACGGCACGTTGGTTTGATGAAGATATTCCAGAAGGTCCGAATATGACTATTCATCTAAGATAAATCAGTATGAGCCATTGATGACTCGAGGAATTGATTATGGATTTTGCGCTAAATGATGATCAACGTGCGTTCGCCAGTGCTGCAAGCCAATTTGCTCAAGAACAGTTAGCCCCCAATGCTGCACACTGGGATGAAACACAAACCTTCCCAAAAGATGTACTCCAACAAGCGGGTGAAATGGGTTTTTTAAGCCTTTACGTGCCAGAGTCTGAAGGGGGTTTGGGACTACCGCGCTTAGATGCATCAATTGTCTTTGAACATTTAGCAATGGGCTGTACATCAACCACCGCATTTATGACTATTCATAACATGGTGAGCTGGATGATTGCTAGCTTTGGCCAAGAGGTTGTGAAGCAACAATACTGCCCGAAGTTGATGACTGGTGAGCTGCTTGCATCCTACTGTTTAACGGAAGCGAATGCAGGATCAGACGCTGCATCTTTGACGACGTCAGCAGTAAAACAAGGTGAAAACTATATTATTAATGGTGCCAAAGCGTTTATCTCAGGAGCTGGCGAAACCGATGTTTTAGTGGTGATGGCTCGACTAAAGCATGATGAAAGTCATCCAAATTCGGAGGGAATAACCGCCTTTGTGGTGCCAGCCAATGCAGATGGTGTGAGTTATGGTAGGAAAGAGCCCAAAATGGGCTGGAATAGTCAACCCACACGCGCGGTTACTTTTGATCAGGTTGTGATTCCAGAGGTTAATCTCTTAGGCAAAGAAGGCGAAGGTTTTAAATATGCGATGAAAGGGCTAGATGGTGGCCGAATTAATATTGCGAGCTGTTCATTAGGTACGGCACAGCAGGCGCTGAATAACGCTAAGCAGTATGTTGAGGAACGTAAGCAATTTGGTAAACCGTTATCCCAATTTCAGACGGTCCAATTTTCACTCGCAGATATGACAACGGAATTGGTCGCGGCAAGGCAATTAGTACGCTACGCCGCTTATAAATTGGATCAATCAGACCCTGAAGCTTCTGTATATTGCGCAATGGCCAAACGGTTTGCAACCGATGTAGGCTTTAAAGTTTGTGACCAGGCACTGCAGCTATATGGTGGCTACGGTTATATCAAAGAGTACCCGATGGAGCGCTTTTTTAGAGATGTCCGCGTACATCAGATCCTTGAAGGCACCAATGAAATTATGAGATTGATTATTGCTCGACGTGTTCTGAGCGACGGTGTTGAGCTATTGTAACTCCGTCATCGTGCCTATTCTTGTCGTAACTATTGCAACCGAAATATCGGTTGATCGAATGAGTTAGGAGAACCTCTATGTCTATAGAAAGTGCTACGTCGAAAGAAGGCGCTACGGTACAGGTTACGATTAATAACCATGTAGCAGTTTTGACCATGAATAATCCGCCAGCGAATACATGGACAAAAGATAGTCTTAACCAGCTTAAAGAAGCTATTACTGCGTTAAATATCAATAAAAATGTTTATGCCTTGGTGATCACAGGCCAAGGTGAAAAGTTCTTTTCTGCTGGCGCTGATCTAAATGTGTTCGCCAGTGGCGATAAAGGCATTGCAATTGAAATGGCACAGGCGTTTGGAGCTGCATTTGAAACGCTTTCAGCATTTCGTGGTGTGTCTATTGCTGCGATTAATGGCTACGCAATGGGGGGCGGCCTTGAAGTTGCACTGGCTTGTGATATTCGTGTTGCAGAAGCACATGCAGTATTGGCTCTACCTGAAGCAAAAGTTGGTTTGTTGCCTTGTGCTGGTGGTACGCAAAACCTGACATGGTTGGTCGGCGAGGGGTGGGCAAAACGCATTATATTATGCGGCGAGAGAGTGACAGCGTCACAAGGTTTAGATATTGGATTAGTTGAAGAGGTCGTTGGCTCCGGTTTGGGGTTAGAAGCGGCGACCAAATTAACAGAATCGGTGGCACATCAATCACCTTCGTCTGTTACGGCTTGTAAAGAGCTCATTCAAAATTGCCGTTCTGCACCACTTCATCATGGCTTAATGAAAGAACGGGAATTGTTTATTCGATTGTTTGACACGAAAGATCAAAAAGAAGGCGTGAATGCTTTCTTAGAAAAACGCCCGCCTAAATGGATGAATGAATAATCTATTCAAATTAAGGAGCTGTGATGGACGCAAAAGTGAATATCAGTGAAATGGCTTGCCAAGATGGTCATCAAATTGGAGTCGCTGAACTTGATAACCCTGCATCACTCAACGCCCTTACCATGGGCATGTTAAGTCAATTATACGAAGCCTTATTGCACTGGCAGCATAATGATACGGTGAATTGTGTGTTTATACATGGAAAGGGGGAGAAAGCATTCTGTGCCGGCGGCGATGTACGAGCTATGTATCAAGTGATGGATGAAGCAATAGATCCGGATTCATCAAATAATAGTAAACATCAATCAGCTTCTTTTCTTACAGACTATTTTACGCTTGAGTATAAAACGGATTACTTGATCCATACGTACCCTAAGCCAATTATTGTTTGGGGGCAGGGAATTGTGATGGGAGGTGGTATTGGGCTTTATATCGGCGCAAGTCATCGAATTACAACCCCATCTTCACGTTTAGCTATGCCTGAAATAACGATTGGCTTGTATCCAGATGTTGGTGGTACATGGTTTCTCAACCACTTACCTCAAGGTGTTGGTTTGTTTTTGGGTTTAACAGGCGCGCCAGTTAATTCGACCGATGCTCTTGCCTTATCCATGGCTGAGCATATTTTACTACCTGAAGATAAAGCATCACTATTTAGCGCGCTGCAGCAGATTAATTGGGACGATGAAGACCCCGCCAAAAGTGTGACCAGCGCATTAGATTCTCTGGGTAAGAAAGCAATGTCTAGTCACCCTGAAAGTCAACTTCTGCCTCATCTTTCAAGTATTCAAGCTGCTTGTCAATATGGCTCGCTGGTAGAGATAGAGCAGCAAATCCATAATATTGAAGGTGACGATAAATGGCTGAAGCGCGCGCAATTAACGCTTGCTGAAGGAAGCCCTATTTCTGCCTATATCTGCTATCGCCAGCTGACTGAATTTCATTATGAATCATTAGCGGATTGCTTCCGGCTTGAGTTAACGCTGTCTGTTCGATGTGGGGAATTAGGTGAGTTTCATGAGGGTGTAAGAGCACGTCTAATTGATAAATGTGGACAACCTAACTGGCGCTTTTCCTCTATTCAAGCTGTTGATGAGTCGGTAATTGATCAGCTATTTACTCCATTATGGGCTGATTACGAACACCCGTTGCAAACGCTCTAATCGCGAGGTGACAAAAGTATGAAAATTGCATTTGTTGGACTAGGAAACATGGGTAACCCAATGGCGAGAAATTTGCTAAAAGCGGGTTGTGATGTGTCGGTATTTGATTTGAACCCAGCTGCGGCAAAAGAGCTAGAAGCTGACGGTGCTGTTGTTGCGTCAACGCTTGAGGCTGCAGTAAAAGATGTTGATACAGTGATTACCATGTTACCAGCAGGAGATCATGTACGTGCGGTCTATTTAGGAGACCATCATGGTGGCGTTGGTTTATTAAAAATGGTTGGAAAGGACACCTTTTTAATTGATTCATCAACGATAGATCCAGACTCGGCAAGGTTAGTAGCTTCAGAGGCACAAAAGCAAGGGCTAGAGTTTGTTGATGCACCTGTATCCGGTGGCGTAGCAGGCGCGAAAGCGGGCACGCTTACTTTTATTGTTGGAGGATCGGCTCAAGGGTTTCAGCAATCAAAAAACGTGCTGCAGTATGTAGGTAAAAATATCTTCCATGCCGGTAAAGCGGGCGATGGTCAGATGGCGAAAATATGTAATAACCTGATGCTTGGTATTCTAATGTCAGGCACTTGTGAAGCATTAAATCTAGGGATAGATAACGGTCTGGATCCACAGGTGCTATCAGATATTATGCTGCAAAGCTCGGGGCGTAATTGGGCCCTTGAATTATATAACCCATGCCCTGGTATTATGGAAAAAGCGCCCGCTTCAAATCAGTATCAACCGGGCTTCATGTCTAAATTGATGCTCAAAGATTTAGGGTTGGGAATCGAAGCTGCTACGCAGAGTCAATCTGCGATTCCTATGGGTACATTAGCCAGAAACCTATACGCTTTTCATAACGCTAATGGTAACGAACTATTAGATTTTTCAAGTCTGTTTGAGTTTTATCGTAAACCCAAGAAATAACATTAAGCAAAGCGAACCATTTTCTTTGATGTATTACGGGGGACATATGGATTTAAAACAATGCACAATCGCTATTACTGGCGCAGGTCAAGGCTTAGGGCAAATGATGGCGATTAGTTTGGCACAGGCTGGCGCAGATCTAGCTCTTATTGATCTTAATGAAGAAGGGTTAAAGCAAACACAGCAACAATGCCAAATGTTGAGCGCAAAAGCATTCACATACACCGCAGATGTGACTAATGAATCACAAGTTGAAACCGTTTTTAGCAGCATCATAGGCGATTTTGGTCAACTGAATGGCTTGGTAAATAATGCCGGTATTTTAAACGATGGTATGTTGATAAAAGTAAAAGATGGTCAGCTAACCAAGATGCCGTTAGAGCAGTTTAATGTTGTCATGAATGTTAATACAACAGGCACTTTCTTATGCGGACGTGAAGCTGCCGCTGCCATGGTTAACTCGGATAGCCGTGGTGTGATAATCAATATTTCCAGTGTTGCGCGGGCCGGTAATATTGGGCAAACAAATTACGCGGCTTCAAAGGCTGCGGTGGCAACAATGGCCGTTTGTTGGGCGAAAGAACTCGCTAAATATGGTATTCGTGCTGCTGCAATAGCGCCAGGCGTCGTTGATACAGCGATGGCAGATCAACTAAAGCCTGAGGCCGTTGAGCGATTGAAAAAAATGATCCCAGTCGGCCGAATCGGTGAGGCTAAGGAGATTGCCCATGCCGTGAAGTATATTTTTGAAAACGACTACTTTACAGGCCGAATACTGGAAGTTGATGGTGGGATGCGGATGTAACTGAGCTTAGTTGCCGTATACCATGACAAAAAGTGCCATACCACCACCAACAACAAACATTACCATAGCCATAATAGCGGCGACTTTATTAAGAACTGAAAATAGTTTGTCCATGTTTATATCCTTTAGCTTAGGTACGGTGCTGAAAGCAAGAATGCGGCGCAAAGATGCCACATTCTCGAGTAAATTGCGACTGTGTTTGGTTGCAAAGTGTGTCTTGCATGAAAAATTAGAGAAGACCCATAGCTTGCAGCTTTAAAAATGAAGCCAGTGTTTTTGCATCTTTGATGTCATTGCTGGCGACTTTAGCAAGGAACTCTGTAGTGGATAGGGTTACTATCTCAATGATTTCGTCGTCATCGAGTTCACCTTGGCAAGGTGATAGTCCCTTTGCCAAAAACAGGTATTGAACCTCGTCGCAAAAACCGGGGACAGGGAAAAGTTCGCCCAATGTTTTCCATTCATTGGCTCTGAGTTGTACTTCTTCCGCTAACTCGCGCTTGGCGCAGTCGAGGATATTTTCACTGTCTTCGAGTGTGCCTGCTGGAAATTCGAGAATCCAATCTTTAATCGCGGGGCGGAACTGATTCACCATAACCAAATCACCTTGTTCAGTGACAGGTACAATGATGACAGCTCCTGGATGTTTTACAGTCGTAAACTCGACGTTTCGACCATCAGGTAGCGTTTGGCTGGATTGCTCTACAGAAAAGCACTTCCACTGGCACAGGGTTTTTGTTGTCATTGCTATTACTTTAGGTACTGCGTGATGTAGTTGACTGTACTACCAATTAGACGAATAGGAAAGTAGAGCCAATCAGTTGTTATGGGCGAGTATATTACTTACACAGGGAAATGAAGTAGGAGACCTGTTAGTCATTAAATCATTAAGGGAGAAATGTTGTGAAGACTAACGCAATACAAGTATCTGTTATTTTATTAGTGGGGTGCGCTACTAATAATCAGCCTATCGCTGAGTACCAATCTATTTCTGAGAATCAATCAACTTCTGAGCAACACTCTATCGATGAGCAGCAATGTATCGGTGATACATATCTTTCTGGTGCTTTGGCTAAGGACTTTGAACCGATTGATGACGTCAATTTGTTAAACAAGGCACTGGGCGCGCCAGATGAAGGTGGGCTTTGCTCTGGACAAGTGTATATCAGCCAAGAACAGGCAGACATTGTCATAAACCGTGCGTGGAATAGTACTAACCCTGCGAGTAAATTGGGGCAGTGGTGGGCATTTAATACACCTAAAGGCAGTATTGCAAAGTACCGTGAAGATTACGAAATATGCTACCAATGGTCGCCGTTAGATAAAATGATCAGCTGTAAACTCAAACCGGGAACTAAAGTTGTCGTGGGAGCAGGGCAAAGTGCAAAATGTTCCGAGTATTTAAACTATCCCGTATCGGCACAGCAGCAAATATATATAGAAAATGCGAAAAGTGCGGTCTTAGAGTGTGTTGAGTTTGATGGACAATTTAGTTGGCAGCGGTCAGAGTGAGGTGTACATAAATGCTTGTCATTCATTCGCTATACCTAACTCATTTATGGCCCAAAGTTTGTTTCAGTCATCATGCTAGTCATCAGTTACGATAAAGTTCAAATATGGCTAACAAAATTAAAAAGGTACAGGCTCAGAGGGATTCTGTACCTTTTTAAGTAATAGTTGGTACGAATTCAAACTTTTACTAATGGGTCATCTTTGTTGCAAGTGCAAATCGATTCCATGCATTAATCATAATTACTTGCATCATCGATTGTGCAAGCAACTCTTCTCCCAGCAAGTCTAAGCATTGCTGGTAAGTCGTATCCGAAACACCAGCATTGGAAATCATTGTCATTTCGTCTGTCAATTTAAGTAATACCCGCTCCGTTTTATTAAACAGTGGCGACTCTTGCCATGCAGAGAGGGCAAACAGTTTCGGTTTTGAGATGCCAATCTTTAATGCTTCGGTCGTATGCATTTGGATACAATAAGAGCATTTGTTGATGATTGATGCCCTGATTTTAATCATTTCTTTTAATTCGCAAGATAACGCTGTGTCAGATAGATAACTTTCTATAGATAGCATTGCAGTTAAAGCGTTAGGCTGAATTTGAGCGAGATCGATACGTTTTGACATTTTTGCACCATTAATTTGATTGAAGAATATCGCGAACATTGCGATAGGGTTATTATGCATAATTCGATATGTGTGCAGAATACGTATAAAATCTGAATCAGTTGTGCATAAAATGCAAAGGTGGGTGCGTGTTAGAGTTAATTAAAGTATTTGACCAAGTCGTAGAGTCAGGCAACTTCTCACAAGCTGGAAAAGCTCTGAATATGGCTCCATCTTCTGTTGCGAGAAATATAGATAGCCTTGAAAGTAAGCTCAAAGTCTCGCTTTTTAAACGCAGTACAAGGCAGTTGATGCTGACTGAAGAGGGGCTGTATTTCTATAATCAATCAGCCAAAATTTTACAAGATAGCGAAATACTGTTAGCTGAAATGCGAGGAGAGCATGGTGTTCTAGAGGGGATCTTACGAATTTCAGTTTTTGAGAGCTTTGGTAACTTGTGTCTCACATCATTAATTCCAGAGTTTTTGGAACGGTACCCGAAAATACAAGTCGAATTAGAGTTAGATAACAACGTGGTCGATTTGAATAGTGAAAATATAGATATTGCTATCCGTATAGGTACGCCACAAGATAGTCGTCTCAAAGCTCGCCATTTACTAACGAACCATACGTCACTGGTGGCAGCCCCTTCTTACATTAAGAAGCACAACCCTATCGAAACGCCCGAAGATTTACAGCATCATAACTGCCTGCTAATTAGCCATGAAAGGCAAAGAAACTATTGGTATTTTAGGAAAGGGACAACTAACAAAAAGGTGTTAGTAAACGGAAATTTGATATCAAAAGGCGGTTCACCTCTTTTGCATGCTGCACTGAAAGGAACTGGTGTTCTTCTTTTATCTGACTGGATGTTAAAGCCATATCTGGAAAATGGACAGTTGAGTGAGTTGATACCCAATTGGACATCAATGCATAGTGAGCGAGGGAGTGGTGAAATATTTGCAATATATAAGAACAGTCAATACCCGAGGCCTCATGTCCGTGCCTTTGTTGATTTTTTAGTTGAGAAATTGAAACCAGTGAAATGAGTCCATCCACCTTAGCTCGGCTCTGCTCAAAACGTTGCCAGTGCGCTATGTAACTCACATTTGTTCATCTTGTGAGCTAGCTTTGCCTGTGCTGACTTACTATTGCCCCAAAGTTTGTTTATGGCAAATACCTTTTCATTATATTGGCTAATGCATTCGTCGAAATCACAATTGAGATGATATCGATTTTGCTCCAGAAGCACGTGTCTTACCCTAAGGTGCTGATAATTAACAGTAAGTTACAAAAAAAAACCAATGACTTAAAGTACTCTATGCGTGTATAAGCATATCATCTCGATTATATCGAATAACAATGACATGGAAGTACCTATGAAAAAATCATTAATTGCCATCACATTATTACCTATCGCTTTGACTGGTTGTTCAAGTCCCAAAGACTATGGGGAGTTGTTGGATAACAACCAATATAATTTTAACTACTCCTCTGAGCACAGTGAAGCAATGAATTTAATGATGAAGGCTTATAATATTGAGCCTGTAAGCCCTAATAATTTGGATGAATTCACAGGTGACTATCATTCTCGTCAAGCGCGTAAAAGCAATGTTACTGGTGGAGCCATTGCTGCAATGAGCTTACTTGGAGGTGCAGGTTTGGGCAGCAGTTTATTCACTGGAGCTATACACTCGCCATCAACCGACGATATGGCTAATGAAATTAGAAACCATTCAATGTTCAGGGTACTACCTGTCAGTTACAATGGTGACCTACCTAAATTAATAGAAGAAAATAGACGCTTTGTTATTGAATCTGTTGAAGAAGCTTTAGACAACTTAGGCTATGATGTAACTCATTATGTTTATGAGTCATCATTTTTTATGCCTGGGACAAGGTCATGGTTTAATGGGTATGCTGACTTGTTTGTTAGAAATGACTTACCTCAGTGCGAGGAGACCCATGAAAAAGCCAAAAATAACTATAAATACCTTTTTACTTTCGGCACTCAAAAAGATCGTAATGAACTTTATACATGCCTATTACATATTAATGATGCCTATTCTCGCCTTGTTATTAGTGAAAAAGATGGCCAACAGAACATGAACTTTGTTTGGTCAACAATCAGACCACATGAGGTTGGTGCAGCATGGCACGTTGAAGTATTTAATCAGTTAACAATGGATAGTAACACTTACCTTTATACGCCTTCGTTTTATTGGTTACGTGCACGCAATGATTGGCTAAAGGTAGATAATGATATAGGTAATAAAGCTATGCAAGATGGTGTCATAGATCTTCTTCCTAGGCTAAAAGTACTCGATGGCTCAAATGCTATCTTACCATTTTCACTTGAAGAAGCTTAAAGCTGTTAATCAACGCCTCATGAAGTCATGGGGCGATTAAAGAGATAATTCGGCTGAGTTCACATATTAAGGCTTTAGGAAGTAACGTACCTGGTTTGTATGTATCTCTTGTTTAAAGGTATTTACAATACCCTAGATAATTCTTTAAAAGCTAAATTAGCAAACGCCATGATACGAAATGTTCATCTTCGAGCCAGCCCATGTTTGGCTGACCTATTTGTTCTCCTAAAAGAGTTAGTATGAAATTGCGTTTGATACCCCATCATCAGCGATTACCATACAAAAGCTAATCCGAAAAATCAGAATGCTACATGGATCGTAACTCATAATTGTCCAGATACAAGTTAGAGCAAACTGCCAGTTCTATTTATCGCATGAAGCTAGAGCTGACAGATTGCCCCCTTTGGTTATTAACCAATCGCAATCTGATCTCGGCCCCAATTTTTTGCGCGCTGTAGGGCGCTGTCAGCTTTTATATAGTCAAGGCTAAAGTTTTGAAACTCGACTTGTGTGAGACCGATACTAACGGTAATTGAAATACTATGACCGCTTTCTAATTCTAACTGCCAGTTGTTAATTTCACTTTTCAGTTTTTGAACAAAAAGTTCAGCTTGATCAATTTCAGTGTCAGGGAGTAGAAGGCAAAACTCTTGGCTACCTATTCTTGCAATGTGATCAGAATGCCGTGTTTTTTCTTGTAAACACTTTGATAACATCATAAGGACTTGATCACCAACTTCTAGGCTGTAGCGGTCATTAATTTCTTTTAAGTTATCAATATCTATTAATACCAGTGTTAGGTCTCGAAGATAACGGTTACTACGGTACGCTTCATGTAAGTAGATAGCTTCGATACCTTTACGGTTATGCAGCGCAGTAAGAAAGTCAGTCGTTGCCGTTTTCTTTACTCTCGATATCGCTTCATTTCGGTGCTGCGCCAATAAATAGGCCATGACCAGCACCATTGCGTATGCGCTAATATTCCTTAGTGCTTCGGTGATTTGGACCTCTTTTGATATCAAATCTGCGCTACTTGCCACAATATAATATATGCCAAACAACAAGCTGTACCACCACGCGTACTGGTGTTTTAAAGCGAAGAAGCAAAGCAAAGGAATTGTTAACGCAATGGTGTGCGAAATAAGTTGGGCCGAGTTTGTATATAGGTCATATACACAAATTGCCGTGGTATAAAGGATAAATAGCCAAATTAGAGCGTAGGGGTTTACATTGCGTTTATTGGCATTAGAAAGAAAAAATGAAAGAAATGCAGCGGCAACTGCCGTAATGAAGTTTGTCGATTCAATTGAAGATTCTGATACAAAATAGGTAAAGGCAATAATTAAACTGATGAGTCCTGTTGCTGGAAATAACACTGTCAATTGATACTGAAGTGTTTCTTTGCTGAGCTCAATATAAGCACTATTGTCTGATTTAAGCTGTGAGCTTTTAATAACTATCGCCACGGTATAGGTACATCCCTGATAAAGCAAAATCCAACCAATGAGCAACTGCGTGCATTGGTTGGGTTAGCATAAGCCAGGATGAAACCCATGTCTAATTTTTCTATGAAAAATATGTAATTGGTTGATCTGTGATAAAGGTCTGTTAACTATCAACCTATATATGATTTCAGTAGTTTAGTGACGGTTTCGGGTTGCTCGTTAGTCACACCATGGCCTGTATTAGGTATGACGATGATCGCAGAGTTCATATATTGACTTAAAGAAATGCCATTTTTCAACGGGAAAATTTGATCACTGTCACCCCAAATAAGCAAGCTCGGCGGGAGTTGTGCTGGTGGGTAGTGTGATATACGGTCTCTATCAACATTAAGAGATTGTATTAAAAGTCTTTTTTCGTTTTTATATGGGGAAAAATAACTGTCGTATATCTGCTCTGCAACAAAGTCAGGCATCTTTTTAGGTTCAACGAAAACATGTTCAAAAAGTCGCCTTACTTCCTGTTGATTCTCTGGTACAAAGAGATT
Source organism: Photobacterium minamisatsumaniensis (assembly GCF_050336695.1). Lineage (NCBI taxonomy): Bacteria > Pseudomonadati > Pseudomonadota > Gammaproteobacteria > Vibrionales > Vibrionaceae > Photobacterium > Photobacterium minamisatsumaniensis. The sequence continues at coordinate 105,127 of NZ_JAKJSI010000018.1, read as the reverse complement.
CTCAGGCTGATCAACGCCAGCACGAACACATAAGTCGGCTAAATCATCGTCGCTAAAAAGTGGGCCAGGGCTGGCAATAATAACCCCTTTTTTAACACGCTCTGGCTTTGTCATCATGTTATAGGTAACAAAACCACCGTATGAAATACCGGCGACATTGACTTGTTCAATGTCTAGAGCATCCAGTATTTGCCATACGGCTTCAGTTTGAGTGGTGAGGTTTGGAGTGCCTTCGCTGTATGAGTCACCAAACCAAGGTAAATCAGGGGCAATAATCTGATAATGTTGGTTTAAGGCTAACATTTCATTTTTCCAAGTTGAAATAGCGGTTCCGCCAAAACCATGAAGCAAAAGAAGCGGCTCGCCTGAACCTCCTACCCAATATTTGATTGTTCCGCCTTCTTTTAGAGGTAGGAAATGTTCTTGGTAGCCAGCGTCGCTGAGTGCATCTTTATCATGCTTAGCTTTCCAATCAACCAGTTCGCAGCCAGAAATAATCAGCGTTAACATGGCGATAATGGCATAGCGGAGTAAATAAGGTCTAAAGGTCATAAGCATAATCTTTACTTAACAAAAATGAATGACGATATTATACAGTGTTTTATTGCTGTTTCAATGCTGGAAAATCGCCATGATAAGTAAGATATTGTCTAGTTTAGAGTCATTTAGCGGTATTTATACATCTTAATTTTGTGGCTATTTTTTATTAGTGCCAAGATATGATAGTTTTAGCGCAGTAACAAATTATTGATATACAATTATTTGAGTATTAGTCAGTTAAGTTAGGGAGAGATGCATGCGTGTTCTAGTTACAGGCGGCATGGGCTACATTGGTAGCCATACATGTGTACAAATGATTGAAGCGGGTATGACGCCTGTTATTGTTGATAATTTATATAACAGTAAAGAATCAGTACTGGCCCGTATTGAAAAGTTGACTGGGGTAATGCCTGCATTTTACCAAGGTGACATTCGTGACCGTGCATTCTTAGATAAGGTGTTAGCAGAAACAAATGTTGAATCTGTTATTCATTTTGCTGGTTTAAAGGCGGTGGGTGAGTCAGTTGAAAAGCCGTTAGAGTATTATGATAACAATGTACACGGTACTTTGGTGCTAGTGGAAGCGATGCGTGCTGCTGGCGTAAATAGCCTTATCTTCAGCTCTTCTGCAACCGTATATGGCGACCCTGCGACTGTGCCTATTACCGAGGATTTCCCAACCAGTGCGACTAACCCATATGGGCGTAGCAAATTGATGGTTGAAGAATGCTTAAGCGATATTCAAAAAGCACACCCAGAAATGAGCATTACATTACTGCGTTACTTCAATCCTGTAGGTTCTCACCAGTCGGGTGAAATGGGTGAAGATCCGCAAGGTATTCCTAATAACCTGATGCCATTTATTTCTCAGGTTGCAGTTGGTCGTCGTGAGTTCTTATCTGTCTTTGGTGACGATTACCCGACGGTCGATGGAACGGGTGTTCGTGATTACATTCATGTCCTTGATTTAGCCGATGGCCACCTAGCGGCACTAAACCACAAAGGTAAAGATGCGGGTCTGCATATTTATAACCTAGGTACTGGTAACGGTTTTAGTGTATTGCAGATGGTTAAAGCATTTTCTGAGTCAGCGGGTGTTGACGTAGCGTATCAGATTGCCCCTCGTCGCCCGGGTGATATTGCAGAGTGTTGGGCTGATCCTGCTAAAGCAAAAGCTGAGCTTTATTGGGAAGCAACGCGCACTATTGAAGACATGACCACAGATACGTGGCGTTGGCAGTCGGCTAACCCAACGGGTTATCCTGACTTGTAATTACTTTTACTTAAATACAAAGGCCGCAATATTTGTATGTTGCGGCCTTTTTGCTCTCTGTTGTAATAATGGATGTAAGAGAATGATAAGTAAGGCAACAATTAGACGATTCAAGCGTGTACGACTCTTAAATAAACGCTTAGCAAGGAACAAGATTGCGTACAAATATTTCCGTGACAAGTATTTAGCCCTCGAAGGTTATCCAGAGCCTGTGACAAAGTTGAAAAGGCATCACAAAAAGCAGGTAGAACTTGCTGAGGCCGAGCTTGAGTTACTTAGCAGAGATAAGCTTATTTGTTTAATTTCAGGAGGTATGATTTCAGGGGCGGGGGTTACATTGTTTTGCGTCTCTAGCTTGAGTGTCGGGATAATAATAGCTGCGGTAATGTATTGATGGCTTTTGATAAAGCTCGACTCGTAGCGTAGCGTAGCTGGTTAAGGTTGATTGTTGGATCATAAATTCACGTTTTGCTTACCGTGTGCTAATGGGACTTTGGCTGGTTGTAGTTTTTATACCTGTTAACTGGCATGACTTTCTATACCATCAATCTCTTCCTCGATTTGAGATAAGTAAAGAAAGTAAAGTGTTTGCTAACTTTAGTTTCTTTATTCGTTGTTTATATGACTTAAGCTTCTTATAGTGTGGACTGTTGCATGCTGGTAGGGCTGCAAGGTTGACAGTTGGTTTATTAGCTTGAGTGGCAAGCTTCTTGTGATTAGAAAGTAGTTTGCTTGACTCGATAATCATCTTGTCGAGTTTTTGTTGACTGTTTAGGTCTACATCATTCACGCATTTATGACCGTGATGCAAACTTCTTAAATCTTGTAACTTAACGTGTTGTTTTATTTCGTTTTTACGAAGAACGGTATTTTGCATAATAATAATGTGATTAGTTATGGATATAAAAAAATCCTCTTACCTTGTTAATTTACAGGGTTTAACGAAGGTAAGAGGTTTACCAATAATGGTAAGTCGACAAATAGTTAATTTCACAGGGAGACTTTATTGATTCGTATTGATGTTCGGTAGGTCACTTTACGACATTTATCTGGGCTCTATTAACACAAATAAGGGCTGGCTTTGAATGTAATGAGTAGTGTTTTAGTTTTATGCCTATGAAATAAAGCTAAAAGTGTGTGATTAGCGTGTCACTAAAAAGATTTGTGCTATAATGCTCTGCTTACCAGATTTAGCTGTGTGTGATTTTCATCACAGCTTGGTAGAACTGTATTATTCTTTGCTTACTAAAAGCATTATTACCGGAGCACCATTTTGCATTTTAAAGATCTTGGATTAGACCAGCGCCTGTTAAAAAAATTAGACCATTTGGCGTTCAATAAACCAACTGAAATTCAACAAACCGCCATTCCTGTGGGAATCCTCGGTAAAGATGTGCTGGCCTCGTCAAAAACGGGCTCTGGTAAAACGCTGGCATTCTTACTGCCAGCGATGCAACGCATGTATCGTTCTAAGCCATTTACTCGCCGTGACCCACGCATTTTGGTATTAACACCTACCCGTGAATTGGCGAAGCAAGTTTTCGCTCAGCTTCGTACGTTAAACGCGGGCACGCCTTATGATGGTACATTGATTGTTGGTGGTGAAAACTTCAATGATCAAGTAAAAGCATTGAAAAATGACCCAATGTTTGTGATTGCAACGCCTGGACGTTTGGCTGATCACCTTGAGCACCGTAGTACGCACCTTGATGGTCTTGAAATGCTGATTCTCGACGAAGCAGACCGTATGCTTGATTTGGGTTTTGAACCTCAATTGCGTCGTATTCACGAAGCGGCTAACCACCGTCGTCGCCAGACATTAATGTTCTCTGCAACGTTAGATCATACAGATGTTGTAGGCATTGCTGCTGACATGCTAAATGCACCGAAGCGCCTGTCTGTTGGTCACTCAGCAGAGGAGCACACTGATATTACTCAACGCTTTATGCTGTGTGATCACCTTGATCATAAGCAAGCTTTGCTTGATAAAGTGTTAGAAACTGAAAATTACAATCAGGTTATCATTTTCACGGCTACCCGTGCAGATACAGAGCGTCTAACAAACGAACTGAATGAACGTAAACTTAAAGCTGTGGCGTTAAGCGGTGATATGAATCAAACGCAGCGTAACAGCATTATGAGTCAGTTCGAGCGTGACTGCCATAAGATTTTGGTGACGACTGATGTTGCATCGCGTGGCTTAGATATCGATAAGGTGTCTCACGTTATTAACTTCGATATGCCAAAGCATGCTGAAGAATACGTTCACCGTATTGGCCGTACAGGTCGTGCGGGTAACAAAGGTGATGCGATTTCATTGGTTGGTCCTAAAGACTGGAAGAGCTTTAAGAATGTTGAGGCGTTCTTACAGCAAGCGATTAGCTTCTCTGAATATGAAGACCTTAAAGGTAAGTTTAAAGGGCTGAAACCAGCACCTAAGAAAAAATTCGTTAAGAAGAAGCCAACAGGTAAAAAACCTGCAGCGAAGCAAGAGACAAAAGCGGCGAAGCCTAAGAAGAAGGTTGATAAGCGTTTTTACGATAATGTTGCTGTGGGTGATAACGTCTTTATGCCTAAAAAGAAAAAGCCAGTTACACCATCTGCTGAAGATTAATTTATCTTCAAATGCGGAATAAAAAATGCCAGTCACTGACTGGCATTTTTGTATTTAAAATATCGGTTCTTTCTACTGAACGGTAGCTTGCTCTAGATGTTTAACGACAATTTTGATAAACCTAGCCGCTTCCCCTCCGGTACAAGCCCTGTGATCGAAAGTCATTGATAGCGGCATGACGCTAATCTCACTTGGGATCTGTTCTCTTAATACTACTTTTTTTATTATTCTACCCGCACCTATAATAGCGACTTGTGGTGGTGTAACGACAGGCGTAGCGTAAATACCTGCTATAGCACCAAAGTTAGAAAGTGTAATCGTGGCATGCTGTAACTGCTCTCTTGCGATTTTCCGCTCTCGAATACCAGAGACTGTTTTATCAACCCATTGACGAATGCCTTTGCTGCTAAATTCGTCAGCATGTCGTAAAACGGGCACATATAGCCCATGTTGGCTGTCTACTGCAATCCCAATATTCACGGTACTGTGCAGGCACCGAGTCATGGTTTCAGCATCAAACCATGCATTTAGGGCTGGCTCTTGCTGACAAGCGGAGACGATGGCTTGTACTAAGCGGCATGTAATATCTTCACCGTCCCCCCAATGTTCTAGTACTGCCTCTTCAGTAATTGTCACAGCGGCAACATGCTTATGTGACTCAGCCATTGTGGTAACCATTGAACGCCGAGCACCTTTTAAAACCTCTGTACCTGGTAATTGTTTGTCACAGGCGTTGTACACATCACTATCGACAATAAGCCCATCAGGGCCAGAGCCTGAAATAGCACCTAGATCGACACCAAGCTTTTTAGCTAATAAGCGAGCAGAAGGCATGGCCGTTAGTTGTTCGTAGTGTTGCTGGTGGTGTTCATTGCCAATCCAAAATTCATCAACCTTAACCTGATGATTCTGCTGTGATACGTTACCAACAACAGTTGCAGCATCGGCTTTCTTTTCTGGTATTACATTGGTGTGAGAATGCTTGTTTGTCTGAACATCGATTGACCGTGACGCGGTAACAGACTCTTCAATTTCAATCAGCAAGCTACCAATGCTAATAACATCGCCTTCATTACCGTAGCGGTTTATGATTGTGCCGCTATATGGGGCAGGGACTTCTACAGTTGCTTTGGCCGTTTCTACCGTTAAAATCACTTGGTCTATTTCTACGTGATCGCCAGTATTGACATGCCATTGAATGATTTCTGATTCGGCAAGTCCTTCGCCTAAATCTGGTAAGTTGAATGATTTCATTTCCAACCCTCCACAAGTTCTTTAGCTGCTGCCACAATGTCTTCTTCTTGGATCATGAAATAGTCTTCATTGCGGTAGTAAGGCATGATGGTGTCAGTACCCGTTACACGTTTTGGTGGAGCCTTTAACAGGCACATGGCTTGCTCGGAGACGCGGGCAAGGATTTCTGCACCCACTCCGCAGGTCTGACTGGCTTCATGCACAACCAATAGACGATTTGTTTTTTCAAGCGAGGCAATAATTGATGCCATATCAATAGGCTTGATTGACGCGAGGTCAAGCACTTCAACTTCAATGCCAACCTTTGATAATGCTGACGCGGCTTGTAACGATTCCACCACGCAGGCTCCCCATGTCACCAAGGTTAAATCACGTCCTTTCCGAAGTGTAAAGCATGAATCAAGTGGTAATGCCGTACCATTATCTTCAACCTCAGACTTCACTGTTCGGTAAATACGTTTTGGTTCAAAAAACATAATAGGATCATTACTTCGGATTGAAGCCAGCAATAAGCCGTAGGCACGTTGTGGCGAGGATGGAACCACAACTTTAATCCCAGGTATATGAGCGAATAACGCTTCAATGCTTTCAGAGTGGTGCTCTGGTGCATGGATCCCACCACCAAAAGGTGCACGAAAGACGGCTGGGCAGGTTAATCTGCCCCGTGTACGATTACGAAGCCTTGCTGCGTGGCACATTAAATGCTCCATCGCGGGGAAAACAAACCCTTGGAATTGAAATTCGGCGACAGGGCGTAGACCTTGGCTTGCCATACCGACAGTGACACCGGCAATTAATGCCTCCGCCAGTGGGGAGTCGATAACACGCTTGCAGCCGTATTTTTCTTTGAGTCCAACCGTTGCACGAAATACACCGCCGTTGTCACCGACATCTTCACCCAAAACGATAACGTCAGGGTTATGAGCCATTTCATGATGCAATGCGAGGTTGACCGCTTCTAATAACGTTAATTCAGCCATTTTTATCTCCTTGCATTCGCATTGCTTTATTTATGATTAAATCGCGTTGCTTGTGGAGATCGGGGTCTAAAGATTCATACAGATAATCGAATGCAGATTCAGGTGCTTGTTGGATAAGAGACTGATATTTTTCAATTGCTTGTTCAACAACGCCTTTACAGTGAAGAAGCCACTGTTCGTCGTCATCCTCGGTCCAGTTGCCTTGTTCAATAAGGAATTGTTTGAGTCTTGATACGGGGTCAAACTGCCAAGCTTGTTGAAGTTCATCGTCACTTCTGTAACGGCTGGCATCATCTGCAGTGGTATGATCGCTTAAGCGATAACTAACTGCCTCAATTAATGTTGAGCCTTTTCCTTTGCGTGCTTTATCAAGGCTGGACAATACAGCGTCAAACATGGCGACAATATCGTTACCATCAACGGTAATGCCATTAATACCAGCCCCCTTTGCTTTATCGGCGAGCTGCTCAGCACCGCACTGAATAGATCTTGGAACTGAAATTGCCCATTGGTTGTTATTTATCACGAAGACAAGTGGAACATTCCACACCCCTGCGCAGTTCAATGATTCTAAAAAGTCACCCTTAGATGTCGCTCCATCCCCACACGTTACTAATGCCGCTTGATGCTGCCCCTGAATTTTTAAGGCTGCAGCGACACCGACAGCATGAGTACACTGAGTCGCAATAGGTACGCAAAATGGCAGGTCTCGACAATGGTGGTCATCCGGTGAGAAATCGCTGCCTCTTTCGTCACCTCCCCAGTATTGTAAATTTTTCTCCATGCCTATACCACGAGCCCACAATGCGGGCAGATCGCGATAATAAGGAATAAAAACATCAGTCGGTTTCAGAGCTCGACCGATTGCAATCCCAATGGCCTCAGATCCTAAATGGGAGGGGTAGGTACCGAGTTTTCCTGTACGTTGAAGAGCAACGGCTTTGTAGTCGTAAGTTCGGGTAAGCACCATGTCACAATAAAACCCCTTCAGAATTGAAATGTCAGCCCAATCAGGAAGTGGTTTTACAAGCTTACCGTGATGATCGATGAAGCGATGCATAGGCATAGCCTGAACATTCATCTTAAGCTCCTTCTGTTGCTGCCTCTAAAGAGGCGGACAGCAAATAATGTGCGAACGTATCAGCCTGTATGTGGTTATCGAACATTAAGGGACGAGTGCAGTACGTTCAATAGTATTAAGTGTAATCAAAATGTTAACCTTCGCTTACGGTAGTAATATAACTAACAGTAAAGAATTCGGTACACTTTATGGTCTAGGGGCAAAGGTGCGACCTTGTATTACTGTTAAGAAATGAAAGCAGTTAAGCTGCCTATGGCGAGTGATTGGCACATACTTCTACTTAGTCACCTCATGTGTATCAGAAAATAGATCACAGAAGTGTTCCAATAAAAACTAAAACAGTGGGTGCGCTATGAAACGGTATGGTTGCATGGTCTTTATGTTTGTTATTGCTTCCTGTACATCTCAAGAAAGTGTCAGTAATGCTGGAAATCAAAAAAGTATGTACATTAATGATGAATGCTATGACTCGTCGACGTATTCATTCTCTGATACTTTTAATTCGTTTATGGTAGAACGGCAGGAAGAGTTGAAGATTTTACGTTCAGAGTTAAGTGAAGAAAATTATGAGCAATTAGATTATGCCCTCAAGCACTTCGAGAACTATTGGCAAAAGCTAACTAATGAACGTAATTCCGCATGTGAACAGCATGCAAGCTGTCAATATATTTGGCTCAAAACGCCATCATTGCAGGCATCGAATGATTTTTGTGAAGGTGCGAATTTTGAATACAGCGTGAGTCGAGCTAAAATAATTAACTTTTTTAATGATATTGAACGGTTACAGTTAGAAAAAACTGTACCATAGTGATATTTATCTCGCTTGGTATATAGGGTAGTACGTACTAGATACTGGCTTGTTGTCTTGATACCTTCTTTGTTATGATGCGCGGCTTTCATGCTTCTTATTGTTGTGGAAGTGTAAGAGAAACCTATGGTTTTCTCATTATTTTATTTAGGCGCGTATTGCTATGAAAACCCTTTCAATCCAATGTCCTCATTGTAAAAAAGAGGTATTAGTTACGTCTAATGCTCTCTCGAATACGGTATCGTGCGAGTATTGCCGTAAACCTCTCCTTGATGGTAAACCAGTAGAAGCTGATAGCTCTAATTTTGAAAAAATCATTCAATCGCCAGTACCTGTGGTAGTCATTTTTTGGGGTGATAACTGCGCACCTTGTAAAACATTTAAGCCAATTGTTGACAAAGTTGCTGCGGAAAAAACAAACAAAGTGCGCTTTGTTCGTGTGAATATCAATAAAAATAAAGCATTGGTTTCACGATATCGTATTCGTGGTGTACCGACGATTATTGCGTTTAAAAAAGGTCGTCAGCAAGCAGTGTTGAATACTGCTTTACGTAAGAAAGAGTTTTCTGCTTGGTTAGATGATTCTTTAACATCTTGAATACACAATGCTAACTGTGCTAGTACTATAGGTAGAAAGACAAAAGGCTAACCTGCTAAGGGAGGTTAGTGAATTTTACCTAATAGGGGTCACCCCCAAATAAGGAGGATTTTATGGCTACTTGCCGTAAAATTAGTAAGGAACGTTTAGCACTTAAATTATCTTTAGCCGGTACCGTGTTGCTTACAAGCTTAGGGGTCGGCTATGGGTTATATGTTGGTTCAAATGCCATTTTACTTGACGGTTTATTCTCATTACTTAGCATGGGAATGACTGGTTTAAGCTTGTATACCGCCTACCTAGTTTCAAAACCTGACGATAAACACTTCCAGTTTGGCTATGCCCACATTGAACCACTGATCAATGTTGTTAATGGCTTGCTCATTTTAATTACGTGTATTTTTGCCTTTATCAGCGGTGTAAAAGCCATGCTTAATGGTGGCCATGAGATTGTAATCGAGCATGCTATGGTATATGCCGTTTTGTCGACATTTTGCAGCTTTTCGATTTACTTTACTGAAACATATATTGCAAAAAGCGAGCAATCGGAGCTAGTCAGGGTTGATTCACAAGAATGGCTAATAGATGGTATTCTCAGCGCAGCTATTTTAGTTGGTTTTGTGATAGTGATGATTTTGGATCATTACGGTTACTCGCAGTGGAATAGCTATATCGATCCTATTTTGGTATCAACACTTGCATTGGCCGCCGTCGCGTTACCTATTTCAGTATTACGCCGTAATCTTCGTGAAGTATTACTCGTGGCACCAAATGATAGTGTTCAGAAAAAAGTGGATAGGGTGATTGCTAAAATATCAAAGCAGTATCACTTCGATGGTTATACCCACCATTTTGCTAAAACAGGGCGTCAGTATGATTTAGAGGTCAATATCTTAGTAAAAGATGGGGAGTTTTGGACAACGAAGCGTCAGGATCAAATTCGTGGACTACTATGGGATTCGTTAGCTGACGAGCTTGGTGATACATGGCTTTCGGTAACATTTACTGGTCAGGAGAAGTGGCTGTAATGGCCATATACCTAAGATACTGCACTATTTCATTATAGGTACTAGAATTAATTAAATGTAAGGTCATTTCTAGGATTAACTGTAAGAAATTTGCTGTTCACTTGCATTTTTTAGTGGAATACTTTTTTTATCACATTTTAGTAACTTTTTAGTGCAAATAAAGTACAGTTAGGTTATCTTATGCCGCATCCAATAACTGTTTCAAATTGTGACTGGTTGTTGGTTTTTATTTAGGTCATACATCTTGTTTGATTTTTAAATAAAGTTCAGTTAATCAGTGTCTTATAGGTATTTGGATATGGAAACGTTACTCGTTATTGCTTTCATTGTCGGCGCGGTGTTTGTTATTTTTAAAGAAAAGAAATGCTGTAAAGATATTGATTATTCACGAGATTCTTTATAACAATGGCGCTACTAGGGCTTTTGTTTTAAAGTGATATTCCGAGAAGCCAAAGAAATAGACAGTAATGTCGATTTCTTTGGCTTTTTTACGCTTACTGCTTGGCTTTATCGCCGAACAAACAAATCTAGGCTTTTATTGTTACTTCTGCTGTAAATCATGATTTTGAGTAAGAATGCCAGCTGATGTGTAATAACTAAGCTTTTTGTTCTTGCCATTCATTATGAAGTCGAGATATACGCTGTTCTGTTTCTTGCCATTTACGTGTATTGATCAAATCGTTATATTCGCCTGTTACAGCTTTACATAGCGTATTTAGTTGTGAAACTTGTGTTTGAGGCAATCCATCAAGTGCTTGAATTGCACCTACTCGGTTGTTACATAGCATAACCATATCACAGCCAGCTTGCTGGGCGGCAATAGCTCTTTGACTATAACTGCCTAAAACGTCTGCCCCTTTCATGTTTAAATCGTCTGAGAAAATAACCCCTTTAAAGCTTAAATCTTGTCGAAGGACGCGCTTTAACCAATACTCTGAGCCACTTGCTGGTAAGTCGTCATAATTATCGAAAATGACGTGCGCTGGCATCATTGCATCAAGTAAGTTTTGTTCAATGAGTGACTTAAACACGAACATGTCGTGTTCTTTTATATTATCTCTTGGATCAACGGGGGTTTCGAGGTGCGAATCAGCAATGACACCACCATGGCCGGGAAAGTGTTTCCCCGTTGTAGCCATACCTGCTTGTTTCATTCCTTTGATAAACTCACTGGCGTAGGTAACCACATCTTGTGGGTTATCTGAAAATGCGCGATCACCAATTGCTTTGCAGTCAAAACCGAGATCGAGAACGGGGGCAAGACTAAGATCAATATCCATGGCTAATAATTCTGCTGCCATTAACCAACCACCATCATGGGCAAGTTCAACCCCGTTTTTTTGGCTAGCAAAAGCTTTAGCAGGAGGGAGTAGGGTGAAATCATTACGAAAACGCTGAACTCGACCACCTTCTTGATCGACAGCGATAAGAAAAGGACGTTTAGCCGTTTTTCGTATTTCTTTTGTTAACGCCCTAAGTTGTTTGCGATCATGATAATTACGGGCAAAGAATATGATCCCTCCCACTGTTGGATGTTGAATAATTTCACGATCTTCTGCATCAAGTTCATAACCGGAAATATCGAGCATTAAAGGACCCATGAATTCTCCTTGGGATACGGTCATTTAGTTATGTCTAGTATACCTAAGTTGCTTTCATAAGTTTGTTTAAAGGATGTTCTCTTCATTTATTTAGGAATGATGATTTACATTGTTTCTATAGGGAAACTTGGTGTTGATTTTTTTGAAATAAAATATAGCTGTTAACTTTGTTATAGTGTTGCAATAAAGTTTTAAACTGAGCTTTATGTGATCTTGATCTGTATTTAAGGTTTAGGGTTGCAGTTCATGCATTGCGAATGTGATCATGATCTTGAAAATATTTTAATTATTCAATTACACTGTTTCCATTGAGATAGAACGAGAAGATATCATGTCTGTATTAGTTGCAATCGCCATTACCACTGGCATTCTTTCAGGTATTTGGGGCTGGGTTGCTGTTTCTTTAGGCTTGCTGAGTTGGGCTGGGTTTCTTGGTTGTACAACGTATTTTGCTTCTCCCAAAGACGGCTTAAAGGGGGTTGGGCTGAGTATTGCTACGAATTTAAGCGGTGTGTTTTGGGCCATGCTTATTATAAAGCTGTCGACATTAGTCGGCATTGATATTATAGGTTATGTTGTTACCGCTATTATTGCTTTCTTTATGTGTGTGCAGGCAAAGCAATCTTGGCTAAACTTCATTCCGGGTACGTTCATCGGCTCTTGTGCCACATTTGCTTCAAATGGTGACTGGCAGCTGGTAATTCCGTCACTGGTATTGGGCGTTGTATTCGGCTATATCATGAAGTCATCTGGATTATGGCTACAACAAAAACTGTCAAAGCCTGAAGCGCCTTGCTTCGCGACAGAGCAATAGATCTAATATCCAAAGCAACGAAAAGAAAAAAGCCGCGTTTGTCGCGGCTTTTTGCATTTTTGCTTAATGAGCGTGATAAGGCTTGTGGTTTGTTCACAATCGATGGTTATAGGCAAGGTACATACTGAACATTGCGCTGCGGAATGTTGAAAGGTGCTAATACAGCTTCAGAATGTTGTTTATTTGCCAAAAGGCAAACTCGCAAGCCTTCTTGTAGGTATTTTTGTACTTGAGCTTGTAAATTATTAGTATTGTAATCGGTGCGATCTGCATCTCGACGACACAGGTCAACGAAAATATCGTCATTTCCTTCAGGATATAATACAAACTCTGCTTGCTGCATTAAACGCAGCGCCTTCAAGCTGAGTAACTCTGGATCATCGCCTGTTTCAATTAAATACAACCCGCCGAGTTGTTGCTCAGACTCTTGCAGTAAAGAGGTAAATACGCGTTCCAGAGATTCTTCATCTTGTGCTACTTCAACGGCCGGATGACGGAAGAACAGCTCCCAGAACTTCCTACGTTCATCGACTGTATTATAATGCTGCTTTATACGGTTACGTTGCGCTCCTGCATAGCGAGCAAGCAAACTTAAATTTTGCGGTAGCTGAGTCTCGAGTTTTTCTCTTAGATACCGAACTAAAACAGGTGATGCGCCGCCACTCGATATCGCAACTTGAATTGGGCTGCGATCTATCATCGACGGGGTGATAAAGTGACAGTGGTTTGGGTCATCAACGACATTTGTCCATATACCTAGAGCTTCTGCATCGCTAAATACTTGATGATTGAGTGAAGGGTCATCAGTTGTTGCCCATACTTGGTGCGCTTTATTGATATCAGTAGAGTTATATTTTTTGTTTACCCATTGAATAACGCCATTCTTATCTAGTTTGGATAGGTGAGGGTGAATCATAGGCGAAATAACGGTTATGTCCGCATTTGATTTTAGTAAAAGGTCGATTTTTCTACATGCGACCTCTCCACCGCCGATAACTACTACTTTTCTATTCTTTAGTGACAAGAAAACGGGGAAATAGTCCATTTGTTTATACTTCCTGTGAATATCATTGTTGATACAAGCTTCTGACTTGTAAGGGCTTGTAGAAGCAATTATTATGCATTATACAAAAAACATAACCGGGAAACATTTAAACATATTAGACACGGTTGCGTTGAGTATTTATTTTCAGCGGCACACTGTTCAGCTTGTATTAAAGGCTTAGTGTTAGTTTTGTCACACTACAAAAATTCTTGAATTATTTTACTTTTTTGGTTTTTGCGTTAGCAATTTCTAGTTATATACATATTACATATGGTCGGCGAAATGAATAAAAAACTTATGATTGCAACACTGATAAGCTCTAGTTTGCTTGTTGGTTGTGGCGATAAGTTATCTGGACAATCTGCACCAATGAACCCATTGGTCGCTGCTCAACCAGTAACCGTTATTGATTACCAGCAAGGAAAGCAATTTGTTGGTCGAACTGAAGCGATGGAAGATGTTGCAATTGCAGCACAAGTTTCAGGTTACCTAAAGTCACGTTCATTTCAAGAAGGTGAGATGGTTGAGAAGGGACAACTACTCTTTGAAATTGAGCCTGCAGCTTATGAAGCGCGTGTAGCAAGCGCTCGAGCTTCAATTTCTCAGGCAGACGCCTCTCTTAAACGTGCTAATTTAGATTGGAAGCGTGGTGAAAGGCTGCTACCTAAAGGTAGTATTAGCCAGTCTGAGTACGATCGCCTTACTGCTGAAAAACTAAATGCAGAAGCTCAATTAAAATCAGCGAAAGCGCAGCTTAAGTCTGCAGAGATTGACTTGTCTTTCACCAAAATTGTTGCGCCATTTACTGGTCGTGTGAGTGATAGCAAGGTAAGTATTGGTGATTTGGTCTCTCCAAGCACTGGTATTTTGACTTCACTTGTTAGCCTAGACCCGATGCAAACGTCATTTAACGTCAGTGAGCGACAACGCCTTGATTTAGGTATCGACACCTTAGATGGTGCAGGTAGCGGTGATAATGGTGTTGAAGTGGTATTAACGTTAACGAACGGCAAAGAATATCAACACCTAGGTGAAGTCGATTTCATTGGTAACCGTATTGATCTGAATACAGGTACTATCGCTATGCGTGCTAGTTTCCCTAATCCAGAAAAAGCGTTGCTACCAGGACAACATGTTCAAGTGTTCTTGCGTGAGAAAGAACCTGTTCAACGTATTGTTATTCCGCGTCGTGCTGTACAAAGTGATCTAGAAGGTGATTTTGTGATGGTACTTGTTGAAGATAACATTGCTGAACGACGCAATGTTGTTCTAGGTCCACAAACAGAGTTTGGTATCATCATTTCTGAAGGTATTGAGCAAGATGATGTGGTGTTAACGAAGGGTCTGCAGCGTGTTCGTAACGGTGTAACAGTTCGACTTGAAGACACAGAGGCGTAAGTAACTAGATGCTAAGCCGCTTTTTTATCCAGCGCCCAAAATTTGCGCTGGTTATCTCAATTATTCTAACGCTGGCTGGGGCTATTGCTGTCCTTAATTTGCCAGTAGCAGAATATCCGAAAATTAGTCCGCCATCAGTTGGTGTAACTGCTTTTTACTCTGGTGCAAGTGCTGAGGTTGTCGAAGAGGCAATCGCTGACCCTATTGAAGCATCGGTGAACGGCGTAGAAAACATGATTTACATGTCTTCTAAAAGTGCAAACGATGGTTCATATAGCCTAAACGTTACTTTTGATATTGGTACTGATCCAGATATGGCTCAGGTTAATGTTCAAAACCGTGTATCCCAAATTGAATCGAAGCTACCCGCTGAAGTTCGTATGGTTGGTGTAACGGTTAAGAAACGTTCTCCTGACTTATTGATGGTATTGAACTTCTATTCTCCTGATGGGCAGTATGATGACCAGTTCCTGATTAACTACATTAATTTAAATGTAAAAGATCAGCTAGCTCGCGTAACTGGTATCAGTGAAGTTAATGTTATCGGTGGTGGCGAATACGCAATGCGTGTTTGGCTTAACCCTGAAAAGATGGCTAACCTTGGCTTAACGACATCTGACGTGAATGCCGCACTTGCTGAGCAGAACGTGCAGGTTGCCGCGGGTCAAGTTGGTGCTCCTCCATTTAACAATGCACAAGAAGTACAGTTTAACCTTGTTACGAAAGGGCGTTTAGAAACAGCTGAAGAATTTGAAAACGTTATTTTACGTGCAAATACTGACGGCTCAGTTGTTTTCTTAAAAGATGTTGCTCGTGTAGAACTGGGTAAGAAGTTCTATAGCGGTAACGGTATGTTCCGTGGCCAACCAGCTTCTATCGTTGCACTAAACCTCCAGTCTGATGCGAATGCATTGGAAAGTGGCAAGGCGGTGATGGATTTGCTTGATCGTATGAGTGCTGATTTCCCCGATGGGATGGAGTACGAAACAAGTTACGATACAACATTGTTCGTTGCTGAGTCGATTAAGGGCGTTGTTATTACATTGATCCAGGCTATTCTGCTGGTAATCGCTGTAACTTATATGTTTTTGGGTAGTGTGCGTTCAACGCTGATCCCGGTTGTTGCTATTCCTGTTTCGTTAATTGGTACTTTTGCCATCATGTTGGCGGCAGGGTTTACCATTAATACAGTTACGCTGTTCGGTTTGATTCTGGCCATCGGTATCGTGGTAGATGATGCGATACTAGTTATCGAGCAAGTTGATACCAACATGAAGCGTGACCCAAGTCTGACACCTCGCCAAGCAACTTTGATTGCGATGAAAGAGGTATCAGGGCCGATTGTTACTTCTACCATGGTACTGTTAGCGGTATTTATACCCGTTGCAATGCTGCCGGGTATTACCGGTATCATGTATCGTCAATTCGCGCTAACAATTTGTATTTCGGTTGTTATCTCGTCGATAAACGCGCTAACGCTATCTCCGGCTTTATGTACTCTTGTACTTAAGCAAGGTGGCGGAAATGTAACGCGTTGGTTTGGTGTATTTAACCGCGGTCTTGATAAAGTCACCTTAAAGTATGGTTCTATTGCGGGCTTCCTTGTTCGTAAATCAGCCATTCTGGTGGCATTCTTCATTCTTGCGGTTGGCTCTGTAACTTATTTAGCAAAAACTACTTCAACGGCATTTGTTCCAACGGAAGATAAAGGTATTTTGCTCGTTAACGTTCAGTTGCCAGATTCTGCCTCGTTATCTCGTACTGAAGAGACTACGATTAAGCTTCAGGATATTCTTGCTGAAGAACCGGGAATTGAAGGTATTACCGTAGCAAATGGTTATGCGTTCTTAACGGGTGCAGCGGCTTCTAACGGCGCCTCTCTTTTTATTAAGCTAAAAGATTGGGATGAGCGAAATGCAATGGATGGAGATCACTCCTCTTTTGCTATTTCAAACCGTGTAAATGGCCGTGCTGCAATGGAATTGCCTGAGGCGATTGTATTTGCGATGGGTGCACCAGCGGTGCCAGGTATGGGGGCAGCTGATGGTTTTGAGTTTGTACTAGAAGATACCTTAGGTCGCAGCCGAACCGATTTGGCTACTGTTATGGGTGAAATGATTCAGGCTGCCAATCAGCAACCTGAAATTGCGTTCACTTTCAGTACATTCCGCGCGAATGTGCCGCATTTCTATATTGATGTTGACCGCGTTAAAGCAAAGCAACTGGGTATTCCTCTAACAGAGATTTTCCAAACGCTACAGGGTAACTTAGGTTCCATGTACGTGAACGACTTTACTCTGTACGGCAAAAACTTCCGTGTAACGGTTCAGGCCGATAGTGATTATCGTGATAACTTGGATGCACTAGAACGATTCCATGTACGTTCCGCTTCTGGTGATATGATCCCACTAAGTACGCTAACAAAGGTAGAGCAAGTATTTGAACCTGATGTTGCATGGCGTTATAACATGTACCGTGCTGCGGTTATTCAGGGTAATCCTGCTCCTGGCTACTCAAGTGGTGATGCAATTGCAGCCATGGAACGTGTAGCTGCTGAAGTACTACCTCAAGGCTATCAGTATGAGTGGACGGGTATGGCTTACCAAGAAGTTAAAGCGGGTAACCAAGCAATCTATGCATTTGCTTTGGCGCTGATCTTCATCTATCTGTTCATGGTTGCTCAGTATGAAAGCTGGAGTATCCCGCTGGCTATCATCTTGGTTGTACCGGTGGCAACGCTAGGGTCGTTCTTAGCACTTGCGATTACAGGTACACCATTGAACCTATACGCACAGATTGGTTTGGTACTACTTATTGCACTTGCTGCGAAGAATGCGATCTTGATTGTTGAATTTGCGAAGATTGAACGTGAAGAGAAAGAGCTTGATATTGAGAAAGCTGCTGTCCGCGGTGGTAAATTACGTTTCCGTGCAGTAAACATGACTTCTTGGTCGTTTATCTTAGGTATCTTACCTTTGATCTTCGCATCAGGCGCTGGCCATATCAGCCAAAACTCGTTGGGTATTTCACTAACAGGTGGTCTGCTCTGCGTATTGTTGGCAGGCACATGTTTGATCCCTGGCTTCTTCGCGTTAGTTCAGCGTCGTCGTGAAAAATTCCACGGTGGTTCAACTAAGCTCATCCCATTAGATGATGAATAAGTTAGATTTAAACTAAAATAGAAAAGCTCCCGACGGGAGCTTTTTTTTTGCAGCTGAGTTTTAAATATTCTAAATAGCGGGGTAGTGGACTCATTATTTTTGTTGCTCTGGCACACAAAAAACAATCTATTTGATCTAGAGTGATCAAACACTTATAGGGTTTGATATACAATAAAGGCTTACTAAATTAAGTCGTATAGTGAGTCACGTAATGAACTATGAAAATATGATTGGCTTTGGTGTTGCTGGTAACTTTGCTGGTCACCTTGAGCAAGCAGGCGAAGCGAAAGATTTCCTTGCCGTTGAAGTACAGGAAGCTGTGCAACCTAAAGCTATTTTCCCTTTTTATATTCCTTCAGAAAAAGCAGGTTTCCTTTCCACGTTTCCACTATCAACCGATACGATCATTCCACCAAATGATGCTGATAACCTTCAAATTGAACCAGAAGTTGCGTTAATCTGTGATATTCAATACGAAGGTAAGCGTGTTGTTTCAATCACACCACGCCAGTTTGCAGCTTACAATGATTGCTCTATTCGTAAGCCGAATGCAAAAAAAATCAGTGAAAAGAAAAATTGGGGACCTAAAACGAAAGGTATTTCTTCTCAATTGATTGCATTAGATGCCTTAACTCAAGGTGGTACATTAGATCGCTTTAGGATTGCTAGTTTTCATAAGCGTGATGACCATGTCGTTCGATACGGTGAAGATAGCCCTGTGATTGGCTATAGTTATTTTCATGAAAAACTCTTGGATTGGATTGTTGACCGAATGAACAATCAGCAAGATGTTGGGCCAACAGAAGATATTGCGGTACATCTAGCTAACGCGAATTATCCGGCACAAACTGTTATCAGTATTGGTGCGACACGTTATACCGAGTATGGAGAAACAACATTCCTAAAATCGGGGGATGTAAGCATGGTTGTGGTGTATGACGGTGAGTTATACAAACCTGAGCAGATCGTTGAGATGGCAAATGAGCAAGAGTTTGCCCAAGATGGCATTTCTGCTTTGATTCAAAACGTCGTTTAGCGTTAAACGAAATAACAGTCGTTATTAATAAAAAAGGCACTGGTTTCAATCAGTGCCTTGATAACAACAATTTTTCCTACGTAATACTTAGATCAATTACTTATCCAGATTGGTATTATTCGCTACAAGCGCCAGAACAATTCCAGTGAGCCGACTGAATTTGAACCGTGTGGGTCCTCTTCAAATTCTGGGGTACTTGTTGCAAAACTTAAACTGATGCCCCATTTAGGTTGATAATATACACCACCCAAAACAGCTGTTGCTTGCCAATTTTCAACGGTTGTATCCGGTACGCCATCTGGTCGATCACCATCAATGGTAATATCATTAAAGCGGTATCGTCCTTCTATACCTGTAAATAAGAAATAGCCAGAAGCGCTGGTAGACAACACACTAATATCGACGAACTTACCAGGGGTAAAGCCTGTTGTACCAAAGTTGCCTGAAAGGCTATTACCCCAGCGGAAAGCACCACCAACAGCAACCTCACTCTGATAGTTACCAACATTTATGCGCCCAATTCCACTAACGTCATATTCATCCATTAGAAATGCACGTTGACGAGTGACTAACCGGTGACCTTCATAGCCAAGGTTAAAAACGACTTGATTGTCTATTTGGTAGTCCCAGCCCATAGGTTCGTCTGAACCGACGATGCTATGAATGAACTTTTGACTCTTTTCTGCCATTGCATTCGGACCGACTAAACCGATCATAACACTGTATTTATCTGCAATAGATGGAGAATACTGATAAATACCTGTCTCAAAGAATAGCAATCCAGCATAGGGGCGCTCATCTGCAAGGGGTTCAGTCGCTTCGATGTCTTCAGGCGTCCACATTTGTTGACCAAATCGGAAATTCCATCCTTTTTGCGTACTGCTTGAAAAGGGTAATACTGATGCGATTTGCTTAATTGGGGTAGGGCCTAACACATCAAGCATTGGGGTTGCCGCAGAGTTAAATTCTAAGAATATGCCGTTAGTGTAATTTTGGTCTGTACCAACAATGCCATCATTATCCATGGTAAAAGAAATGCTGCCCGCGTTGTAGGCAAGTGATACAGGAGATACGAGAGACATGCATACAACGAATGCAGTCGAAATTTGCTTCATTTACAATCCTTTGATACAACATGTAGGATGAAAAGCCAATCTTTAGGCATAACTATCAATTGCGTTAAGTGCTGAAAAGAAAAGCTTAACGTAATCGAAACTAACATCATAATGCGTAGTGAAACGGGTTTAACCAATATATCCATCATATCTAAATGACAGGAATCATCGCTAGTGATATTGCGAAATTAAACGTAAAAGTTTGTGATGATCGTTTAAACAAAACGTAAGGAATCAGAATGTCGGAAATTCAACTGCCATCTCCACTTGTTTCAGCGTCGTGGCTCGCTGAAAATATCAATCACCCGGACCTTGCTGTGCTGGATGCAAGTTGGTTTTTACCAAACTCACCAAGAGATGCACAAGCAGAGTGGCAAGAAAAGCGTTTACCGAAGGCGCGCTTTTTTGATTTTGATAAGAAGATTGCCGATCCTGATTCTGAATTACCACACATGCTGCCTTCTGAAGCATTATTTGCTCAGTCTGTTGCAGCGCTGGGTGTTAGCTCAAAGAATACAGTTGTTGTCTATGACTCACACGGCATTTTTTCATCTCCCCGAGCGTGGTGGATGTTCAGAGCGATGGGACATAATAATGTAGCTGTGCTCGATGGTGGTTTACCGGCTTGGTTAGCGGCAGGCTTTGAACTCGAGACGGGTGAACCTGCAGAGATTGATGCGGGTGAATTTAGTGCAACATTACAACCGAACTGGGTCATTGATGCTGATTCTTTGAATGCACACTTAGAAACATCGGGTACGCAAGTGTTTGACGCTCGACCAGCTGCTCGATTTTATGGCACGCAGCCAGAACCTCGACAAGGTGTCAGAAGTGGGCACATGCCAGGGGCGAAAAGCTTACCTTTCAGTCAGTTAGTTTCACTTTCTGACGGATGTTTTCTGCCAATAGAGCAAATATCGCAACGATTTGATGCGCTAAGTGATGTTAATGAGCAGCATATTTTTAGCTGTGGCTCTGGCGTTACCGCATGTATCCTTGCTCTTGCTGCAGAATTGACGGGACGAAAAAACCTGACGGTCTATGATGGTTCGTGGACAGAGTGGGGGCAAAAGTTAAAATACCCAGTGGTATAACAAGCCTAAATAAAGGCATAGTTAACACTATGCCTTTTAAATTAAAACTATTGAATCGCCGGAATATAACCGCGTTCTTCAATAATGTTTTGGCCTGATGTCGACATGACATAATCGAGAAATTCTTTAGCTGAATCTTTTAATTTCTTTTCTTTATATAGCATTAAGAAAGGGCGGGAAATTTTATATTTACCTGATTCTAGATTTTCAAGGGTTGGAGATACACCGTTAAAAGAAAGTGCTTTTACAGAGTCATCGATAGAGCCTAGCGAAACATAACCAATCGCATGCTTATTTCGTGAAACTAAACTTTTTACAGTTCCGTTTGTATTAACGACTAGCACTTGCGGGTTAATATCAGAAACTGTTTTATCTTTAATTTGTTGGGTTAACCCCATGTAGTCTTCGAATGAAAAGCGCGAACCTGATGCATTTTCACGACTAACAACGGCCATCTTTAAATCTGGGCCACCAACGTCTTTCCAGTTATTTATTTCACCGTGATAAATTTTAGAGACTTGCTCTTTAGTTAGATTATCGACAGGATTATCTTTACTAACAACAAGTGCGATCCCATCGTGGGCAATCGTAACAGTCTGCACATCAGGTTTAATTTCTTCGACTTTTAAGTAACGTGAACTCATGCCTACGTCCGCGACATCACGTTTTACGGCTGCAATACCAGCTGATGAGCCAATACCTTGAACGGCGATAAGGGTGTTGTTGTGCTCTGTAGAGTAGGTTTCTGCCAATATTTCCACAACATGGCTAACAGATGTTGAGCCAGTAACTGTTACGGTTTCTTTTGCTTGAACGCCAAATGATAATGTCGCAATGAGTGCGCATAAGGTAGTCCTGGTTAACATCATAGATCTCCAAATAAACCAGAAAAATAACGCGTCATTTTATGACTATTATATTACAGTATTGTGAAAATCAGTATTAGCTTTGGGCTAATGGTTTACTTATTTTATCCAGATACATCTCTTTATCAGCTTTTGCTAGAATCGAGTCAGGGTCACTGAGGTTTCCAGGATAATAAGGTGATAGCCCTACACTAAAGTCAATATTGTAGTAGCGCCTTTTTTTTGCAGTCGCATCATATAAATTTGATATCCACACTTGGCAAACATTATTATCTTCTGTTGGCAGTAAAACAACAAACTCATCACCGCCAATTCGATATATTTGGCTGCCGGTAGGTGCTGTTTGTATTAATGTTTTTGCGATATCTACGAGTAATTCATCACCGCTTTTATGACCAAATTTATCATTGACCTGCTTAAAGTTATCAAGATCGATATAGGCTAAAATACCTCGTTGTAAATTAATGGCCATTTTATCGAATCGACGAAAAAGAGAGCGGCGATTTTGTAATCCAGTCAAATCATCTTCTAGTGCTAAACGGCTGAGATCTGCTTCGAATTGTCGGGAGCGATCTATTTGTGTGTGTAATGTTGTGATTAAATCACGACGCTGGTGCAGCATTTTGATAAAACAAAAACACATTAGGAACACACCGATATGCATGAAAATATCGTCGGTAGAATCAATAAGCCAATGATTATCAAGCTCTGGTATTTCATCCAATAAATCAGCGATTACACCAATTGAATATGTCCCTAGAGCAAGCAGTAGCCAGCTGCGCATTCCTTTACCGAAGTCTTCTTTCAGTAACATAAAAATGAGCACTAAAGTAAGGATTGATATGAAGCTTTCAAGTTGGCCATTAGAGGGTACAAGTGCTGAAAGCAATATACCTATACACACAATGGCAGTTAGGCGTATAGGAAGTTGGGATAATGTACTCATGATTGATATTTGTAATTATGGCTATTTCTTTGATAGTTACAGAGCCACGGGTGTTAAACAATGTGTTTACAAAGTCATGATTAGAAGTAATGTTTAGATCTTTTTCTTTTGCACATATTTATCCTGCTCGTGTCAATAGTGACTCGAGTGGCTATTCTACCCATTTGTATTTTGTTTCCCTGCTTCCTTCTTCTCTTATTTCTTGAGACAGAATAATCATTTTCTGGAATGGAAAATCACCGATGAATATTTGCTCTTCTTATTACAAAAATAGTGTGTTTGTAGTTAGGCTAATAGCAGGAAACAAACGAAAACTTGATCCTTGTCGTTTTAGTTTTGAAATCGGTTCTTGATAGTGTTAAGTACGTCTCAAAAATGGAATCATAGTTTGTGCAGTGGAACGTGATGGATGTGTTTGATATACAAAGAGTGTAACAAAATATTTCAGTTCACATCATTGTAACATTTAGGGGTTTATGTCTATCCTGAATAATAGTGCTGAAGCACATGGATATGGCAACTAAAGAGGTCGGAAGTATGCTGACAATGGCAAAAAATACACAGCCGAATAAAGCGCTGGTTTCTGAACGGATTCAGAAATTAATCAAAGCGCTTTCAAATGGCGTTTATGAGCGAGAAGAAACCATCAAACTATGCCTTCTTGCCGCATTAGCCGGAGAGAGTGTATTCCTCTTGGGCCCTCCGGGAATTGCCAAAAGCTTAATTGCCAAAAGATTGATTCAGGCGTTTGATAACAGCAAATTTTTTGATTATCTAATGACGCGATTTTCTACGCCAGAAGAGGTGTTTGGCCCATTATCCATTCAAGAGTTAAAAGATAATGGTAAGTATGTCCGCTTAGTTGACGGCTATTTACCGACAGCACAAGTTGTTTTCCTCGACGAAATTTGGAAAGCAGGACCGGCTATATTGAATACCTTATTGACAGTTGTTAATGAACGAACGTTTAAAAATGGCCAAGAGGTGTTACCTGTTCCGATGCGGTTACTTATTACGGCATCGAATGAATTACCAGAAGAAGACAGCGGTTTAGAAGCACTCTACGACCGGATGTTAGTACGTGTATTCGTTAATCGAATTCAAGAGAAGCAAAACTTTAAAGCGATGCTAATGGGAGAAGGGCCGGCCATTCAAGAGCTAGAGCCGGGGTTAGCCATTACAGATGAAGAGTACGACAATTGGCAGGCTCATATTGATGAGATTAAATTATCAGAAAGTATTTTTGAAAAAATTTATCAACTCAAAGCAATGATCGAGAAGCGTTCGGATGAATCTGATGTTTCGGATGATTCGGAAAGTGAACTATATATATCAGATCGCCGTTGGAAAAAATCGGTGCGCTTGCTAAAAGCGAGTGCCTTCTATAATGCTCGTGATGCAATCAATCCTCTTGATTTACTTCTGTTACAAGATTGCATGTGGCATAGCCCAGAATCTCGTAATGTTATTCGATCTATCATCAATGATTTTGCTGTTCAGAAAGCGTTTAATCAGGAGGCTTCTCAGTTCGATGCTAATGAGTCTCAACGAATTATTGATGAAGTACACCATGAAGTCGTTAGTGAGCTGTGTTTAACATTTAGCCGTGAAAGTATGATGCGTAAAGAGTGGTATAAGTACGACTTCAGTAGCGCTAAGCGTTATAACGTTAACCATAACGCTAAAATGATAAAGCTTGTAATGCTACAACAGAACCCATCGGTTTCAGAGAAAGAAAATGGCGATAGTCGTTGGGTGTATGTTGATGGTGATGAATTTGAGAAGAAAATCAAAACGGGCCAATGTGATATTTATGGCTACGTGAACAAAAATACGCATTTATGCCGACTTCAGTTTGAAGTTGATGCTGAGTTACGTTTAGTGATTAAAGATATTGCTAATCGCTCTGTGTTAGTCGGTATTGCTGGAGAAAAGGGGATTACCCCCGAGTTGCAGCAGCGTTGGCTCTCTTGCGCTGAAGATGCATCTTCAAAAGTCGTTGATGCTGAGCATAATTTAAAAATATCGAAGAGTAGCTTTCATGGGGCATTGCCGCATAACTTCATCGACCCACGTTTACCCGAGTTGATCGAGCAAAGCTTATCTACAGCCTCTGATTCTGTACATGAGTTAAAATTAACTATTGATAAGAGTGTTTTTCGAATCACTCATTTATCTGAATACTTTGCTTAATAGAGGGGTGTCCAATGCCAGTTTCTGAAGGACTCAACCTTGCTATGATGCTAGCGGAATCTGGCATCATTGATAATGCAATACATGAAATGATGATGCGCCCACAGCTTATTGTGGCGGCTGAGTCTAACCCTGGGATAAAGTCGGCGATGAAAAGTCAGATTTTGAAGTGGCGAGGTCAGGTACAGAGAAGGATCACAAAAGTTAGCGTTGAAGAGCGCTTCCATCAAGAAATTGAACTTCATCAAGACGTGATTAATTGGGGCCGGGATTATTTTGATGAGCATGTACTCGACGTTGTGAAACAACTAGAAGGGCACTCAGCGTTCTATTTTAAAGCCAAGACCTTGCTTGAGCGTGATTTACAAAAACATAATCCTATGTTTCAAAGTTATTTTTGTCACCAATGGAGCCAACATTTAACTCAGGCTCTAACAGAAGCTCAACTTAACGAGCTAGAGCAGCATAAAGAGAAATTATTGGCTGACCTTTATCAACGTATTGAAACAATGCGCCAGATGGAAGAAGTAACAGAAGCTGGTGATGAAAAGAAAGCGGGCCGTTTATGGGATATGGCCAAAGCCAAATTAACAAAGAGTGATGTGACTACGCTCAAGTCGATTGCCACTTTTTTAAAGAAAAATAATGGTCTGCAAGAAATAGCAGAGAAGTTAGGTCGTATGGCCAATGAAGTGGATGACCCAAATAAAGAACGAGTTCGTTCTGAAGATTTAAAAATGGTTGAAGAACAGAGTGATAATGTCACTGATGATATTGTTGGGATTCATGAAAGTGATGATCTATCAAAACTGTTACCTAATGAGGCCATGTTTTTAGCTTATCCAGAGTTGGAAGTTGTTTTCTATAAGCATTTAGTTGATAAACGATTATTGAATTACCGAATGCAAGGCGCTCAGCGTAAGCTACGACGAGTGAAAGCATTTAAACGTCAAACAAAACAGGTAGAGCAAGATAAAGGTCCGTTCATCGTTTGTATTGATGCGTCTGGGTCGATGAATGGTTTTCCAGAGCAATGTGCGAAAGCACTGGCTTATGGGTTAATGCAAATTGCATTAGCAGAAGACCGTGACTGCTATGTGATTATGTTTTCGACCCAGCAAATAACGTATGAGCTTACAAAACAAGATGGCCTTAGTGAAGCTTTAAACTTTCTATCGTACTCATTTCATGGTGGTACTGATTTAGGCCCTGTTCTGGACCAGTCTATCGATTTGATGTGTGGTGAAAAGTATAAGAACGCAGATTTAGTGGTGCTTTCTGATTTTATTGCACCATCACAACCAGAAGAAATGATGAAGCGTATTACTAAGTTGAAAGAGCATAAAAATCGTTTTCATGCGGTTAACTTATCAAAATACGGAAATCCAGAATTAATGACCATATTTGATCATTGTTGGTCTTACCATCCATCTAAACTCGGGCGTTTATTAAAGTGGAGATAAACGGCTGATTTAACGAGTTCCATTATAGTTGTCTTAGCTTTGGCGAACCTTAGGTTCGCCCTTTTTTTATTTTTTTGCTTTATATATTGCTTATTCTGCAAAGTATTCATGTAAGGCTTGGCGCCATTCAGGGCTTTGCCTGATTTTGAGTAGTGCACGGTTTAACTGTTCACGATATGGGCTATTATTTTCAATAACCAAACCATAGTTTTGTTTCTCAAACCTGTAAGGCAAAACAGTTAAATCTTCATACTGTCCGCTTTCTTTTGATTTTTTAATTAAATATTTCAATACCGCATCGTCAGCCACAATCGCTTCAACATCTTCGTTATCCAATGCCGTTAATAAGGACTCAATATCTTCATAATCGCGGTGAACAATGCTTTGGTTAACGAGAAATGCTGAGGATGTTGATGCTTTCTTCGCCCCGACAGTGAGGTTTGCGAGGTCATTTGGACCTTTTATATCGCTATTTAGCAAGCCTAAAGTGAATGTACTGGCCAATACTGCGGTAATACTAGCAATAAAGAAGGTGGTGAAAATGGCTAATATCACGGTTAAAATTCGCCCTGGGAGGGTTTTAAATTCAAAATAATTAAATGGTCCTTTTGTAATAAATAACAGCCCGAGAATGAACCCTTCAATCATTTGTGCTTTCGATGAACGCATTGAATACAGCTTATCATTTAGCCGGTGTTCAAGCAGGTAATAGATTCCACCCACAATCGATGCTGCAACGAAGACAAAGGCTAAAACAAGAAGCAGTTTAGTATTGGTAAATAGGCTTTTTAGTGACGCTAAGTAGCCTTGCCGCTTAACGGCAATTGCAAGGTGGGTTTCATAGTAAGAGTGTGAGAAATCGAGAACCTCTTCGCGCTCAGGCGTAATAGATATACATGATACACCAATGTTGATGTTGCCGATGGCGACGTCATCGAGTAGCTCTTGCAGTTCATGATTACTGATGATGTATTCCAATTGCAGCTCTTGTGCAATTTTCTGCCACAGCAAAATACTCAGACCAGTATAGGATTTGTCGCCATGCTCAATCACAAAGGGCGGGCAGTTGTAACTACCCACATTGATCTTTGAGGCCGAATAAGCCGAAGTAGAGAATAAAATAAAACTGTATAGCAACGTGAAGATAGCAATAGATTTACGGGTGATTATTTTAATCATTACTGCTCTCCACAATAGTAACGCTATAGGGAAAGTATAATCACTGATTGTGTATGTGATTCTCTTTACTGCTATAACGAAGCGCCTTCTTTGTTTGAGTATTCACCGTACCGCTACAGTTGGCTAACACAACTAAAAAATAGCCTGCAAAACTGTGGAGTATTTCATTAACTTTTCAGTTAGATCAATTAAGCCTATGTAAGAGGTAAATCATAGCTCTATAACCTGGGGTTATAGTCTGATCTGAATAACGAATTGGTCAATATTTAGCAAAGCTGTAACACTCAATTTAACTAAAGCGGAGCAGTTAAAGAGAGTCATTATGTCTAGAAAAATAAAATTGGGTGGTGCACAACTTGGCCCAATACAGCGCTCAGAATCAAAGCAAGAAGTGGTCAAAAGAATGTTGGTTCTTTTGGATAATGCACACAAAAACAACTGTGATTTTGTGGTGTTCCCCGAGTTAGCTTTGACGACATTTTTTCCTCGTTGGAATATCGAAGATCAGGAAGAAGTTGATAGCTACTTTGAATATGAAATGCCGAATGCCATCACGCAAGAGCTATTTGATAAAGCAAGAGAATATCAGATTGGTTTCTATTTAGGCTATGCCGAAGCCGTGGCTGAAGGTGAATCGAAACGTTATTTCAATACCTCTATCTTGGTTGATAGCAGTGGTCACATAGTTGGTAAATACCGGAAGATCCATCTACCTGGCCATGACAAATATGATGCTGAAAGAGCCTTTCAGCATCTTGAGAAAAAATACTTTGAGGTCGGAGATATAGGCTTCCCTGTTTACCGCAATGAGCATGGCTTGTTTGGTATGTGTATCTGTAACGACAGACGTTGGCCAGAAACCTACAGGGTAATGGGATTACAAGGGGTTGAGTTGATTGCTTTAGGTTATAACACCCCCACAACTAACTCACAGCGCCCAGAGGAAGGTGCAGAAGATCGAACTTTCCATAGTGAACTCTCAATTCAGGCTGGCGCCTATCAAAACGGTACATTTGTCGTTGCTGTGGCAAAAGCTGGAGTAGAAAACGGTTTCCCACTTCTTGGTGGCTCTATCATTGTTCACCCATCGGGCAAAGTACTTGCAAAGGCTACCACGCTTGAGGATGAGCTGATTATGGCCGATATCGATCTTGATGACACAGTGTTTTTTAAACAAACGATTTTTGATTTTGCGCGACATCGCCAGCCTCAGCATTACGGTCGGATTGTTGAACAAAAAGGCGTTCTTTTACCAGAGTGATGACTATGTATAGAGTGACAGTAATAAATCCAAACAGCTCACCAGAGGTGACAGAGGTTATTCAGAAATCCATTGGTAATAAGTTTAAACATATTCTAGATATCAAATGCCTAACGTTGAATGATGGCCCAAAAGGTATTGAGAGTCAGAGCGATGCCGACAGAGTTATTACACCGTTGCTGGAATTGATCTCTGATTGTGAAGCTTATACTGATGTGTTTATTTTGGCTTGCTACTCGGATCCGGGAATATTTTCAGCAAGGGAAATTACCAATAAACCCGTATTAGGTATCGCGCAATCAGCGCTTTCATATGCATCGAACCTAGGGCAAAGAGTGGGGGTTATCTCAATTACAGATTCTTCTGTAGAGCGTCATACTCGCTATGCCCGAGCGATTCAATACGATCCATTCATTGTGGCAGATATTTCCGCCAACCTATCCATCACAGACTTATCAGACCCTGATGTGGCTTTCAGTAAGTTGATGGGAGTAGCTACAACCCTAAAACAGGATTATGCCGCAGATGTCATCGTATTGGGGTGTGCTGGTATGGGAAGTTACCGCCACTCAATAGAAAAAGAGCTGAATATTACTGTAATAGACCCTATACAAGCGTCGATAGGGCTAGCTCTGTCAACCGTTGCTTACCGTTATTCGGCATCAGCGCATTAGGTTCGATAAACATTTCGCAAGGAAAGGCTATGGGAATTTCTACATATCACCAATTTGATACTGTTGTTCGTAATGGAACTGTGATTACCGCAACTGAGAAAATGCACTGTGACATTGGAATCAAAGATGGTGTGATAACCGCCCTTGGTACAGGGCTTTCTTCTGGGGCTAATGAGGTTGATGTACAAGGGAAATACATTCTGCCCGGTGGGGTTGAGGCACACTGCCATATTGAGCAATCCTCTTCACATGGGATCATGACTGCAGATGACTTTTACTCCGGTTCGGTGTCTGCAGCTTTTGGTGGTAACACCACCATAGTGCCTTTTGCCTGCCAGCATAAAGGTCAGTCCCTCTTGAGTATCGCTGATAGCTATGAGCAGAGTGGTAAAGAAAAGTCGGTGATTGACTTCTCTTATCACGTGATTGTTTCTGATCCCACTCAAGAGGTACTTAACGATGAGCTGCCTACACTCATCCGCCGAGGTATTACTTCGTTTAAGGTATATACAACCTATGAACTGCTGAAGCTAGACGATTATCAGATGTTAGAGGTTCTAGCGCTTGCCAGAAAAGAACAAGCCTTGGTGATGGTTCATGCCGAAAACTACGACATGATTCGCTGGCTAACCGATAGGCTATTGGCAAAAGGTCACATTGAACCGAAGTTTCATGCCATTAGCCATCCGCAGATTGGTGAAGGTGAGGCTGCCAATCGAGTTATTAGCTTGTCAGAGTTTATTGATGTTCCATTGCTTATCGTGCACGTCTCCTGCTCGGAGGCCACAAAAGCGATTCGGGAAGCTCAAACTAAAGGGCTTAAAATCTACGGGGAAACCTGTCCTCAGTACCTCACTCTAACAATGCAAGATTTAGAGCGTGAAGGTATGGAAGGGGCGAAGTTTTGCTGCAGCCCACCTCCGAGAGATTTAGAGTCGCAGGAGTCAATATGGAATGGGTTGAGTAATGGTACGTTCCAAATTCTGTCTTCAGATCATGCCCCTTATCGCTTTGATAGCTCCGGCAAGCTCAATCAGGGTATGAAGACCCCATTCAATAAGATCGCAAATGGTCTTCCCGGAATCGAGGTGCGGTTGCCGCTGTTTTATAACGAAGCTGTGAATTCTGGAAGGCTCGATATTCACCAGTTTGTTGCCTTAACCTCGACAAATGCCGCTCGAATTTATGGCTTGTTTCCACAAAAGGGCACCATTGCCATTGGTTCGGATGCAGATCTAGCTATCTGGGATATGGAAAAAGAAGTAGAAATAAGGTCCGAGGCCCTTCACGACAACGCTGACTATACCCCATATGAAGGAAAGAAAGTGAGGGGGTGGCCAGTACAAGTTATGCAACGTGGAAAATTAATTGTTGAGGGTCAAAAGCTGATTGCTGATAGAGGAGAGGGGCTATTCCTTTCTCGAAAGAGTTCGTCATTTAGTAAACCTTTAGGTAGAAAGATCAAAGAGATGGATGTGAGCAGGAATTTTGGTGCTGATCTGTATACCTAATACTCTATTCATGAAAGTAAAAGGATTTCATTATGGAAAAATTTAATAGAAAACTGATAACAATGCCGTTTCTATTCCTTACCCTTTTCTCCGCACCGAGTTACGCGGAACAGGTTAAGATTCGCGTGTTAGGCTTTTGGGGTAACCAGCCTCAGGTAGATGATGTTGATAAAGGTGTATGGCAATCGATAGAAAAAGAGACAGATGGCCGTATTAAGGTTGAATATGTCACGCTAAATGAAGCGGGGGTAAAAGGAAATCAAGCCCTTAGGTTTTTGAAGAAAGGCACATTTGATATCATGACTATCTCCGTCAGTTATGTGAGTGGTGATGAACCTTCGCTTGTTGCTGTTGACCTCCCTGCAATCGCCTACGACTTCGATACTCTAAAGAATATTTCAGACTCTTATCGAGACACCATGGCGGAACGTCTCGAGCGTTTTAATGGTGTGCTCTTATCCCACTGGCCTTTCAACCCTCAAATCATGTTCTGTAAAGACCCCATTAATTCATTAGACGACCTAAAAGGGAAGAAGGTAAGGGTAAGTGGCGCACCTGCCGCTGATGCGCTTGAGAAATTGGGTGGAACAGCCGTGAACATGACTGGAGGTGAGGTATATCAAGCCTTGCAACGAGGGTTGGTGGACTGCGCCTCAACGGGAACAACTTTTGGCTTCAAGAACAAACTTCATGAGGTAACAAATTACCTCTACGACTTACCAATTGGTGGCTATTCTCAAGTCGTTCAAGTGGCTAACAGCAAGTTCTGGGAGCGACTAGATGAGAGTGATCGAACCCTTATTCAAAGTAAGTTGCAATCCTCAGAAAATGAGCTTTGGGCTATGGCGCCTGTGATTCATAAGATAGGCATCAGTTGTAATACTTCTAGCAGCCCTTGTTCTTTAGAAGGAGAACCTGGGGACATGGAGTACTCTGAGGTTTCGGTAAGCGATAAAAACAAGCTGGCGAAGATCCTTCATGACGATGTGGTGCCTAAATGGGTTTCTAGCTGTAACCGCGTATACAAAGAGTGTGGTGCTAGATTTGAAGCCTTGATTTTACCTGAAACTGAATAGCATTTGAGGAGTTCTATCATGAATACAATTCATCGGATAGAGTTTAGGTTAAAACAGGCTTCATCAAAGCTGTGTATTGTATCTGGGTGGTTACTTATCTTGCTTTCGCTAGCGGTATGTTTTGAGGTTTTGGTAAGGAAGATCTTTAACTATTCATTGCAAGGAGTAGATGAGTATGGCGGCTATATTCTAGCCATCTCGTCTGCATTGGGGTTCATTTACGCCTTTTATGCCAACTCCCATATAAAGATTGATTTGTTGGTGCGTAGATTACCGAAGAAAGCCCAGCTCATTCTTAGTTTATTCAGTAATGCGTGTTTGCTTTTTGTTATTATGTTATTTGCCTACCAGACATTACTTCTGGCCTATGAATCATGGGATTTTATGGCGATATCGAACACACCTTTACGCACACCAATTTATATTCCTCAGCTAATTTGGTCTTTAGCTTGGTTTAGTTTTGCTATCGCCATCGTTTTTCGTATCTCAAATATGCTGATTTATATTCGAGCAAAAGATTGGGGCCAACTGCAAGAGCTACAAAAAAGCTATGACCCAGAAGAGGAGAAGAAGACGCTAAAGTCAGAGAATGCTAAGGGTAGTTTAGTTTCAGCAGAAGAGGTGCAATCATGATTTATACTATGGGTTTAGCAATCGGTCTGATTGTGCTTCTGTTTATTGGTTTACACGTTGCTAGTGCTATCTCTGTGTTGGCCTTTACCGCTGATTTTTTCTTGCTGGACAGCCGTATGATGGCTAGTGCGGCATCGATAGCTTGGGATAGGATGAATGAGTTTTCCCTTATTGCAATTCCGTTGTTCGTGTTGCTGGGGGAGATCCTACTTCGGTCAGGAATTGCCAATCGACTTTATACAGCCTTAGCTGCTTGGCTAGAGCGCTTACCTGGGGGGTTATTGCATACCAACACAGTGGCGAGTTCTCTGTTTGCTGCGATGTCGGGTTCCAGTGTTGCCACGGCAGCAACCATAGGTACAGTGGCAATACCGATCCTAGAGGAAAGAGGTTATAACAAGCATATGGTGCTTGGTTCTCTTGCGGCTGGTGGGACATTAGGGGTTCTTATCCCTCCAAGTATTTTGATGATAGTTTATGGTGCGTTGGCAGATGTATCGGTCGGTAAACTGTTTGTTGCGGCTGTTATACCCGGACTGATCCTTACCCTGCTGATGTCTGCCATCATTATCACTGTGACTCTGTTTTTAGGTGCTGATTATAAGAAGGCAGAGAGCATGAGCCTTAAGAAGAAGGTGAAACTTCTTCTGGATATCTTACCAGTGACTTCGATTTTTATCGTGATTCTGGGGAGCATCTATTTTGGTTTTGCGACACCAACGGAAGCCGCTGCACTGGGCATTGTTGCGGCATTGGGATTAACCCTCTACGAGAAAAAGCTCAGCGTATCCATGCTACATAACGCCTTCCATGGCACTTTTAAAACCACGTCGATGATCATCTTGATCATAGCCAGTGCGTTTTGTTTGAACTTTGTGTTGTCTCTACTTGGAATCCCTCAAGCGGCCTCTCAAGCCATTATGGAGGCGGGGCTGTCTCCCTACACCATGATCTGGATGCTAGTTATCTTCTACATTATTCTGGGGTGTTTTCTTGAGGCGGTCTCAATGATGGTGACGACCGTGGGAATTGTTGTACCTATTGCCGTTGCCGCGGGTTTTGATTCCTTGTGGTTTGGCATATTCTTAACTGTGTTAATGGAACTCTCCCTGATCACTCCACCGGTAGGGCTAAACCTATACGTGGTTCAAAACTTGAGGAAAGGGCAGACGGATATCTCCGATGTGTTTGTTGGCGTTATTCCATTTGTTATGGCGTTCTTTATACTGATAGCCATACTTATTTATTATCCTCAGGTAGCACTCTGGTTACCTTCAATGATGAAATAACGCGAAAAGGAGCTTACTTCAAAAGCTCCTTATTTTGGTCAAATTTAAAGTAGTCCTTAAAAAATATCTTGGCAATCTTCGATAAAGGCTTGGTTCTTGGGGTAGCCGAGAAGATGGTTATCGAGTGCTTACCTTCAATAGGAATATAACGGACATTATTAAAGGAGCGATTACATAGGGTAAACACGTCAACAATCGTAACCCCCACACCGGCATTAATAAGGTTACATGCGGTTGCGCAATACCTTACCTCGATATCCACTTGCTGCTCGATTTGGTTTTGTAGGAAAACATCATTGATGATCTGCCCTATGGGCGAGTTTCTAGGGTAAGAAATGAGCTTTTCGTTATTAATCTGCTCTATCGATATATGGTCAAGCTGGCTGAATTCGTGATCTTTGTGAAATGCACAGACCAGTTTTGCCCGGCTTAAGGGTTTGCTAATGATCAAGGGGTGAGCGATGGGAGTGATAGTTAAGCCAATCTCATATTGGTGATCCAATAAAAGCTGAGTCATCGTTTCTTGGTTCGGGGTATCGAAATAGAGTTTTACTTTTGGGTAGTCATTGGAAAAATTGACTAGCGCATCAGATAAGATAGATTGGCTAAAGCTTGGGCTTGCAAGAATTTTTAAGGCTCCGGACTTGGAATCTCTTATTCTATCGACCTCTGAACTGAATTGGGAGAAGGAAGAGAAGATGCTATTTGAGCTTTCAAATAGTTGTTCTGCTTCAAATGTGGGTACTAGGCGCCCTCCCATTCGTTGAAACAGCGTAAATCCCAACTGCCGTTCAAATTGAGCCAACATCTTACTTACTGCTGGTTGTGAAATTAGGAGTATTTTAGCCGCATTTTTAGTTGACCCAGTCTCCATGACTCTGCGGAATATTTCCACATGCCTTAAATTCATAGTATTTCCATATACTAGAGCAACAAGATGCTTAAAAGATATCTAGGGTCGACCTGAATTGTCAATAGAGAATCATTCAGTATAAAAAATGACTGCTTGTTGAGTTAGGAAAATCGGCATTAGCCGTGCCCTTATACGCTAAACCGTGTAAATACAAAACTACACGGTTTAGCTGGCAAAATTAAGCTGTATTTGCTTACTATTTCGTTATTTTAAACCTTACGGATTTTTGCCGGTAAAGACTGGCGAGCTGCGGCTCCCACGACCCAGTCAAGCATAACGCCTTTACTTTCACGGGTGGGGTCAATTAATCCTATATCGTTAATATTTACGCCATCTTTATTGCTGGCCTTGATGGGTTGTTGCTTGTCACCGATCCAATGAGCACGTTCCCCTAGTTCGGTATGGCCAAATCCATGTTCAAAGCCAAGTGTGCCAGGGATAACGCCTTCCAAAACCATAGCTATCGCCTTTGTACTGGTGCTTGGTGTTTCGATAATAAACTCGTCACCTGTTTTTATGCTGTTTTTGTTAGCATCCGCTGGGTGGATATAGACAGGATTCACACCTTTTATCGAGTTCAAACGAGGGGATAGGTTAGACACGGCACTATGGATATTTGATTTGAAATTCGTCAGGCTAAATGGCCATTCGTTTGCTGGGTAACGTTCTTCAAGAGGCGTACCGTCGCTCAGCTTTTGGGGGTGCCAAGTTGGGCAACCACTGTAGACCTCTCCCGTCATGGTGTTTATAGATGTGCCAAGTTTTTCATTCCATATAGCGACTGGTCGAGCCCATTTATATTTCATTTGCTCTCCCTGGTAGGCTTTTGAAGCATCCTCAAAGCGGCCACCTCGAGCAAAAATGTAAGAGACACGTTTAAGCTCTTCATTGGTTAATGTCTGTTGCATTGCAGGCAGAAGACGCTCTAGTCCAGACCACATAATATCTTCAGCCGATACTTCTGGCACGCCATCGTTCACATAGGCCAGATTGGCAGCAGCACGAAGGTAGAAATCTTCAGCGTTGTGGATACTATGCCAATTACCGTTGCGATCTTGGATTGCTTGCTCTCCAAAGCCACCAAGCCCCATCTTTTTTGCGACATCAATGAGGAAGTTCTCTAAACATATACTCCGGCCGTCATTGGTTTTATCGGTACGAGGTTCAACGATTGGCCAGCGAGCAGTCACCGTTTTTGTTGGGACGTCATGCCATGGCGTTGCCATGCCCCAGCTTTCATACGTGACTGTGTCTGGCACGATGTAGTCTGACAGTGCAGTTGTTTCATTGATAAACGCATCAATTGAGATAATCAAACCTAGCTGCTTAGGATCTTTCAGCTTTTCTTCGAGCAGGTTTTTTAACCCTGGAACCCCATATATTGGGTTTGCCATGTGGTTTATCCATGCTTTCGCACGATACGGATAGCCATCTATCGCTGCTGATAAATGCTCAGTTAGCAACGGTGCTGAAATAGGATACCACGGTGCACGAGTTGGGTATGGGGACTCACCGGCAGCGATGCGGCGCTTATACTCATTGGTTTTGTGGTATGGAAATTTACTACGAGAGAGGAAAATGCCTTTCGGTGCTGTTTTACCGTCAAATGTGGTGAAGTCGTAACGAGGACCTTTAGCGGAAGTTGGATACCCTCCAGCCTTCGCCATTGCTCCGCCTTTCATATTGATGTTACCAATAAGGGCGTTGAGCATCACAATGGTAAATGCATTATAGAAGCCATTGCTGTGCATGTTACCGCCGTGGGTATCGACAACGGCTTTTGTCCCATAACTGGTAAAGCGCTTAGCAAGCTCAATGATTTGTGCTTCAGGGATCCCACATTGTTGGCTATAAAATGCCAAGTCGTATTTGAACGCTTCATCTTTTAGGCGTTGCAAGGAAGACTTAACTCTAACAGAGCCTGTATTAAGCGTTAGCTCACGATCTACAAACAGTGATGCTTCGTTTGATTGCGTATGTAAGGCTAAATCACCACTTTGGGCATCGATGATCACATAGGGGTCGGTGTCTGATAGAGCATCACCGCTGAAAGGCATTCCTGCGTCAGACGCCCGAAGAAAGCTACCGTTACGTGAATGTTTTTCATCGCTGATCACCAGATGGGTTGCATTACACCAGTGTGCAGTACCCGCTTTTTTCATTGCGTTGACGCCCGGTTGAGCAAGAAAAGTTTGGTTGTAGCGTTGGTTTTCAATAATCCATTGGATCATCCCCAGCACTAATGCTGAATCGGTACCCGGTTTAATTGGAACCCAATGATTGTTATTGCCTGATGCCAAACTTGATGAACCAGCCGGTAAAGTGGGCGTAATTATGGTGTATTCCAGATTGCCTTCGGTACGGGCTTTTGCTAGTTGGCGAGCTTGACGTTTAAATGGGTTGCCAGCCTGTGCTGGCGACATACCGATGAAAATGACGTATTCAGCATTATCGAAGTCGGGTTTTAGGTGAGCAAACTTGTCCAAATCATTCATAAATGCTCCGCTACCAGCTCGGAACGCATAGCCACAATATGAACCATGATGGCCGAAATTTCGGGTGCCAAAACTATTAAACGCGAAGCGTTTTAGAATATCGTCACGACCTTCGTTACCCGCATTGGTGACTAAAAGCTGGTTGGCTTTTGGCCCATATTCAGGGTTTTGACTATCGACAGGTGTATTTAAATCGCGAATTGCATGTAGGCCATCGACATGGCCTTCTCCGAAGAGATCTCCGCCGTTCACGACTTCATTGATTAGTTGTTCGTAGCTAATCGGCTCCCATCGTCCTTCGCCACGTTTTCCCACGCGTTTTAGCGGTTGAGTTATGCGATATGGACTGTTGCGGATTTCCAGCATGGCATTACCACGAGCGCAAGCAGTCGAACGGCCTTCTAACCCCGCATCCCCAGTTAAGCCAAGATATGCCTCTTTTACTGGCGTATTAAAAGGTATATGTTCTTGATGAGAAAGTGGATGATAGGGATTACCGCTAATACGTAGAATCTCATCGTTGCGGTTGTCTATTCGTACACGA
Organism: Photobacterium minamisatsumaniensis; assembly: GCF_050336695.1. Classification (NCBI taxonomy): domain Bacteria; kingdom Pseudomonadati; phylum Pseudomonadota; class Gammaproteobacteria; order Vibrionales; family Vibrionaceae; genus Photobacterium; species Photobacterium minamisatsumaniensis. Next base: position 66,644 of record NZ_JAKJSI010000018.1, on the reverse strand, counting down.
AGGCCGCACAATGTCCAACAACCGAAACACATAGAAGGTGCAACACGTTGGTTTGGGTTTAATACAAGATTACCGTGATCACTGACCTTGTATTCAGGCTCAAGCGAGTTACCGTGATGAATATCTTTGGTTTTTTGGCCTGCTGTACCTTCAATTACACCTTCCATCATGTGCTTAGTTGTTGTCGCGTAACCAGCGGCAAATGTCCCTAGACCACCAATTGCGAAACCTGATTTCAATATTTGTCGGCGTTTGTTATCCATGGTGAAACCTTCTTAATTAGTGTTCGGAAACTGAGGCGTGGGATGACTGTGTGTTTTTTGACTGAACAAGCTCAGAGCCGATCATTCCAAGTGCTATCCATAGCCCCAACATACCTAGAATGCCTAGTAGGCCAGTGCTGTTCATCGGTAATTCATACGGGTAGGGTCCGACGTCGAATTTAGGTATGGTTTGCGCTTCCATTATGGTTATCCAGCGTATAGCCCATGCACCGCACAGCGTGATGAAAGACATCAAAATGAGGCCGGCAGTTCGGTAGTTTTCACGAAGCGTTATTACGGCAAGTAAAATGCTGCCCAATAAAACCATAGAAAGTAGGCCGATGTTGATTAGCCATTGGCTATCAGAATAGAGAGAAAATGTCGGGTTATTTGTCCCCCAGAGAGGGATAAGCAGCAAAGCTGAAATGCAACTTAGAATGACGGTCTGTTTTAATAAGCGCAGATCAGAGTAAGTCAGGGTCTTATGCTGTGCTTTCGCTGGCAACAGAAACCAAATGATCAGAGTAAAACCAACGGCACCCAAAAATGCGGTTGTAAACCAAAGAAGAGGTGAGGCAGGCTGATGCCATAGAGGGCGGGCTTCGATGGTCGCAATTTCAGCACCGGTATAGGTTGCGATTGTCAGACCTGAAATGACAGTAAGAGCTGCCATAGAGATCATGGTTTTACGTGTGGTTTTCCAGTTGCCTAATGACAACATTGATAGTGTTTGAAAGAATTTACTTTTGCTATTTTTCAAGCAGATTAAATCGTCCCGAAGATAAAGCCATGCAGTTGCAATCGCTAACCCTGAAAAGATTGGCAAGAATATTGCGCCCATCGACATCCATGACCAAGGGGTGAAGTGGGCGTAGAAGTGCCAAGCGCGCCCTGGTTGGTGAAGATCACCCGTTAACGCTAAGGGGCCAACTATTGCACTGATAGCAACAGTCAGAACAAGTGCCGCTCGTAATTGATGGCTGGTCTGCTTCTGAAAGATTAAAGCAATAAAAAATAAAATCGCCGCCGCATAGGCTGACCCGATGTAAAAGAAATATTGAACCGCCCAGGGAAGCCATGCAATGGCTTGAGGTGGGACTAGCACTTCAGTGATGTTCATGCCTGCTCTCCTCGAGGTTCGTAAATAGCGGGTTGACCATCAATATGGCTGGTAAAGCGCTCATTCATGCCGATATAAAAAACATGTGCTTTGGTGTTCGCTTCCGGCTTCAGTACTTTAATATCATCCTGATGTTCATTCATAAGGCGGCGAATTTCGCTGTTCGGCTCGTTCAGATCGCCAATCACTCGTGCACCACCAACGCATGTTTCAACACATGCAGGCAGTAACCCAGCTTCTAGGCGGTGGGCACAGAAAGTACATTTATCTGCGGTCAATGTTTCCTCGTTGATGAAACGCGCATCGTAAGGGCAGGCTTGTACACAATAGGCGCATGCGACACAGCGACTGTTATCGACCATAACAATGCCGTCTTCTCGCTGAAAGGTTGCTTGAACAGGGCAAACGGCAACACATGGTGGGTTGTCACAGTGGTTACACAGCCGTGGCAGCATGAAAGACTTAACCTCTTTGGTACTCGATGAGCCATCTTCAAGTGCGACTTCGTATTGTTTTACCGTCGTGCGGAACTGGCCGATTGGAGCTTGGTTTTCAATGCTGCATCCGACGGTACAGGCTTGGCAGCCAATACATTTACGTAGGTCGATAACCATAGCGTAACGTTTACCCGTTTGGCCTTTCCGGTCGGGTTCATTGTTGTTCCGTATTACTGTACTAGCGGCTGCGCTTCCGATACCTGTAACGGGGATCAGCGCAGCACCGGCAGTGACTGCACTCAGAAAGCGTCGTTTGGTGTAATCCATAACTCACCTGATAAGACTATTAAGGGCTTGTTTTTATTGTCAGAGAACCAGCCCAAACCCGGTATTGTGGATTTCCACATACCTGAATCAAACTTGATCTAAAACAAGTGTGGAAAGGGTGTGCATGCTGTTATCCTGTCGTCATTACAATGATTAAGAGTTAGACGTTCATGCCAAGGCAAAAGTGTTCATTCATGAAAAAATGGTTTTTTGTCATGGCCTTGGGGGTATTATCTTTAAATGTGCAGGCAAAGACTGAAGACAAAACAACGATAGATGTAGGGGTTCTGGCAATACGTGGAAACCTTTCTGCTGAGCAGCGTTGGCAGCCAACAATGCATTGGTTAAACCAACAGATAGAAGACGTACAATTTGTGCTTCACCCCTTGGATTTAGAGGGGATGACCAATGCTGTGAAGCAGCAGACCATGGATTTCATACTCACTAATCCGGGACAGGCTGTTCGACTAGGTCGGCAATACGCGCTTGCTTGGATTGCTACCCTGACGAGTAGAAAGCCAGATAGCTCAAACTATGCGATTGGTTCAGCCCTTGTTGTACTTGCTAACTCTCCTTATCAAACCTTTCAGGATGTATCTGGACTACCGTTGGCTGCTGTATCAGAACAGGCATTTGGTGGTTACTTGACTCTTCGCTATCAGGTCGCTCAGCAAGGCTTAAACCCGAATGATTTCTTTTCAGATGTTCGATATCTCGGTTTTCCTATTGATGCAAATTTATACCAATTGCGCGACCACAATGTAGATGCGGCAGTGGTGCCTGCTTGCTTGTTAGAAAATATGATCAAAGAAGGGTTGTTGGAAGACGGTAAATATCGAGTTCTTAATCAACAGCATTCTGATGATTTTTCGTGTCAGGTGTCAACGCCACTTTATCCAAACTGGTCTTTTGCGAAAACCGAACGTGGTTCTTCAGCATTGGCGAAGAAAATTTCTCGCGCGTTGCTGACTATGCCTGCTGATAGCACGGCTGCCATTGCTTCTGGTGCTTCGGGGTGGACATCACCAGAGAGCCTGCTGTCGATCGATAAATTATATCAGGCGCTGGATCTACACCCTTTGCAACAAGCATGGTGGAAAGAGGCATTACGGTGGTTACGCAATCATCAGGAGTGGGTTTGGGGGGGATTTATCCTTTTTATTGTGCTAAATGCCTATCACTTCTGGCTTGAGTATCGCTTTAGTCGCAGTAAAAAGGAGCTTGAACAAGCCCTACACCGTTTAAAAGATAAGAGTGAACAGTTAGAACATTCACAGCGTGTCGCTATTGTGGGTGAACTTGGCAGTAGTCTTGCGCATGAGATCAATCAGCCATTGGCTGCGATTCGAAACTATAGCGAGGGAGGTTTACTGCGTTTGGCTAAAAAACGCCCCCATGAAGATATCACTCTTGTATTTGAGAAAATCCAAAGCCAGGTGGAGCGAGCTGATGCCATTGTCCGTCGGTTAAGAATGCTAATAAAAAAACGGAGCGTTGAAAAACAGCTGTGTAATATTGAACAGCTTCTCGATGATACGATGGAGCTAATGAACTTCCGGCTACAAAAACAAGATGTGATGTTAAGTCGACGGTTAGAAGGCGAAGTTGTATCGGTTGAAGTCGATGTGGTTGGATTTCAGCAAGTTATTGTAAACGTAGTTAATAATGCTATCGACGCATGTGTTGAGCATCGCTCTCGTCAATCTTTAACCTTGAATTATCAGGCGGAAATAGAAATTCATACTGAGTACCGACAAGGTACGATGTGCATACATGTACATGATAATGGCACAGGATTAGTTTTCGACAATGAAAACCCCACAGATGCATTTGTCAGTAGCAAAAGTGATGGGCTAGGGCTAGGTCTGGCTATTTGCCGTGATGTGGTAGAAATGCATCGCGGTGACATTCAAATCCAGTCTATTACGCCTCGTGGGTGTGAAGTGATTATCACATTGCCTTACTAACCTAGTTTGTACCAAACATTGAGTAAACATCATGATAATAGAGTCTGAAAAGACATTACCTGTGTACGTTGTTGACGACGACGAGTCGGTAAGAGATTCATTGGCATTTATGCTGGAAGAGCATGATTTTAACGTCTCTTCGTTTGAAGATGGTCAGCAATTTCTCGATAGCGTTGACATATCACAGGCAGGTTGTGTGATCCTCGATAGCCGCATGCCCAAGTTGCGAGGTCAGCAAGTGCACCAGATTCTGAATGAATCTGATAGCCCACTTGCCGTGATATACCTAACTGGCCACGGCGATGTCCCTATGGCTGTCGATGCTTTACAGGCTGGGGCTGTTAACTTCTTTCAAAAACCGGTTCGAGGTGATGAGCTGGCACAAGCTATTCTAAAGGGGCAAATTGTCTCTGCTTCTAAACTGGAATTAATGGTGGCCAGAGCAGCATTTTCGTCGCTTACGGTACGAGAGAAAGACATACTACGCTTGATTGTCGAGGGTAATCGTAATCAACGAATTGCTGATAAGTTATGTATTGCGATGCGCACTGTTGAGGTTCACCGCGCAAGCCTATTGAAAAAGTTCTCTGCGAGAACGGTGGCTGAGTTGGCATACACCTATGGCCAATTGGTATGAGTCAAGTCATTCAATGAACTATGCTTAAACCATTAGAAATTCCATGAATCTTACTAATGAGTGATAGCGTGTGTTGTGAAGTAGCGCATCACTAGCCATGACTCTGGTAGAGGAGGATGTATGAGAGTCACGTCTTTCTGCGCCGCGTTGTTTCTTTGGTTTATGAGTTTTGGTGCTATTGCTCAAGATGTCTGGGTGATTGGTATTCAAGGTGGGATAGGTCCCGCTACCAGTGACTATGTCTCACGAGAAATAGAACAAGCCCATAAAGAACAAGCCGCATTTATTGTCTTGAAAGTCGATACCCCCGGAGGTTTAGATAGCTCCATGCGCGATATTATCCGCGCGATCACCACATCTCCCATTCCTGTCGCGACTTGGGTTGGCCCTGCAGGTGCAAGGGCTGCAAGTGCAGGGACATATATTTTACTTGCAAGTCATGTTGCTGCGATGGCGCCAGGTACAAACTTGGGGGCGGCGACACCGGTTTCAATAGGGGCTCCTGGGGGTAAAGAGCCAGATGACTCAGGCTCAAACCCGTTTGCCCCTAAAAAAGAGCCTAAAGAATCTAAGGAAGAGCCGACAGCAGAAGAATCAAAAGATGACGGAAAAGTAAAAGCGAAAACAGCGATGGAAAAAAAGGTCATTAATGATGCACGCGCTTATATTCGAGGCTTGGCGAAACTGCATGATCGTAATGAAGAATGGGCGGAAACTGCGGTAACGGAAGCTGCCAGTATTGATGCTGAAGCAGCATTGGAATTAAATGTGATAGATTTTATGGCTTCCGACCTCGATAGCTTGATTACGAAGTCTAATGGTAGAAGTGTCATGATTAATGGGCTGGAATCAAAGATTGAGTTAGTCAATGTTGCTTATATTGAACGCGAGCAAGACTGGCGGTTTAAGTTACTTTCAGTCATCACCAATCCGAATGTGGCTTATATCTTAATGTTGATAGGTATTTATGGCTTGTTACTTGAGTTCTATAACCCTGGTGTTGGATTACCAGGTGTACTGGGCGGAATATGCTTGTTATTAGCCATGTATTCATTGCAGATGCTACCTGTTAGTTACGCGGGATTAGGTCTAATACTGTTAGGTATTGCGCTGATGGTTTCTGAGGCATTTAGCCCTAGTTTTGGCGTACTAGGCCTTGGTGGGATTGTTGCTTTCGCTCTGGGTTCGATCATGTTGATGGATACAGAAACGCCGGGTTATCAAATCGCGATACCTTTAATCGTCGGACTTACCGCCGTTTCGGCATTGTTCACTTTTGTTATTTTGACCTTATTGCTGAAATCTCGACGCAAGCCTGTCACAACAGGTGTTGAAGTTTTACTTGGCCAAGAAGCGACCGTGGTAAGCGGTTTTCCGGGGCAAGGGCGTGTATTAGTCGACGGTGAAATTTGGCAGGCAAATTGTCTGCGTCCTTTATCAAAAGGGCAAAAGGTCACGGTAACAAATATTAAAGGGCTATCTCTTGACGTTGTTCTTGATAAAGAGCCAACAATAGGTCTAGGTAAGGAATAATAAATATGATTACTTATTCTTTGGCAACAATCATTGTACTGGTGGTGGTGTTAATCGCCAGTATGTTCAAGGTGCTTCGCGAATATGAGCGAGCTGTGGTGTTTTTGTTGGGGCGTTTTTATCAAGTGAAAGGCCCTGGTTTGATCATTATCGTGCCTATTATTCAACAAATGGTGAGAGTTGATTTACGAACCATCGTATTAGACGTACCAACCCAAGATTTAATCACTCGTGATAACGTTTCGGTTAAGGTTAATGCGGTGGTTTATTTCCGTGTTGTTGACCCTAAAATGGCGATTAATAATGTTGAAAATTATTTAGAGGCGACTAGCCAATTATCGCAAACCACGTTGCGTTCAGTGTTGGGGCAACATGAACTCGATGAATTATTGTCGGCGCGTGAAGAATTGAATAAAGACTTGCAGCTTATTCTTGACCAGCATACAGATAACTGGGGGATCAAAATCGCCAATGTTGAGATTAAACACGTGGATCTTGATGACAGTATGGTGCGTGCGTTAGCTCGCCAAGCTGAGGCTGAACGTTCCCGACGAGCCAAAGTTATTCACGCCACTGGTGAACTAGAGGCTTCTGAAAAGCTTCGCGAAGCCGCTGAAGTATTAAATAAAGCACCCAATGCGGTTCAGTTACGTTATATGCAAACACTAACAGAAATTGCCAATGAGCGAACCTCAACCATTGTTTTCCCTATGCCAATTGATTTGGTCGAAAAAGTGACTGGCATGATGGGGACAACCGAACAGAAAAAGATGTGAGAACGGGTTAAACAACCTTAAATTAATATCAATAAACAATATGAATACTTGCTAATAGATTTTAACAGCCACCCAATATGTAGGTGGCTGTTTTATTATGTAAGGCGAGCTGAATTACTTGGTCAGCTACGAACGCTGAAGCATAAAAGTTTGATATTCGAGGTCTTCAAATTGGCTATCCAGCATAATAAGCCCAATTATGGTTGTTACCAACATGGTTGTGGCAAATCCGTAACCATAGAATACTGGACCAAGGTCAATACTGACATGTGCTAGAGTAAAGTTACCAATAGCCATAAGTGCGGTTAAGGCCAAAGCGGAATAGCGTTTATCGAGGTAATACATGACATTCAGTATCGACATGACAAGTACCTGTAAACTAACCCCCACCAAGTCAACATAAAACAAGTGTAGGTAAGCGAGGTCAATATCTAACGCAAGCAAAATATCTTCAGCCCAAAGGATAAGCAGGGCAAGTGTTAGCCCCTGTACTTTGAATATTTCATAGATACTTTGCTGACAGGCCAGTACCATTTTATCTTTGAGTAAGTAAATAGAATCGAGTGTTGCCCCTTCACGTACTGCATCATAAAACTTCAGGCATGCGTCAGAAAAGTCGGTTTCCATCCGCAGCATAAATACAGCCATGCCTGGGACAATAGCAAGATAGGCGATAAAAATGGGTAAGTCATAGATGTAGGATGCTCGAAATACATCGACAACTTGGTGTGATGTTTCTTCTCTAAACCAAAAAACAAACTTGTCGAGCCAAACTCCGAGGTTATAGAGAAATCCACAGAATATGAGTGAGAAGAATGTCTTTTTATGGTTGAGAAACTCGAACGAAACCAACTGGTTTGCGGGGAAGTCCCTTATAACGTGATATAAAAATGCAAACGTGAGTAGGGCTTGGCATACAGTGAATATCACCATAAGCCCGAGTAAACCGAAAGATGGCAGTGTTAAGCTCAGAATAACCATGAGTCCATAACTGGCCATCATCGTAAAGAATATCCGGTAATACTCTTTCATTCCACTTAGGAAGATTATAATTAGCCACTGATTACACAGTAAAACCAAAGAGGTAAAAATAGTAATTTTAACTGGAGGGTTTAATGTATGGCAAATGGCTAAAATGCCCCCGCCTATGACGGCTGCAATTGCACTGGTTACTAACATGGAACCAAGTAAGTTAGGGACAATACGGTGTTCTTGTTCTGCAAAAAGTAGGTCTGAAATAAAGCGGGTAAGTAGTAGCTGGAATAACCCACTAATGATAAGTGACCCAGCCATCAGGTAGGTAACAATGACCAAAAATTGCACAATGACATAAGTAGGGAAAACAACCCCAATACTGATCAAGCCAATTGCAAGCAATGCTAAAATTGATAGCACCCATGGTCCAGAGCTGATCAGTCCTGCTAACCCATAAGCTTCCAACATCGAAAGTAATGAGTTCTTTTTTAGGATTTTCCTAAGTTCAAATCCAATCCCTGCCATGGGTTGCCTCCTTATAGAGCTGACGATACGAGTCGTACATCATTTTTTCATCGTAATAACGAGTGACCCGCTCTTTACCAATATCGCCAGCACTTAGCCATGCTTCGCGGTTGCCAAGTACTTTCACAATTGCTTCAGCGCCTTCTATCGGACTCGCGATAGGAATGATTTCGCCTGCCGAACCGATTGCCGCATCTTCACCTGCGGCACCATCAATAATTTCACGACAAGCACCGACCTCCGTCGCTATACAGGGAATACCTGCCGCCATTGCTTCCAGTAACACTAAAGGCTGGGCTTCGCTGATCGAGGTCAGCATCATTACTCCAAGTTTGGGCATGATCTCCGCGACATTTTGACTACCCAGTAATTTAATGTTCTCGGTTAGACCAAGGCTTTCAATAAGTAGCTCACACTCATGTACATAGTCGGGGTCTTCTTCTGCAGGACCAATTAACCATCCTTCAAGCTTGGGTATGGTTTCGACGGCGCCACGGATAGTTCGAATAAAGGTTTTAATATCTTTGATCGGTACGATCCGTCCTACTAGCCCTACAACTAACGGGGGCGTATCTGGCCGCTGTTCATAAGCGGCATGAAAACGTTGGGTATTAATACCATTAACAATCACTTGCGTTCTGTCACTGGGGGCACCATCGGTATGCTGTCGTTGGCGGTTGCCTTCAAATAGCGCAACAATTTTGTCAGCTTGGTGATAAGCCGATAAACCAAGCTGCTCGAAAAAACGAATCCATGTTTTACGCGTTAAATCCATGCCTTTGTGCATACTTATATCAATGAGACTATGCCTATCTTTGATCCAACTGGCTTGAGCCAAATCGATTTTTCGTTCTTTGGTGTATATGCCATGCTCAGTGAGTAAAAATGGGCGCTCGGTATTTTGGTGGCACATTGCCCCAAGAAACCCGGCATAGCCAGTTGAAACACTATGAAATGCTTTAGCATTAGGTAAGTTTTGAGAAATTTTCGCCAGTATAAACAATGGCTGGTAGATGTTTCGATAAGTCCAAAAATAATCAACAAAAGACTGCTTGTTTGCTGAGGTTAAATAGCGTTCAGTTAGTACTTCCCATGATGAACGACTATAAAGGAAATCACTCAGTGTGAGTTGCCCATCTTTACCAAGAAAATCTGAGACATCCACCAGTAAATCGTCAGGGATAGGGTGCTTACTTTTTTCAAAGAATGATAAAAATGATCCCCAGGCTCTAAATAGTTTATTTTTACCTGTTCGAGGTGAAGGTTTAAGGTGGCCTTTATCGGATAGTAGATAGTGGACTTCAAAGCCAACAACGTTATCAGGAAACTCGTAGGCCATGTCACCATAAAAGTCTGGGTGGCCACCAAGGAAAATAAGGTGAAATGTAAACTCGGGTAGACCACTAATAATTTGGTGGACCCAACTTGATACGCCGCCCCGTACATACGGGTAGGTGCCTTCGAGTAATAAGCAAATATCGACTTCTTCGCCATCAGGCAGTTTATTGAATTGGTGTTGAGTCATGCCCAGTACTCCTTAATTTGGCTAAGTTTTTCGCCTTTCATCTCAGGAAAATAGGCAATGTATTGCTTGGCTGTTTGGTAATCACCACAAATATAGGCCGCCTCTGCGAGGTAAGGAGCAACCTGTTTGACCAATAGTCCGCCATTCAAGGCTTTTTGTAGGTGACTGACAGCTTCTTCTGGACGGTGCTGCTGAAGAAGCACGCGTCCCATTAATAAATTTGTTGATGCTGAGTCTTGTAATTGACTCGATTGAATCAGATATTCTTCGGCCTGTTCGAGGTAGTGTTTTCGTAGAATACCTTCAGCAATGCCGAGATAGCACAGTTCCCAATATTGCTGTGCAACTTCATAAGCTTTAATTGCTGTTGGTTTATTTTTTAACTGTTTCTTAAACAGAGAAAGAGATTCATTGATTTGAGTTTCAATGCCTTCTAACGAGGCGTAGGCTAGCAAGCGTACATCATCTGTTAGGTCTTTTAGTGCGAGTTGAAGTAGTGGCACGGCATGCTGCCGAGGTAGATAGCGAATGGCACCAACAGCCAGTAAGCGTCTTTCTGGATTACCGTTATGAAGGAGTATTTCGCGTAATGCACCAGTGCCAAACTGAGTGTTTCCACCATCACCGGGGCTTTGTGGTAATGGTGACTTTTCGCACTCTTCCCATGTTACTTGGTTTTGCTTTCGTGGTAGATATAGTGCGATAAGTAATGACGATGCAGTACCAATCATACCAATTAATGGTAAAAAATAATTGAAGAAGAAGAGAAAGCTGACTGAGCTGAAAAATGGTGTTTTATATTTTTTGGGTAAAAGCATCCAACTTAGTGCGGTAAAACTGGCGCAGGCCACTGCGTGACTTACAAAAAAGGCAAGCCAAAGTGCTGGGGTCATCGCTTTATCAAATACTAGATAGAAACTAGCACTTTCAAATGCGATCGTCTGTAATATCAGCCAGACTTTCATCATAAGCTCCTAGTTCATCCATGAGTTGCTTTATCTCGCTGTTATCTTTTGTGAGAGAGAGTGGGCCTAAAATATCAATATCTACCGTGGTATCGCCGAGTTGTTCTTTCAGTAGTTCCTGTAAGCGTTTGATATAATGCTGAGCATCAAAAGCCGATGTTAATGGTAGTAATACAGCCAGTGCTGGGTGCCCGTCTTTAGAGTGGCAAGACCAATATACATCGGCACCTCGTCGGTAATTTACAATGCTATCTAACGTGGCTTTATGTTTTTTCTGGCTATCAATACAAACGACCAATGAACTGTCAGCACCATAGTGTCGTTTGTTATATTTAGCGCGTTTTATGTAACTTAGGAATAAGTCATTTTGGTTTGGCTGTAGTATTGGGGTGATGATTTCATCACAAAGTAAATCGGCTGCATGATTGGCAACCAGCGATAGCAGTGCGACATTTGCAGGGGTGAGCATGAAAAATTTGGCACTTTCTGCGATGACGGCGGCTTGAAGTCGGCCATGTGTATCAAGCAGTGGAATACAAAGTTGGTAGCGTGATTTATGGGTTTGGTTTGCCGCCAATTTTGCGGGTGAAAGTAATTTTTTAGTTTCGAGCATGTCTTGTAACATTGGGTCGTTACTGACGAGCTGATGATAGTCTCCTAACGTTGCATGCGCTTGTGGTAATACCTTGTCTTGATTAACGCTATAGATCCCCGCGACTTCGATACCGCCAATATCAGCTAATAAATTTAAGAATGGGTGACCCAGATGTTCAAGACGCTTATCTGCATGCTTTGTGGCAATGTTGTGTAGCGAACTAATACTCGAACGTAAGCTGACGGTTTGACCTGCAGTTCGTTGCTCTAGCTGGTCATGCGACACCTTTAACAGATGATAATTTTGCGTAAAGCTGTCGAGCTTCTGGTTCATGTACTGATGGTCGAGAATGTGCTTACGATTAATGTTGTACCAGTAATCTTGAAATTCACCAGCAATCATCGCAACCATGATCATACCAACAGCTAAAGATAGCGGGTAATACTCGATATGCCCAGTCATATTCATAATACTGGCTAACCCTGCAGCTGTTAGTAGGGCACAGATAAAACCTTTGGCAAAACCATAGCGGAGAGCGATAAGTAATGGGCCGAAAAGAGGCCAGAAAAAGTTATGTTCAGTTGATGTCGGTGCCAATGAATCTGATTGAACCCAGACATAAATTGATAGTGCAGCAACAACAACAGTTTCTAACCAGTTAAAGCTGCTTTTCTTAAAGCCTGTTATTATATCTTTATTCAATAACTTACTCATGGCGTACTCCCTAATCACACATTGGTACAGTAATATGGTTATTCTTGAGCAGGTGCGATATTTAAACCATCAAGGAGTTCATCGATCACTATATGCCCTGTACCACTGACGCTTTCTCGCCCCCAGCCACCTCTTGTTCCTGTTGCACGCCAGTAGGTTGTGCCGCTTTTCGCAGATTTAACTTCGAGAGTGATGCCTACTGCTGGTTCACCATCAAGCCCACTTTTGTAGTGCCATTCTTCTACTGAGCCAGTAATTACAAAATCAATGGGTTGCGTTGCTAGCCAAGCTTGGGCTTGTTGTTGCTTAACATTGTTATCTAAAATGCTTTTGAGATCATTGGTTGCTGAAGCGGGATACATTTGGGCATTAATACCTTTTGCATACAGTTGAGCGTTAAGTATTTGCTCGGCTTTCTCTGCAGCTAATGGCGTGCTGGAGTTATTGGTCATAGGCATTACTGCCCAAGAGCTATCTGCTGCAAAGCTTTGGCTGTCTGGCACCTGATAGCTGCTACAAGCACTTAAGGTAAGGGAAGTTGCTAAAATTAATGCTCGTTTCATCATACGTTTCCTTGTTAAAAACTGTAGTAATAACCGATGTTGAGGTTCAGTGATTCATCGCCGCTTCTGTCTTGGCTTTGCCAGTCTGCACTAAGGTATAACTCATCGTTACCCACCACGCGCCAACCTAATCCTGCACTGAGGGTGATATCCATGTTGCTACTAGTGACGTTGTAACCGAGGGAGCTGTCGAACCAATATCGAGGTGATGGTACGGTTGCACCAGGCCTACCTGGTTCGCCATGCCACACGCGTTGGCCTAATGCGATTCGCTGATATTCATCGGCAATGAAGTCCCCACTGGTAAGGGTGTTCGCTCCTTGGTGCCAGTGGTTAATGCCATCTAGTGGTTTGTCGCTCAGGTTAACTTTTTGCATGCTGATATCACCGTAAACCTGCCATGCTGGATCAGCAAAGAAGAACCTTTCAGCGACACGAAGATTGAAATCCCAGCCGGTACCGATATCATCACCAAAACGCGTAGAAAGATCATGCAAGTTGAATTGGAACGCGACGGATTCACGAGCCGTGGGTTGGTAGTTTAGATTAAAGCCGAGAATGTTTTCTTGACCAGATGTCGTCATTAAATCACTGGCTTCTACATGATTATTTAGGCCAAATTTCACACCCGCCTGCCAATAGTCATCAATCGTAAATTGATAATTTACATTCATACCAATTCGTTGGTCACCTTGGCCATCGGCTAGGTCAAATCCAATACTCCAGAAGCTTTCAATAAGCTGGTATTGGTATTTACCTCTTAGGCGATATTCATCTTCAACTTTGCTACCTGCAAATAAGTCTGGCGTACCCGAGGTCTGGATATCACTGCCTAATCGCCAATATCCATCATGATGAGGAGCATAATAATCAAGGCTGAAACGAGTAATATCCCATTGGCTAATTTCTTTAACTTGAGTTCGAATACTGTGGGTTTTATTCGGATGTTGATTAACATGAATACGACGGAGTTGCTCTTCGGCTTGCTTATCGGCAAGTTGGCCTAATTCATCTTGACCTTGCTGCCAGGCTTTTTGGTGTTGCCCTGTTAATTGATACGCAAGGTTACGATCGGCTGGTGGTAGCTTCATTGATGTCGCTAATAAGCGTTCCATCGTGTGGCGATCTTTTTGCTGGATAGCCAATGAGAGTTGTTGCCAATCAGGTAGCTTATACTTTCCAAGCGCAGAACGTTGTTGCCAAAGTAGTATATTGTCTGCCTGATTGTTGGCCAGATAATACTGGAAAAGCTCTGCAGTATAAGCGTTACTTGGAGCTGCTAATGCATTTTCTTCCACGAGTGTTTGGGCAAAACGCTCCCCCATAAACAAGCTAACTAATGAGCGATACGATATATCACCTTGCTCGAGAGCTAGCAATTCATCACTCATATTTTTGGCAGCATAGCGACGTAGTTGATAAGCCGTTTCACCTTGTCCTTGTTGTTCTAGCAAAGCGGCATAATTCAGAATAATAGAGACATCGGGTGTATCATCATTCAGTAAAATTTGCTTATACCAGAGGTTTGCCTCTTGAGGTCGCCCTAATAACTGGCTGGCGCTCGCAAAAGTTAACCAAAATGCACTATTACCTGAAAGTGGAGTCTTGTATCGTTGGTATAACACGTCTAGAGCATCAAGGTCATTATTATCAATGCTTAACCAAAACATGCCATTCACTGCGAGCGCGTTATTCGGTGCTTGCTGCAATATGTCCTGATAAAGCGATTCTGCTTGTTCAGGTTGTTGTTTCTGCTGTGCGAGTTTTGCTCGGTAAACCAGAATATCAAGACTGTTATACACCGTGGGGTCGTTAGCCGTTAGTGCTAATAGGCGCTCTAGGTATGTAGTATCATTTCGTCCATCAATCGCCTGAAGGGTTTGAAGTAAAAGTTGCTGATTTTTTGTTTCCTCATAGAGTTGAGCAATATGTTCAAGCTTTTCGTTGGTAAGGGGTGATAGGGTGTTGATATAGCGGTAAGCATCAAGGTTATCACTCGATAATGCCACTAATTGTTCTTGAGATACTTGTGATAGTGGTCTGTTACTGGTTTCCCAAGCCAATGACGAAACGGCCTCAAGGTAATCTTCATCAGCACTTAGCCAATTATTAGGTGTTATCAATGTATTCAGTGCCAATTTAGGCTGGTTATTCATGATATAAGCGTTAGCAAAACGTTCTGCTTCAATAAACGATGGCTTGCGTATGCGTTGTAATTTTTCCCTCTCCCCAATGACAGCCGTGTGATTGCTTTGGTAGCTATATAAGCGTGCTTTATGACTGATTAAATCAGCATCATTTGGTCGCATTGCGGCAAGACGCTTGATACTTTTTAAAGCAACGTGTGTTCCTTGCGCTTTCTCTGTTGCATTGAGCCAATCGCTATATTCTTTGTTCGCGATTTGATTATTCGTGACTAGTTGCTCATAAAATACTGCTTCATAATAAATATCACTTAACGCCTTAGATTCGTCGATACCATTGCGTAGCTGAGTTTCTGAAGGGATGTGTTCGAGTAGCTTTAAGCTGGTCTGTTGGGCGTTTTTAATATCATTTTGCCAACGGTAAACTTTATGCAAAGAAATAAGGTCATACTTCTCGTTACCGAGCGCTATTGCTGACGTTAGCAGGTTTATGGCTAAAGGGTAATTACCAATTGCAATGGCGTTGTTTGATGTCGTTTGATAAAGGGTGAGGCTAGGAGCGATATTGAGTAATTTCAGTGATTGGGTTATAGCAAGGTCAAGGTGACCAAGTTGTTCTGCATTTTTAATCGATGCTTTAAGGTATTCGGGGTCATTAGCTAATGTACCGTTATAGGTGGTGATGAAATCACGACTTAATTGCGGTTGATAGGCCGCTGCCATAAGGGCGAATAGTGCATTAGCGTGTTCAAGGGTTTCGAACTCACGAAAGGCGTCAAGCTGGAGCTTTAGGGAGTTATCGTAATCGGCATTTTGTAATGCCAGAGAGATAAGTTCTTGGTAGCTGGTTTCACCACTTTTTAGATGAGGATATAAAAGATCAAACCCTTTGCTCGGTTGAGAAAACGCGATCGCAGCGTCAGCATATTGCCTCGCAAATTCGGCGTCTGGAATATAATCAATATTATCGAGTAGGCTAAGTATTTGCAGCGTGGCTTTTTGTTTCGCGTCTTCATCCATTTGGAAAGACTGTTCTAATAACATTGAAAGGTATTGGCTTAATGCTTCCCAGTCATTTTCACCAAGTTCATCTTTCAGAATGGTTTCTAGTAGGTTTGTCGCTTCATCTAGTTGGCCAAGGCGATAATAGTTATCAATGATTTGCTTAACAATATCGCGGCTGTCTGGGTCTCGAATGTAGAGTTCTTTTAAGAAGGCTAGTGAAACGTCGGGCGATGAGGAGCGTTCAATAAGCCGTATTAACATTGATTTTGTAGGTGCAACTAACCACAATGCCCATAATGAGGTAAGCATCAAGACGACAAGGGTTGACCTGTTTACCAAGCGTATTCGTGGTGGCTTGTTTTTATTGTTGCGATCCACAGCCATACTAATCGAAAATTCCTTCTTTCTCACTGCTCCTAAAAGACGTCACCTACGCGCTTAACTTACAGCGTAGCGTACCTGATAAAATACCGTATTTATTTGAAGATAATTGTACTGCTTTTTTCTCTGTACGAGACTGGCGAAGCTTATTCCCTGATAGGACCGTACAGCCCGTTGTTCCTGATATTTCCATTTTTAGCGGTAAGTGGCTTTTGACTGACCATGTGATCTTGTCGCCATTTGTTTGCCACTTTAGTAGTTGTCCATTTGCACTTTTTAAACGTAAACCAGATGCTAGCTTATTGCTCATGCCGACCGTCGTTCGTGGTTGATTAAGTATCAAATACCGTCCATCTGGGCCTTGGTTCCAGCCTGCAATATTGGTGATATCAGGATAGCCAAGGCTATTAGGGACTCGGATACTACGTACTCCAGATGAGGTGATTTGCCAGCGCCCATCCAATGTTTTTGCTAAGCCTGTTTCATACAGTGTACGTGCCCGCTGTGCATATTCGCTTAGGTAGAGTGGGGTTGTTGGTTGTTTCATTGCCCAGTCGTAAACATTGAGTAACCCCTTGAGCGAAGCTGGATATTCGCCGGAATACATATGGTAATAAATACTAATTGTTTTAAGCCGGCGTGGACTGCCGAGTATTTCGAAGGTTTCTACAGCGCGTCCATAGCCATCGTGATGTTCGGTCCATAAATTGGTGTATAAATTTTCGTTTAATACGGGAGCGTAGACATGAACGGCACTTGGGTACCAAGTGATCGTTGGAGAGACTTGGGTGAAGTTATTATCGCCTCTGACAACATAGGTGTTGCCACCATTGACGTTTAACAAGTTAGCTTGTTCAGCTATGGCGAGAATATCTTCTTTGGGGTCTGCTTTACCAGTCCAAAGGATGAGCTTAACCTTTTTGTCTTTAGGGGCGAGTGTGCTATTGATGTAATTAACACTGCCAATAATTTCATTGTGATAGTCAAGGGTGTATCCAGGTATAGGTAAGTGATCGCCATACTGCTTTTCTTTAATATTTTTACTCATATCCCAAAAGAAAGGGTGGCTAAAGGTGTGGGAAGCCACTTCGATATTGGGAAGTGCAAAAATCTTCCGAGCGATATCTTCCATCTCGGGGCTTTGTTTTGGGTATAAGCCACGCTTGCCGACCTCGCCTTCAATGACAGAGACTGTTTGAGGAAGGGGGTATTTTTTGAATACATGTTCTAGCAGCACTTCAGCGGTATAAGGTTTACCGGGGAACCATGCTCTGGATGGGAAACCGTCACCGTCGACATGGCTGGTTAATATGCGTAACCCCGACTCTGTAGTTGCATCTGCAGCTGGAATTTCTGGGAGATCAAGGGTTTCTTTAATAAGACGAAAGGGATCGAGTAGCCAAGTTTCAGAGCCATTAGCTAGGCTTGCTGCTGGGTAAGGCGATAAAATGGCGCCACCCCAAGGAGCGTTGAATAAAAGGGTCGACGGTTTATTCAATTCATCAGTAACTTCAATGAGTGACGTCACTGAAATATCAGAAGGTAGCCATTGAGTATAGGAATCGAATTGGCTAAAGGAGGCTGGGTAATAGTTCGCCAGCCAATTGCCGCCACTGGTAACACGTATCTCTCCTGAAAGTACGTCGCCTCTTGTGATCCCCAGTTTTTTCAGGATCGTTTGATCACTTGGAAGTGCATTGATAAACAGCATTTGCCGATGGCCAATGGTTTCATTTATCCATTGCAGTAATTCTGGAGACTGCTGGTATGAAACCTCTTCTAGCCAAAAGAAAATGCTAGCGTAACGACTGAGGTCAATCTTATCAAACTGAGTCTTTCGGATATCGTTACATTCTGGCACATAGCCATGGTATTCAAATGGCATCGACATCATGCGATGGCATGCAGATGTTGTCATACCACCAAGCTGACTATCGTAGAAGCCAAGAACACGTTTAGCCACTGGGACAATGGTACTCACTCCAATTTCATAGAGTAATCCGTCACTGATATAAGGCGTAAAGCCAGCATCAAGTAGTTGTTGTGCAGCTCGTTGTTGGGCGTTGCGATCTGAGGCTGGTAAATAATCAATAACAATGGCTTCAATACCTTGTTGTTTTACGGTATTAAGCTTGCTCGAAAGCCATTCGGTATCAGTGGCTTTTACATCTTGGTAGCTATTCGCTAGGGGATCATATTGGTGATATAGCGATTCGGCAACGACGGCATAAGGTTTGAAGTTGAGATTATCTATGACTTCAAAACCACGGTTAAAAATTAGCAGCGGAGAGCGGCTAGAGCTGTTCAGGTTTTTCAGTATATTGACGAGAGCTTGCTGTTGCCTCTGCTGTGATTGATCGTCCTTAGCAAATAACGTGTAGCTATCAAGAGTGTCTAAAAATAGGCCATCAAAGCCTTTCTCCATCAGTTGCTCTGCCTGCTCTTGTAAGTGATTTTGCCATTCTGGTGCGGTTAAATCCATGACATAGCTTTGCCAGTTTTCATTCACTAGTGGGGATTTGTTTTTTAGCGTTTCCGGCAGGGTTTGGCCGTCAAACTCGCCGATACTGAGGTAGGCGAAAACTTGTGTATCACCTTTGTGTAAAGTTGAAATCTGTTTCTTGCTGATGAGTGAGGGACTTACGACGACACGTTCAAAGCTCATGATTTCACGAACTGAATCGATTTCGTTGTAATAAAAGGCAATAGAGCTAGGCACTTTAGCTTGGGCGAAAAGTGGTAACATTAATAATAAAGTAGCTAAAATAACGTGTACTTTATGCCTCATAGCGTCAATCCTTTATCGCAATGGTTACATCGTAATATTTTGTTACTTCTAATATTCCATAGTAAGCGTAAAGTAATGAAAGTGCTACTAATTTGTAACTGCCTGTCAGTTGTTTGATGTGCTTTGTGACTTTTAAGCAATGATCATTTTTTAAAAGGGAGCGATTACAAGTGAAGATAATCAAATGATGGCTTTTTGTACTGTGGTAAGAAGGGTTATCGAGTAAAATTGTTGTTAAGAAGGACTATGTAGTCCATTAATTGATAGTGATTGGTATAATGACAGCAAACAAAACAGCCAAAGCGCCTCAAAAAGGGCTTCATCCTCGCAATCCTCACCGAGAGCGTTATGACTTTGATGCATTAACAGCAAGCTGCCCTGAGTTATCTCCGTTTGTTGCTCGAAATAAATTTGGTGATATGTCGGTGGACTTTACCAATCCAGAGGCTGTAAAAGTACTGAATAAAGCACTGTTGAGTCATTTTTATAATGTTCAATATTGGGATATTCCAGCGGGTTATTTGTGCCCACCAATTCCTGGTCGTGCTGATTATTTACATTACATCGCTGATTTACTTGCCAGCAAAAATGAAGACATCATTCCAAAAGGCAGATATGTACGGGGCTTAGATATTGGCGCTGGTGCAAACTGTGTTTATCCCATTATTGGTCATAGTGTATATGGTTGGCGTTTTGTGGCGTCGGATATTGACCCGCTTTCTATCAAGTCAGCGAAGTTTATTGTTTCATCGAACAAATCGCTTGCGGGTGGTATTCAGTGCCGTTTGCAGAAGAACCAAGATCATATTTTTACGGGTATGATTAACGACGATGATTTGTTTGATTTCACGCTTTGTAACCCGCCATTTCATGCCTCGGCAGAAGAAGCAACAGCCGGTAGTGCGCGTAAAGTGAAAAACCTTAGTGCCAACGCAAAGAAAAAGGGCACTAAAGCGGAACCTGTTCTTCATAAAAACAGTTCAACTAATAAGCCTGTGCTGAATTTCGGGGGGCAGAACGCTGAGCTTTGGTGCCCAGGTGGTGAAGTTGCTTTTATCAAGCGGATGATTAATCAGAGTGTCGATAAAGCGCAGCAGTGTTTTTGGTTTACCACGCTTGTATCGAAAAAAGACAATTTAGCCGCTATTTACAAGCAGCTTAAAACAGTTGGAGCCGTTGAGGTTAAAACTATTGATATGACACAAGGTCAAAAATTGACTCGCGTTGTTGCTTGGACCTTCTTGAGTAAAGAGCAACAGCAAGAGTGGCGAGAAGAGCGTTGGCGTTAACTATTATCTTTAATAGCGATAGTAGCTATCTTTTCTTTGCGCAGTATTGTTGGATAATTATTGAGTGTTAATTTGATATAGCAATGTTATGAGTAAATTATCAATCACCCAAGTAAATAAAAATAATGCAGAAATTGTCGGCTGCTTTGTCTTTGCAATGGAAAAAGAACTGTGGCCTGATGACAGTGAACACCTTGTGGAATTGGAATTTATCCAGTCTGCGCAGTCGTTGTTGACGTCGACGGGGTTCTGGGCCTTTCAAGCCCAAGACGGTGGAAAAACGCTCGGTATTATTACGCTATGTGAGAAAAAGGCGATATATGCAAATGGCTCATTTGGTGAAGTTATCGAACTTTATATTTTGCCTCAGTATCGCTCTCAAAATATTGGGGCACAACTCATTGAAGCTGTGAAACTCTTTTCAAGCGAGCAAGGTTGGCCGTTTCTTGAAGTGGGAGCACCGGCTCAACCTCGATGGGCTAAAACACTGGCGTTTTATAAGCAGCAAGGCTTTAAGGAAATTGGTCCGAGACTAGAATTAGGGTTATAGCGAGAGTGTATTATTTTCACCTGATCCGTAATTACCGGATCAGGTGAAAAGTCTATTTGGCTACTTTGAATGCTTACATGTTCGGGTATTTAGGCCCACCACCACCTTCTGGTGCCACCCATGTTATGTTTTGTGATGGGTCTTTAATATCACAAGCCTTACAATGTACACAGTTAGCCGCATTAATCTGTAATTTCTTCTTTTCATTAACGCTCACTATCTCGTACACGCCTGCTGGGCAGTATCGTTGGCTTGGCTCATCATACAGATCCAAATGCTGATTAATGGGAATGGCCTGGTCTGCCAATTTTAGATGACATGGTTGATTTTCTTCATGCTGGGTGCCGGATAAATATACCGATGAAGGTTTATCGAAGCTGAGTATGGCATCGGGCTTGGGGTAAGCAATGGGCTCACATTCACTTAATTGCTTCAGGCTCGAATAGTCCGGTTGTTGATCTGTGACTGTCCAAGGAATTTTGGGTTGTCTGCCTAATTTTTTTAGCCAAGATTGATTGCACCATTGCTGTTCTAAAGTGGCCAAAGCCCCTCCGGCGACTTGGCCAAATTTGTGGATCTCGGCCCCAAAGTTCCTAGCGTCATATAGCTCTTGGTATAACCAAGACTGTGCAAAAAGGAGATCATAACCAGGCGTTGTATGGCTTAATCCTTGCGTTAATTCTTCAAAAACGGCTTCTGCTGCAATCATGCCTGATTTCATTGCAGTGTGGCTGCCTTTTATTTTTGCCATATTTAGCGTACCCGCATCACAGCCGACTAAAACGCCGCCTGGGAATTGCTGCCTTGGTAGTGATGATAAGCCACCTTTAGCGATGGCTCTGGCACCATAAGCCACGCGATGCCCCCCTAATAGGTACTGGCTAAAAAGTGGGTGATGCTTCATTTGCTGAAATTCATCAAACGGGCTGAGATACGGATTGTGATAGTTAAGGTCAACAATCAAGCCAATGGCAACTTGGTTGTCTTCAAGGTGGTAGAGAAAACTGCCTCCATGGGTATTCGTTTGATTTAGTGGCCATCCCACACCGTGGATAACCAAACCCGGTTGATGTTGTTCTTTGGGAATATCCCAGAGTTCTTTAAATCCTAAAGCATAGTGTTGAGGCTGCTTCCCATGATCTAAGTGGAAGGCACTGATCAGTTGTTTACCAAGGTGGCCGCGAGCACCTTCGGCGAAAATAGTGTATTTAGCGTAAAGGTTGATCCCCGGCTCAAAGTTGGGTTTGGGTTCACCGTTTTTATCTCTACCCATGTCATTGGTTGCAATGCCACAGACTTGTTTTTGCGGGGTATACAGTACTTCAGCGGCAGCAAAACCTGAATAAATTTCAACGCCAAGTTGTTCAGCTTGCTGTGCTAACCAACGACAGAGCTGGCCGAGGCTTATCGCAAAATTGCCTACATTTTGCATACTATCAGGTAAGGGGGCGTCGGTTAGATTAAGGTAATTAAGGTGGTTCGTTAGGTAACAAAACTTATCTTCCGAAACAACAGTGTGCAGCGGAGCGCCCATTCTTTCCCAATCAGGGAATAATTCATCGAGAGCCTTATGTTCAAATATGGCCCCAGAGAGAATATGTGCCCCGACCTCAGCGCCTTTTTCAACGACACACACTGAGAGTTTTTTATCATGCTCATTGGCCAGTTGCATAAGTCGGCAAGCCGTCGATAGCCCTGCGGGGCCTGCGCCAACAATGACAACATCATAATTCATGCTTTCTCTTGCTTGCTCTGAATGCATTTAAATGCCCTTTATCGCTTCACAAGTTTTATGCTGTGTTTGGTATTAATATAGTCCAGTTGACGTAAACGTAAACTCAGCTAGGCTGAAAGTATGCTGCAAATTTCAGACACAAGCTGACATTACTCAATACTCATACCAATAATTATAAGCTCGTGATTTTCGCTTTGGCATCATTTATATGCCGTCTTACCTAGATTGTTATACGTTTTGTTTTAATGAGTTCCGCTCGTTTGATATCACTATTGTCAGCGTGTCTTTTTAAAAGGAAATGCTTGTGAAGGTACTTGTCGCAGTTAAACGTGTTATCGATCCTTATGTCAAAGTCAGGGTTAAATCTGACGGCTCTGGTGTAGAGAAAAGTAATGTCAAAATGGCAATGAACCCATTTTGTGAAATTGCCGTAGAAGAAGCTGTTCGACTTAAAGAGGCGGGCCATGCTGATGAGGTTGTTGTTGTTTCAATTGGCGATTCATCTTGTCATGAGCAGCTACGAACAGCGCTAGCCTTAGGGGCCGATAAGGCGATTCATATTGAG
Source organism: Photobacterium minamisatsumaniensis (assembly GCF_050336695.1). Taxonomy (NCBI): domain Bacteria; kingdom Pseudomonadati; phylum Pseudomonadota; class Gammaproteobacteria; order Vibrionales; family Vibrionaceae; genus Photobacterium; species Photobacterium minamisatsumaniensis. Next base: position 43,265 of record NZ_JAKJSI010000018.1, on the reverse strand, counting down.
GGTGATAGCGAGCTGGAACCATTAATGGTTGCAAAGTTACTGAATGCCTTGGTTGAAAAAGAACAGCCTAAGCTGGTGATGCTCGGTAAGCAGTCGATTGACTCCGATAACAACCAAGTGCCACAAATGTTGTCTGCTTTAATGCATTGCTCGTTGGCGACTTTCGCCTCTTCGATAGGTATTGATAGTGACGTTGTCACTGTTACTAAAGAAGTCGATGGTGGATTAGAAACCATCGCTTTGTCATTTCCAGCCGTTATTAGTACCGATCTTCGCTTGAATGAACCTCGTTATGCTTCTTTGCCTAATATCATGAAAGCTAAAAAAAAGCCGCTTGATGTCATCCCATTGATAGATCTCGGGGTCAACTTAAGAGCCCACCAGCAGGTTTTGTCTGTGATGCCACCGCCAGTGCGAGAGGCGGGTATACAAGTTAATTCAGTGAGTGAGCTTGTAGATAAACTGAGAAATCAAGCGAAGGTGATCGAATGAAGACATTAATTATTGCTGAGCATGATAATCAACGCTTAGCGACCGAGACACTAAAAACGATTGGGGCGGCAAAAGCGATTGGGGCTCCTATTGATGTGCTTGTGATGGGGTATCAGTGCGACGAGGTTGTACAGTCCGTGGCAAAGGCTGAAGGGGTTATCAGTGTATTGGTTGCTGATCATTCGTGTTACCAGCACCAGTTGGCTGAGAATGAATCAGATCTGGTTGCAGAGCTTGCGTCGTCTTATAGCCATATCCTTACGCCAGCGACGACGTTTGGGAAGAATCTTTTACCGCGTGTAGCCGCTTTGCTTGATGTTGGCTTATTATCTGATGTCATTTTGATTGAAAGTGACGATATTGTTGTTCGTCCAATCTATGCTGGTAATGCCTTAGCACGAGTACAATCGTTAGATGCAATAAAGCTAATAACGGTGCGTTCATCCTCGTTTTCAGCGGTATCCACCACGAGTGGCTCCAATAGTGCCAAGGTTGTTAGTATTGAACAGGTTATTATTAATGAATACACGAGGTTTGTTGGACTTGAGCAAGTGCAAAGTGAACGCCCTGAGCTAACGGCTGCTCGCGTTGTTGTATCTGGTGGACGCGGATTATCGAATAAAGAAAGTTTTGCCTTGATTGAACAATTGGCCGATAAACTTGGTGGGGCGGTTGGCGCATCGCGAGCGGCGGTTGATGCTGGCTTTGTATCTAACGATATGCAAGTTGGTCAAACAGGTAAAATCGTCGCCCCAGAGCTATACATTGCTGTTGGTATATCAGGCGCGATTCAGCATTTGGCTGGTATGAAAGACTCGAAAGTCATTGTTGCCATTAATAGTGATCCCGATGCCCCTATTTTTCAGATAGCAGATTACAGGTTGGTGGGTGACCTATTTGAAATACTGCCAGAGTTAATCGAGTCCCTTTAAGTTCAGCAAGGTTATTCTTTTATTTGCCAGCCATGCTCTTTTGCCATAGCAAAGAGCTGGCTTTGATCTTCTAGTTGCTCTTCCATTAACCACGACACAAAGCTCGTGACCGCGTCACTTTCTGTTGCCGTTTGGTAATAGTACTCCCAAGGACTTGTCGAAAGAATGATGGCGGACTCAGGCAGCTTTAAATAGCTTTGCTTTAGTTCATGCACCACAAGCATTAAGTCAGTGATAGTGACACCTTGTCCTGCCATACACGATGTTAGTGCCATATCTAAGGTATTAAAGATTATTTCAGGTTGGCTGCCCGTTGTACTTTTCTTGGTGTGTTGCTGTATACCATATTGCTTGAGCCATACATGCCAATCTGCTTTGTCGGCGGTTGGATGTAGTCGTGGATAACTCAGCAGCTCCTCAACCGTTAAAGGTTTGCTCGCATGTTCTGTTAGATGCTCCGAATAGACAGGAGCAAGGTACTCTTTGCGGATAAAGTGATCTTTAGTCCGTTTGTACGGATCCACGAGCATGTTATAAATGGCGATATCGAAATCGTCATCTTCTAATCGTACTTCTTCGCTGTTTAAGCTCATGCTTGAAGATAGCACGATATCTAACTCTGGGTAGCGTGCCTTAAAGGAATGTAAACGTGGGATCAGCCAGCGAACGGCAAAACTCATCGCGACCCTTACCCTCAGTGTGCTGCTTTCTTGGGCTTTTAGCTGCTGAACGGTGTGATTTAGCTCGCTGTATTGGCGTGTGAGCAGTTGTGCAATCTCTTTACCTTGAGGTGTTAGTTCTAGCGCACGGTGAAGGCGGTTAAACAACTGAAAATCAAAGTGTTGCTCAAGTTGACGGATCTGTCTGCTTACGGCACTTTGCGTGACATTCAGTTCTTCAGCAGCCGAGGTAAAACTTAAGTGCCGAGCTGCTGACTCAAAAACTTTCATTCCATTAAATGAAGTGGGAAGAAGTGCATGCCTTTTTCTCATGAATTTACCTTTCCTGAATACTATGTAATCGACTTTAGCATGAGTTTTATGAATGCCAAGGTACTATAAATGTCGTTTGAATCACAATTCAATTCGCAATAAATTAGCGCTATAAGTTATTGATTATCTCGCAGCACTCATCTGAATGTTTACTCAGCCTAGTTGACTCTCTCAATGGTTTGATTTCCCTCGATGTAACTGGCTGATTTATAGGAATAAAAATGAAGAAGTTGATCTATTTGGCTGTTCCGCTGATAGTTTCTCAGTTGGTAGCCCAATTACTGATGTTTACTGATGTTTGGATGATGGCTCAGTTAAGTATCCTCTCTATCGCTGGAGGTGGGCTAGGGGCTACGGTTTATTCAATCGTCTTTATTCTTGCTGGAAGTACCGTTGGTTGCGTAGCCAACTTAATTGCTATCGCTTATGGTAAGAAAATAAACCACCCTGAAGAAGGTGATGCTGAGGTTCGCTCATCACTTAAAGGGGGGATTTTACTGGCGTTAATTTTAACGGTGGCATTACAGCCTGTTTTCTTCTTGATGCATGACTTTTTGCTAGTTGCTAATCAAGATCCAGAAGCTGTTGTACTCGCCATGGTCTATATGGACGCTTTAAAATGGTCGATGTTTCCAACTTTAATGTTGTTGGTCTTGCGTAGTTTAGTCAGTGCATTTGGTGATACTCGTTCAGTCATGGTGATGTCGTTGGCAACCGTTGTGTTGAATGTACCATTGAGCTATTTGTTTGCCTTCCATTGGGATATGGGGCTGGCTGGTTTAGGGTACGGCACTTCTCTTGCTGCTTCTATTATTATGGTTGGTTATGCTTACTGGGTATTTACACGGGATAAGTATCGTATTTATAACCCGTTTAAACAGTTACATGAGTACAAGCTAGGTACAATGGTTCCACTTTTGGGTATCGGTGTGCCGATTATGATTGCCACCATGCTTGAACATACCTTGTTTTCTGGTGCCGTCTTACTGGCTGGTACGTTAGGCGCTGTCTCTTTAGCTATCCATCAAATTGCGATGCAATGTTTGAATTTATCATGGAATATAGCGTTTGGTTTTTCTCAGGCGGCCTCTATTTTAGTCAGTCAGCATTTTGGGCGTAACGAGATCGGCCTTGTTAAACGGTATGCTAAGCTAGGTTTAATTATGGTGACATCGACCAGTGCCGTGATTGGCGTGATGCTGAGTGCATGGCCCGAGTTTTTGACTCAGGTCTTTAGTATCGAAGGGGATGCGTTAGCATCAGAGTTAGTAACAGCGTTGCCGAGTGTCATGATTATGGTGGCAATGTGCTTCGTGGTTGATGCATGGCAGCTAGCGGCTATTAGTATTCTTCGTGGTATGAAAGTGGTTGTGGCACCGACTATCTCAACGGTTATAGGTTACTGGCTAATTGGTTTCCCTTCAGCATGGCTTCTCATGAAGTTTATGGGACTTGAAGGTGTTTGGGCTGGACTCGCGATTGGTTTAGCGGCAACAGGCGTTATGCTGGTTATTATTCTAATGCGCCACCTGAAAAAGCTTGAGCAAGTTGAAGCCCCAAGTGTTGATCAAGAAGCTGTGGTGATGACATAACAATAGAAAGGAAAACCCCTGATTGTGTTCACAATCAGGGGTTTTTGTGTTTGTAGAGAGGTTAACGAAGGCGGAATACGTCTGTTTGTTTGTCACTTTGTACATCAGCAAAACTACGAACAAAAGGCCCTTGTTGGCGAACCGCATTCGGTAGCTTTTCAATAACGGCTCTCGCTTCGTCTTTAGTCTCGAAATCACCGTATATCACGGCATACCAGCGGTAACCCTGACTTTTTTTCCAGTTAACCCAAATTGGCTGTTGGCCTTCAATATGATGAATGTAGTTTTTCACATCCACTTGTCGCTCTTCGGTGAGCGCTAGTACTTGAATGGTAAAACGATCAGGGTTCAGGTGGCCATAGGCTTGCTCTGACGTCATTGCGCCAATACATTCACTTTGTGTATGTGTGTTTTCTGTTGTTGAACAACCGGCTAATAGTAGAGCAGCCAGAAAAGCAAATATCTTTTGCACTAAATATCTCCCAAAAGTCCGTTTAAGATTGGTTGAAATTCTTTAATAGGTATAAGCGGCAAGTTTATCAATATGGGTAAGTTATTGATGCAGCTAAATACCTTATAGCGATCTGTTTGCTGGTTATCGCAGCAATTTTTGTTCGAAATTTCATCGTTTTAATAAATGGATACACTATGAAAAAGAATGATATACGTGCTCTAGTAGGTTCGTACTGCTTGGCTCTATTTTATTTGTATAGGGAATATTGCATGCGATGTAGTCAGACATGCGAGTGCGTGAATGAATAATCGTTTTTTTTCACGGTTCTATTTGACGAAATAGATTTCGGAATGCCTAATTACGCCACTCTGTAACAAAATGTAAATGAGATAATTGTGAGCAAGAAAAATATTGTTGTATCGGCTGTTGCGGCATTGATGTTGCTGCCTAGTGCAGCTCATGCGTGGAATTACCAAGGTCATGTGACGGTCGCTGAGATTGCATACCAGAACCTTAACTCAACGGCTCAAAAGCAAGTTGATGCGTTAGCAAGCAAGGCTTATTTGTCGTTACCCAAAGATATTCAAGACAAAATGGACAGCTTTGAAGGGGCTAGCCAATTTGCCAAGCTGGCAATGGTGCCTGATTTAATTCGTAAAGTTCCAGCTGTTGATGTTTGGCAGTCAATGGATGAGTCTATTCCAGCGACGCTGAATCAGTGGGATGAGAAAACAACAGGTGCTTGGCATTATATCAATCAAGCATACCCAGCAACTAGCCAGTGTGATTTTGTACATATTCCGAATATTAAGCTTGTTGCAAATTACTTATATGAAGACTTTAAACAAAACCCTCAAGCGGCGAGTTTAATGTTTATGAGTCATGTCGCGGGTGATTCCCATCAGCCAATGCACTCTATTTCTCAGAGTTTAAGTAAAACCGAGTGTGTGACTGATCTTGGCGCAAACAAGCATACGTTAAATATTCCACAAAAAGATCTTCATCATTTATGGGATAGCGGTATGGGCTTTTTAGACACGCCGTATAACATTCATGAACTAGCGAAACAGTTACAAGCAATAAACCCGAAAGAGTCGTTTGACCTAGGGGAAACTGCCAATGTTGAATTATGGCTTGAAGAAAGTTATCAGCTGGCTGACTTTGGTTATAGCGTCGAAATTGATAGCACACCATCAGAGGCACATTATAGCCAAGGTACTAAGTACGTGAAGCAGCGTTTATCTCAGGCAGGCTACCGTTTAGCCGACGAGCTTAATGCAGCCTTTGCTGAAAAGTAGATCAATTACTTATCCAGATTGGTATTAAATCCCAAATGCCCCAATCATTATGGATTAATTATTCCATAATGATTGGCTTTTCTGGCTCTTTTTCAATAGCCTGAAACCCTGCAGTATAAGCCTCATCGACACGATTCTTAGCGAAGCGCAGTTCAACGTCATTAACGGTGTGAGGCAAATCATGAAAGCAATTGGTTATCAACAAAACCTTCCTGTATCAAATGAATTATCACTACAAGATATAGAACTAGAAATGCCAACGGCAACTGGCCGTGATGTGTTAGTTGAAGTTAAAGCCATTTCTGTAAACCCTGTAGATTATAAAGTTCGGCAAGGTATGTCACCCGCTGAAGGTGAGTGGAAAGTTCTCGGGTTCGATGCTGCTGGTATCGTGAAATCGGTAGGCGAAAATGTCTCATTATTTAAGCCTGGCGATAAAGTATGGTATGCCGGTGACATTACTCGCTCAGGGAGTAATTCACAGTTTCAATTGGTTGATGAGCGTATTGTTGGGCATATGCCAAATTCTTTATCATTCAGTGAAGCGGCTGCATTGCCACTCACAACGATAACCGCTTGGGAGTTGTTGTTTGACCGTTTACAGGTTAAAAAAAACGATGCGAGTAAGCGTATTTTAGTGATTGGCGCGGCTGGAGGGGTTGGTTCAATCATGGTTCAACTGCTTAAACAATTGACCAAGCTTGACGTTATTGCGACAGCATCTCGCCCTGAAACGATTTCATGGTTAGAGGATTTGGGGGCCGACCATATTATTAATCACCGAAACCCATTGAGCGAAGAGTTTGCAGATAAGCAATTGCCTGAAGTAGATTATGTTGTCAGCCTGAATAATACTGACCAGCACCTTGTTGATATTGAAAAAGTGATTAAACCGCAGGGTAAATTTTCACTTATCGATGACCCAGAAAAATTAGACATTATGCCTTTTAAAACAAAGTCGGTGTCTATTCATTGGGAATTGATGTTCACACGTTCAATTTTTCAAACAGAAGATATGCAAGCTCAGCATGATCTATTGAATGATGTTGCTGCTTTAATTGATGCAGGTCGATTAAAAACCACTGTCGGTGATCATTTTGGCATGATTAACGCCGAGAATTTACGTAAGGCACATCAATTATTAGAAACACAAAAAGCCAAGGGTAAAATTGTGCTTGAAGGTTTCAAGCAGGCGAATGGCTTTTAACTAACATAGGATATATAAATGACAGCTTTTCTTATTGTAACTTATGACATTACTGACGCAGAGTTATACGCACAGTACAACCCAGGCTCGAATCACATAACAGGACGTACGATTGCGAAACACGGCGGGGAGCTTATTGTTGCGACCAATGATGGTATTCAACCCAGTGGCGATAAAGCTGAAATGAAAGTAATAATTCAATTTCCAAGTCGTGACGCTGCGCAGGCTTGGCATGATGATCCTGAGTATGCAGAAGTAAAGGCGATCCGTTTAGCATCCACCAATAACGTGAATACATTTATTGTTGATAAATTTGCTATGCCCAGCGAGTAGGCTGGTAAATATTAACAATTAAATACTTAGGCATACTTCGGTGTTCTTAGGTGTAGCTATAAAGGCGGACTGTTATGCAGTTCGCCTTTTTGTTATCCATTGTCTCGCCTTGATATACGTTAGCGCTTGAGATTAGGAACGTTCTTTTCCCAGCGTGGAGGCGTACCGACGTGCTCTTGTACTGCCTTAATAAACTCTTTGACTAGCATGGTTTGCTTTCTATGTGGATAAACGGCGTAAATCGCGGTGTCCATTGTTGAAATGGTATAGTCAGGAAGAAGTTGTACCATATCGAGTTCATCGATAGGTTGTTCTAAGTTAGATAGGTCAACCATGGCGTACCCAAGCCCATCTTTAACTGCGCCGATCATGGTTCTGACATCACTGACTTTATAATTACCTACCATTTTAAAATCTTTAAACTTTTGGCTGTTTGGGGTTTCACTTATGTTGAGTTGATTCAGTGTGACATTACCGTTTCCATAAATAACTGCGGGTAGAGCAATGAGATCTTCCGGTGTTTCTGGGTTTCCATGTTGATCGATAAACGACGTTGACGCGATAAGAGCAAAGTGGGTGTCGGCTATTTTTTTTGCGATTAAGTTCGACTCTCTGAGTTTGCCAAGCCTAAAAGCCAAGTCAAAATGGTCGGATATAATATCTGCTACTTTATCATCTAGTGACAATGTCACCTTTACGTTGGGGTAGGTTTTCATGAATCGAGATAAAATAGGCTGCAGGTACTGTTGGCCAAAATAGATGGGAGAAGTGATCCGCAAGATCCCTTTTGGCTCTGATTGATAAGAATCTGCAATGTTTTGGATTTGATTCAGTGTGTCATGCAAAACTTGTGATTGTTCGAAAATTTCTTCCCCGGCAGAGGTCAGAGAAAACGATCGGGTAGAGCGATTGAGTAATTGTACACCGAGTGTCGATTCTAATTTTTTGATTTGCTTCGACAATGAAGAGTTATCCATGTCGTGAAGTGTTGCTGCTTTGGTGAATGAGCCTTGCTGTACAACATCCAAAAATAATAAGAGTTGGTTGCTAGTGGACATTGTTTTTCCTCGATTCTTTTCCCTTCATCTAAGTTTTTGATTATAGCGATAATGTCCTCTGAGACACTGTATTTTTAATAAATTGCTTACTGAATGTTCAATTGCAGACAAAAGGTCGAGATGAATCGTGACTATAGTGCTGCTTTTTGATTAAACTGTATATATGTACAGTGTTGTGTGGTGCTGAATAATGAATGCAGTTCCTTTATTTATTGAGTCTGTAGCGTGTGGCTTTCCTTCACCGGCTGATGGACATCAAGAGGATCTCGATCTCGACAGTTACTTGATCAGAAACCCGAATGCGACGTTTTTGTTGCGAGCTTCTGGTGAGTCTATGGTTGGGGCTGGAATTTACGATGGTGATTTATTAGTGGTAGACAGAGCAGAACCAGTGGTGCCTGGACGGATAGTTATTGTCAGAATTTATGATGAATTTACGTGTAAACGGCTCGTTCGGCATGATGAATCATGGTGGTTGGTGGCAGAAAATCCGAGCTTTAAGCCTTTTCCTATGCCTGAAGATTCAGAGATATTCGGGGTGGTAACGCGCAATATTCATAACCTGCTGGAGTAAAGATAATGGCTTCATTGTCAGGATACCGTGATCAAGTCTGGGCGCTGGTGGATGCGAAGAGTTTCTATTGTTCTTGTGAGCAGCTTTTTGACCCGAAACTCGTTAATAAGCCTGTCGTGGTGCTGAGTAATAATGATGGCTGCTGTGTGGCACTGTCATCAGAAGCGAAAGCGTTGGGTATTCAGCGTGGTGCACCATGGTTCAAAATTGAACGTGAAGCAAGGAGGATGGGCGTTGAGGTAAGAAGCTCTAATTATACGCTTTATGCTGATATGAGCCGGCGATTTATCGAAGAGCTTCATCGTTTTTCGCCACATGTTGAACAATATTCAATCGATGAAGCATTTGTTCGTTTAGATGGCTTTAAGCTTGACGGACTTACGCAATATGGCCATGAAATACGTGACACCATTGAGCGACACCTAGGATTGCCTGTGCGGGTTGGTATTGGGCCGACGCCGACACTGGCTAAGCTTGGCAATCAGGCTGCAAAACAGTATGAGTCTAAAGTGAAGGGCGTTATTCAAATAGATTCTGATCATCGGCGTAACTGGTTGTTGGCGCGAACCGATATACAAGATATTTGGGGGGTTGGTGCACGAACCGCAACGCGCCTACGAACTTCTGGCGTGACGAATGCGCTTCAATTAGCTGAAAAAGATCCAGCGGATATGCGGCGGTTATGGAATGTGGGTCTGGCTCGTACGGTATTGGAATTACAAGGTATTGCTTGTATTAGCCCCGGTGACATTGATGAAAGGCGTAAGCAGATTTTATCAAGCCGTAGCTTTGGTGTAGGAATTAGTGATCTTGATGATCTGAAAGCTGCGTTAGCTTTTCATTGTCAAAGAGCCGGAGAAAAGTTACGGAAACAAAGCAGTCAGGCCGGTGTTGTTGGAATATTCTTGCGTACCAACCGCTACAAAGATTTACCTCAACATAATAAAAGTAGTGCGCGAGTACTGATGTGCCCGAGTCAAGATACCTATAAATTTTTGTCTTCAGCTTTGGAGCAGCTGGGTCAAATGTATCGACCTGGTTATGAATACCAGAAAATAGGGGTGATCCTTGATGAGCTTACAGATGCAAAGAATGATCAATTTCAGTTCGATATGTTTGATACCAGCGCTTTGGCGGAAATGAAACGAAGGGATCTAATGGCGATAACCGACCAAATGAATGCTCGATTTAAAAATGGCATTAAACCAGCCTCTGTTATTGGTTCAACGAATTGGCATATGCGGCAGGCTTTTCGTTCTAACCGCTGGACAACGCGTTTGGATGAGCTGCAAGTTGCAAAGTGTTAGCGGCTGAACGTGATGTAACTTCGGGGGTAATTTATTGTTATGACTCGAATAAATAATAAATCACTCGTGCTTTTTAATTGCGGTTTGGGTTATGTATTGATCATCAGGGTAAGATATTTATAAAGTGATCGGTATGAATTCCACGTTCCATATATTTCAAAAAATGCGGCTATTTCCTTTTTCATTTCTCTTATTGTTTACGGTGCTTGCTGGGTGTACATCGACGCTGCAAAAAGAGGCATTACTCGCGTATAAAGTACGTGAGCCACTTAACCTTGAACAATATCAGCAGGCTAATTGGTTCCAACCCAGCAAGCATACGATAAAGACAATGACCGTAACACATGATGATGGACTAGTGGTGAAAGGGCTTCGGCTATCAGTTCATGGCAGTGAAAATACCGTGTTGTATTTTGGCGGTGCACCTTATCAAGAAGGCTTAAGCAAGGCAGATATTCTTGGACAGTTTGCTTTTTTAGGGTTGAATGTCATTGCCATTAATAATCGAGGGTTAGATAGCCATGGTGAATGGCCGTCACTCCAACGGCTAAAAGTCGATGCGGACAACGTTTATGATCAGGTTAGGCAAGCGCATCCTCATGATTTCTTGATTGTACATGGTACAGCGATGAGTAATTTCTGGGTTTCAGACATCGCCTCTCGATATGATATGAATGCTATCGTTGTAGAAGGTGTTATAACGAATTTTGAAGAGGCCATTGAGCAGCAGCCGTGGTGGAACCGGTGGAAAAAGTACAACAACATTGCTGATGAGCTGCAATCTTTAGATATTTATCAATCACTCTCTGGCTATGAAGGCCCCGTGTTGCTACTGGCGAGCGAAAATGATCCTTGGTCTACACCGGGGCTAAATCAGAAATTACATGGCACTATTTCTAGTTTGAAAAAATCGATTGAAACAATTTCAACTGCTGAACCAACAGACCTATTGATGCAAGATGATACATTGGCCGCTTATATGATGTTTGTGAAAAAGTATGGTTATGAGTAAAAGCCATATAACCAATCTCTCTGTCATAGAGTGAAAGCGAATTTCTGATTATATCCATATCGTTAATACTGCTACTTAATCATTAGAAATAGAGTTTAAGAGAGTGGCGTTTACGATGATGTTCAAATGGATAGGTGTTGTTATTGGGTTGCTTGGTTTTTCTTTAATAACAACAGGCTTAACAAGCGCATTGCTTCACCTAGCGGCTTTTTTTATTGTGTTGCGAATTGGGGTCAAAAAGGCAAAAGAAGGGACGCTGAAATCACGAGAGCGGCATAATACTCAAGCGCTGAGTAAATCCGACAAGATTGACGTTACACCGTAGCGTCAATCTTACCGTTAATTTTATCGCTAAAGATTATATCGCGAGTTGGATATAGGCGAGTGATCCTCCGCCAATACACATCCATAATATGATACCAAGCAGCAGAGGCTGAAGGCCTGCCGTTCTTAGTTTTTGAACCGTTATTCCGGAACCAATCAAAAACAGACAAACAACCAGCATTCGCTTAGAAAACGTGAATATTTGTTGGTATATCGATTGAAAATCGGGTAACGCATATGCAACCAAAATAGCTAGGCAATAGAATAGAATAAAGTATGGAATACTGATTTTCTTTCTGTCGCCCTTAAATAGAAGTGCACTGAGTAAAGCAAGAGGGATGATCCAAAGCGCCCGGGCCAGTTTTAATGTTGTCGCGGTTTTAAGTGCTTCATCACCATAAGCACCAGCAGCACCGACAACTGATGAGGTGTCGTGAATGGCGATAGCTGCCCATGTACCAAATGCATGTTGGCTCATTTCTAATGCGTGACCGATAACGGGAAAAATGAACAGTGCAATGGCATTGAGCACAAAAACAGTGGCGAGTGCTAGCGAGGTTTGATCGTCTCGTGCATTAATGGCTGGAGCGACAGCTGCAATGGCACTGCCACCACAAATGGCAGTTCCTGAAGCAATGAGGTGACCCGTTTTTTTATCCAGTCGTAGCAGTTTTGTTAGAGCAAAACCGAGTACTAAGGTAAAGAAAATAGACCCAACAATTAGGCCAAAGCCTTGTTGGCTTGCTGCAACGGCCTGATCAAGGTGAATACCAAAACCAAGGCCAATAATAGAATAAGACAATAATTTTTTGGTTAAAGCAGCAAGATTAAATTGTGTTGGTACAAGACCTAATGTTGCTAGGGTGAATCCCAGTATGAGAGCGATGGGGGAGCTAATAAAAGGCAGCAGGCAAAGCAGTGCAACAGCAATAAACAGATAGTCTGATTTAGTGCATCTAGAAAACGTATTATATAGTTGTGACATGAAAGTTCGATAGACGACATTAATGTCGTGCGAGTATACGAGGAATGGATAGTTCGTGAAATTTAAAACTTTTGATACTAGGGTTAAATTTAATTGAACGCGTTACTTTTGAACCCATTTCCCAGAGGCATTTTGGTAGTAGTGTCCAGGATCAGTTTTTTCGACTGCTTTTTTATGTGCAATTTGACCAACTTCACGCGGTGATAAACCATGGGATACTGCAATTTTCTTAAACCGTTCTTTGCGTCGGTTGTTAACAGTCGATACTAGTTGCTTAACTTCTTGTGATGGTCGAGATGTCACTGGCGCAATAAATCCAGAGTTTGTCTCTCCGACTAACCCTTGATCTTTGGCTTGTTGCAAATCTAACGCAAACGCGTTGAATGATATTAAAATGGGAATAAAAAAGATCAGTAAATTCTTCATGGCATGCTCCCTGCCTGATTAGAATACATCGTCATCACTGAATAAGTCATCAATTTCCTTATCAACTTTAATCCGGATTTCATGCTCAATTTTTACATTTAAATTAACTTCAATGGGTTTGTCTGAAGCGGCAACTTGTACTGTTGGTGTACAACCAGACAATGAAGATACCATTAACATGCTAAATAATGCTAAGAGAATCGGTATATAGAAAAGCTTAAGTTGAATATCCATTAGCTACAACCCTATTAAAACCGCAAGCGCAAAATGCTACTCATCTATACCAAGCTGCTTTAAAAACATACTTTCCAGCTTCGAAGAATTGATGACACTGAGTGTCTTTAGTAATGCTGGAATATCATCTTCAATATTGAGGTTCAAGTTAATGGGCTGTCCTTTTAAAAAGTCAGGATTATGCCCTTTAAATCGAGAACTCATATTGAGTTGACCTTCTTTAGAATAGTCTAGATCAACCGATAATGAGTGGTAGTTATAATTTTTGAGAATCCGACTAATCATTGCAAGGCTATTTTCACCGGCGGCTTCGATATTTTGGTCGATTTTTGAGCCTTCTTTGTATTTTAAGATCCCCCCGGGATAACGAGCGTGAAGTGTGCCATTTGTCACCACGGGAAGGCCATCGCTAAAGGCCAAAGGTAGTGTGCCATCTAACGTTCCCGTGGCTTCAATATCTTTTAAATCAATACTTTCTATAAGTTCGGTTAAATCTAAACCATGAATGATAATAGGTGTTGTTGGGATATGACGTAGGCTATTGCTTTGAACGTCATGAATGCTTATAGAACCGCCCAAGCTGTATGCATTTGCTCGACGTAATCTGTAACGTGATGCTTGTGTATCAAACTCGAGAATGGCGAAGAGATTCTCAAGCAATACGCCTGCATGTAAATAGCCAGCATGAATGCTGATAGGGTGGATAGATCGAATACCGAGCGGGGTTATTTGTGATGTTAAGGCAATATTGACATCGGCAAAATGAATATTATTAACATAGCCACTTAACCCGTCAGTGAAAACGCCAACCTTACCTGTCCATTGATTATTCCGGCGTGAAAACTTGGCATCAAAACTAACGGTTCCGCTGTTCAAATCATAGGTCGTTGGTAGACGAGGTAAAAAGTACTTTTTCAGCGTTTTTTTAGAGGTAAAGACAATGTCGTTACGGTGTAGCGTTATATCCGCCTCTTGAGATTTGATATTGTAGCGAACTTTAAACGGTAATAAGCGAACCTTTTTGTTATTCGTTGTGTTGCCGTCAATAACGATATTGTCGTTAAGGTACGTCAAAGCGCCGCTCGCAAACATTGAAGGCAGTGGCTGGGCATTTTGAGTTATGTTAACCCCAATATGATAATCGCTACTTAGCTGGAAATTTGACACTGTTTGCGGTGCCTGTTTGTCACTAAACAGGCTCGATAATGTACTGTTTGACAATGTGGCTATTACTTTACTTTGGTATTTTTGTACAGGAAGCTGGTTCTTATTTTGTTGGGTATTTTTTTTGTTCTTTGACTGTCGGCGTGTTGATTCAGTTTTACTATCAGTGATCAGTTGTTGTGCCGAGATATTTGCGGTAATAGATAAAGGTTTATCTTGAATTTTCACGGTTAGATTTTGGGGGGTATTGTTAGCAAATCGTTGTGTGACATTGATACGTTCGGCAATAAGTTGCACTTTATCGGCTTTAGCTTCGACCCAAGTGCCTCCTAAATACATTTGTACGGTTTCTACATTCACCTGTGATTGGTTAAGCTCGGCATCAAGCGTGTTAGCAGTCCAATGAATGGCAATAGCACTCTGTGCTGTAATATTGTTTAAGGCGATTTCTGGCGAAGGAAATAGTGTGCCAATCGCACTCTCAATATGCAGCTTTGAGTGACATTGTAACTTTTCTTGGGGGGGGGCAGCGTCTTTTTGTGGATTTCGTTTTTTTACTTTTAAGCTAAACGGTATTTGACAGTTGAGCGTTGAAATCTTCGTTGTAAATTGGCTATCAATTTCTTGGTTAGAGAAAGACAGTACCTCTGGCTTATTGGTTGAGGTTGTTTTTTCATCAAGACTTAAACGAACTTGGTCATTTTCATAAATAGCATTTAATGTGAGCGTACCATCGGTACGAAGAGCAACTGAAGAGACGCGCCGCTCTAATTGTGTTGCCGTATTCAGTGCTGGGTGCTGAAAAGCATATTGGTTCAAATTGACATTAATACTCTCGGGTAAAACAATCTGGATACGGTAATGAGTGCTTAATACATCTTGGTATTGATAGTAAGAGGATTGAGGCGCTATCGTATCGGTGTCAGCGGTCTGAGTTTTTTTGCGAGGTGGTGCGAGTTGAAGGCTGGTTTGAGTTGCAATCAATTCTATGGGTTTATTTAAGGCCGCATGAGGCATATCAAACAACTTTAATTTGTTAGTGAAATCTTGGGTGTGTTTGAAGTTTGCGCTGCAGTTCAGTTTTTTGGGTAAGGGGCTTGAGAAGTTAACATCGGCTTGGCAATCAAGGCTGTTACCTTTTGGTCCCGAGATAGTGCCAGAAAAGCGAGCGTCAAGATTGCCAGTATGCTTTACCAGTACATCAATATTATAAGGGTCAGGCCCAAGAGCCTGGCCTTTTAAGTGCAACTTAGCTTTTTTATTCGGTTTATTCATTCGTTCTCTGGGTGTCTCTAGCACTAATCGTGATCGAATGATTAATTCACCATAACTGAATTGTTTAATTTTTACCTTTTGTAATGGCAGCTGGGCAAGACTTGCTATTGCCCTACCTAAATGGATGCCATCGTGCTCATCGTCTGGTTTTTCAATGAACTCGGGGAGACTTGCTGGTTGGTCAATGGCTAGGGTGTCTGCTGTGAGCTTTATCGTCGTGGTGAGTTGGCTAAGATCAGCTCGAAACGTAATATTTTCGCCATGTTGTTGAAATTGGTGTGTTGTTGATGGCCATTGTGGCTTCAAACTGTCGATATGCACGCTAAGGGGTGTGTTGTATGGTTGCCAGCTAATTGAAAAGTGCGTTTTATTGATATCAATAGGGTATTGATGAGTATGAACATCAGCTGGGTGCAGGGCTGTAAGGTGTGCCGTATTAAAGTCACCTGTTAATGTGACAAAAGGTTCCGTCGTTAACACAAGGTTGAGGTCATGTACCCGTTGCTGAATAGGCTGAGCACTTTTTCCCTTTAGATGCATCGAGGCCAACCGAGCATTGGCGCTGAAAACATAGGGGGGGGAGAGATCGGTTAAGTTGAACGTGACATCGTATAAATCAATGTCGCTCATTGTAACGCCTTGCTGGCGCGTGACTTGTCGAAGCGATGGTGCAAGCCGAACTTTTGTATGTTCTGACGTTAAGCGCCAAGAGGCATCAGAAATGGCGCTTTCATCATCAACGAAATGCTCTAGTACCAACTGCTTCATTGTAATGGTATAGCTGTTAATTGATATCGCAAGCTCATTAATGACAATACGTTTGCCTAAGCTGATCCCAGAAATAGCATTAATTTCGATACCTTTTGTTGCTAGCCAAGGGGGAAGCAATATCGCTGGAATGATGATTAAGGCTATTAGAAAACAAAACCCATAAAAAAACACCCTGACTTTACGACGACGTCGAGGGGAAGGAGGACGTGGTGATGATGGTGTTCTATTAGCGTTCTCTTCGGTGTTTTCCATGAACTCAACATACAACAAAAATAAGCATAATTAGCGAGTCGCTAATATAAGCATAATCGGTGTTGCTAAAGTTGTTACATAAATTAATCCTATTTATTGTTGGGGCTCAATGTTATGCACACATGATTATAAGCTGTCGTGTAATAATGAATTTTGCAGGATAAAATATCGAACTTTGAAAAAACCATTGAAATATAGTGATTTTTTTATTGTTTTTTTTGTGGGTTTAACCTGATAACCACGTTGTTGATATACTTATTATTGACATCATTGACTGTGTTTTCGTTAACTTTAAGTTAATAACTCCGATTGCCAATAAATGGGTGGTTGATTCTTTATGTTAAAACTGCGAGAAAGGGTTAACAAATACATAAAACGATAACAATCATCAGGACGTGATTATGTCAGACAGTGCTTCAATCCAACCCGATTCCGAAAATAGACTGCGTTTATCCCAGCTAATTAAATCTTTAGGCCCAGGCATCATGATGGCGACTGCCGCTGTTGGTGGCTCTCATTTAGTGGCATCAACAAAGGCGGGGGCGATTTTTGGTTGGCAACTTGCGCTTTTTATCCTGGTTGTGAATTTACTTAAATACCCCTTCTTCCGTGCCGGGGTGCAATACACCATGGGAACGGGAAATAGTCTGGTTCAAGGTTATGACAGCATGGGGCGCGGCTATTTATGGGTGTTTACGGGCTTAAGCTTAATATCGGGTATTGTAAATACTGCCGCTCTGTTGTTATTTAGTGCGAGTTTATTGGGCTACTTCCTACCAGTAACGCTGTCACTTCCTATTTTATCCGGTGTTGTTGTTTCTGCTTGTTTGGCCATTTTGTTTGCGGGTCACTATAAAGCGTTAGATAAGCTATCCAAGGTCATTATGGCTGTTTTGGTGGTAGCAACGGTGAGCGCCGTGACTATTGCAGCAAGCAATGGCAGTGCGGCTGCGGCAGATTTTGATGCGCCATCTGCATGGTCTATCGCATCAATTGGCTTTATTGTGGTCATGATGGGGTGGATGCCTGCACCGATTGAGATTTCATGCCTTACATCATTGTGGCTGAAGAGCCAGCGTAAAGAGCAAAACGTGACGGCACAATCGGCATTATTCGATTTTAATGTTGGCTATATTGGCACGGCTGTTTTAGCTGTCGTATTTCTGTCTTTAGGGGCGTTGGTATTACACGGTAATGGTACTGAGCTAAAATCGTCGGGCATTGGCTTTTCACATCAACTCGTCAGCATGTATGCTTCGACGATTGGTGAATGGTCTCGCTATTTGATTGCTGTTGTCGCTTTCTTCTGTATTTTCGGTAGTACGATTACAGTTATCGATGGTTATTCGCGTGCAATGGCAGAGGCACAGCTATTACTTCAAAATAAAGAACTAGGGCAACGTAAATACCATAATGCTTGGATGCTAGTGATCAGTGTGTCTGCAATGGCGATCATTTTGTTCTTTAGTTCTGCACTTATGCCTCTATTAGACTTTGCGATGATTTTGGCCTTTATGACAACGCCAGTCTTCGCACTCCTTAACTATCAGTTGGTTGCTAAAACGGATCTTCCAAAAGCGTTACAGTGGAGCCGTTCGATGACAGCACTGTCTTGGGTTGGCCTAACGTATTTGTTTGGATTCTTAGCGGTATTCATTTGGTGGAAGTGGTTGATGTAACCATTGAAACGGTAGTTTTATTAAGAAGGTCAGCATTTGCTGGCCTTTTTTGTTTCGGGATACTGAAAAGTGGTTATTCATTGACTAACCTTATCAAGGGTTAATAGGTAATCTACAACTTTTTATCAACTCAGTACATGAAAGAGGCTGCTATGTTGGGTGAAGAACACTCTCTACTTAATGATTTTCCAGAGTTTAAAGAAACCATTAATGCTTTAGTTGAAAGTGATGAATCCTTTAAAAATCTAAATAAGCAATACAATGCAATGGATAAAGAAATCCGTACATTGGAGTTACGAGGCTCACCCATAGCAGATGAAGAAATGCACCAATTAAAGCATGACCGTTCTGAGTTAAAAGATAAGTTACATCTGCGAGTAAAGACAGAAAAAGAAAGTTAGCGGTAAAAAAGGCCGGATACAGACAGGACGTGGTTATCTTTCGTATCCGGCTAGGTTTCCATGTTGGATATATTGCTTATCGTTTTTAGAATCTGGCTTGTTATGAGTGGAGCGTAAAGGTAAATATAATACCTATCCAGCTAATGATGGCTCACTCAGAGCATTCTTTATTTTCTTAGTTGGTTTGCTTGCAGGGACATTTAAGTCACTGTTTATAATTTTAATCGCGTGGATAAGGGATTCTTTAACGTCTTCATGTTCCTTTGCATCGAGCGCATGCAGAGCTCTAAATAACGTTTTCTGCAATTGAACAATTTGTTCGCCAGCCTGTTCTAGCTCTAGGTATTCAATGGATGCGATCTCATTGGTACGTTTATTTATTATCTCACTGGGTATCGCTACACGGTTAACTACAAGCTGTGTAGTGCAGTGTTTAAGGTAAGAGATTGTTTGAGAGAGCGACTTAGAAGGCTGTTCCATGCAGTAATTCCTTATTGGTAATATTTTATGCGTAGTTCCTTATTCGCGTTAAACCAATATATTTTAGCGCAAGGTGTTGATTATTAACCTAGATCAAAGGGACTGACTTTGGGCGGCGTTTATCGCGACCTTTTATTCATTTTTATGATTAAGATATCACCTTGGTGAGAAAATTCTCGGGGGATATACAAGCAATTGTGAATATAAATTCTTTAATTTGAATGTGCTACAGTTATCTTTACGTGATTTTATTCCCTTGGTTCATTTAAGTAAGTAAACCAGTTTGTTGATACGCGTTCAAACTCTTCAATACAAATGTCTTCTTGCTCTGTTTTGAATTGTTTTTCGATATCATCTAATAACTGGGGATGACTTTCAGGATCACTGCCATATACAAGGCATAACGTATAATAAAACCGTTGTATATCGAGGCTATGTTCATCAATGAAATCCAGATTTTCAAAATGTTCAATTTCCTCGTCTTCAAGCGCAAAAAGATCTGCAGCGCTGATGGCGATAGCATCGCCATTATCAACGAAGTTAAGTAACACGATGGTCGCAAAGCTATCAACGGCATCTTCTTCTTTACCTAATACCGGAATACTGTTTACTGCGATGTAGGCATGGCCAAGTTCATGCAGGAGTGTATGGAGCAATGTATCGAGGGCACTGAGTTGAATTAGATGGGTATCTTGGCTTGTTTTATGTGACCGATCAGGCATCGATGAAGTAAATCGTTCTGTCGCATGGTGCCAGAATGAATAAGGAATATGGATTTGATGCAGCTCTGGGTCATACAGTGGCCCATCTTCTGTACCAAAGATTATTTTTACGGGGGGCGTAAATTGCACGATAGACTGGCTTAATTGGCGAATGATATCGATCGTCTGAGATTGCTGTATCAAGGCTATTGCCTGAGTGTCTTTTTCATTGGTACTCGGAAGAAAAGATATTTTAACGCTAGACTTGGTCTTTTCATTTGCTAGAGCGGTAAAAGGCAAACAAGTTAATACGCTAAAGCCAATAATAAACAGAGGAAGTAGGCGTGTACCTATCGAATAAAAAGCCATATCGTCTCGCTAAGTGTTTTTGGATTAATGCTTTTGTTAAGGGTGGTACAACAGAGTCTGGATTTCAAAGTAGATGTGAAATACGTATAAACTCATGGCAGCAGTTGTAGGGCTGGGGTATGGTGGCAAATAGAATGAAATGGATGTTTGCATTAATGGTTTGGGGAATACGTGAATAAATTATTATCTTTTGAAGCATTATTGGTTCTTGATGCGATTGAGCGTCGTGGCAGTTTTGCTGCGGCTTCTGAAGAACTTGGCCGGGCGCCTTCTTCGCTGAGTTATCAGGTGCAAAAATTAGAACAAGATTTAGATCTGGTGATCTTCGATCGTTCAGGTCATAAAGCGGTATTTACTAAAGCTGGGCAATTATTATTAGAAAGAGGTCGATTATTGCTAACCGCGGCCGATGAGATGATTTCAGATGCAAGTGCATTAGCTCACGGTTGGGAGCTAGACTTAACTATTGCTTATGATGGCTTGGTAAAACTTGAACATCTTTTGCCATTAGTTGAAGGGTTAGGAAAACAAAGTAAAACCCGTTTACGTTTTCAAGAAGAAATATTGGCGGGATGTTGGGAAGCACTAGCCCAAGATCGCGCCGATATATTAATTGCACCAGCACCTGCAGTCGCGCCACCAGAGGTCAAAATTAGACCCCTAGGAAAATTAGACACGGTGTGGGTTGCGCATCCTGATCATCCTATTCATCAGCATGATAACCCATTAGATCCGGCGGTAAGAAAACTATACCGTGGTATCGCTGTTGCTGATACAGCAAGAAGTTTACCACCGCTTACGCATAATATTCTCGATGATCAGCCATTATTAACGGTGAGCTCTATGAATGGTAAAGCTGCTGCGCTGAAAGCTGGCCTAGGTATTGCGACATTACCTTCTAGCTTTGCCGAGCAAGCTATTGCCAATGGTGAACTAGCCGTTATTGGTGATGATCCGGTTTATGAATTAGAGCTGGTGGTTGCATGGAACCGTAGCCGAATGGGTAAAGCTAAAACATGGTGTGTAAAACACATTGAATCATTGTGGAAAAAGCAATTTTCTAAATAATTTGTGTAGCGGCAATAATAAGAATGGTAAGGAAGAACACACGGCACTGAGGAGATAGCTATCACGTGCCGTGAAAGGGGCTTTAATCTAAAGGAATGCTTTCTAGATTCACCTCAGTTGTAAATTTAACCGTTCTTAGAGACAGTGAGGTATGAAACTTTCTAATATTTAGGTCTTTACGTAAAGAATTTTCGATGAAATTCTCATACTCAGGAATCCCTGTGACTTGAATGATAAGCAAAAAGTCATAACTCCCAGATATCTGATAACACTGGGTAACTTCTGGATATTTTAATATCGAGGAGCGAAAGCTGTGGTAAATATCCCCTCTGTCACTGTCCATTTCGATGGAGACTATAAAGGTTATTATATTTCCGACTAACTCTGGGTTCACCAGCGAGACGTCACCAATAATCGCCCCTTCTTCACGTAGACGCTTAACTCGCTTAAGGCAGGCTGGTGGTGAGAGTCCCACTTCATCTGCAAGTTCTACATTAGGAATTCGATTATTCTTTTGTAAAACCATCAGAATGTTACGATCTATGCGGTCAATATTCAAAATTTCTCAAAGCCCTATTTTTTATTAATATTTAAATCTAATGGTAAGTAGATAAGAAATCAATCGTTACTTTAGACGTTAAATACAAAATACTATTAACTAAGATAACTCTATCATAGCAGCATTCAAACACAGAAATAAGCTGACTAGAATGAACCGATTTTTGCAAGAATTTAAACAGTTAGGGATCGATATACTGTCTACAACAATGACTTTATTTAAGGTCATGATCCCCATGATTATACTCATTGAAATTGCGGATAACCTTGGTGGTGTTGAGCTATTAAGCGATCTATTAGAGCCATTAATGGCTTTACTAGGCTTACCGAGTTCAATGGCTTTAGTTTGGGCGACAACGATGCTGACGAATCTCTATGCGGGAATTTTAGTGCTAATCAATACTGAGGCAACCCTGACTGTTGCTCAAGTTACGGTGCTTAGTAGTTTGCTTCTTATTTGTCACGGATTACCTTTGGAGTCAACGATCTCTAAGAAGGCGGGTGCTCCCTTATGGGCGATCGTATCTTTGAGAGTCGTTGGAGGGCTTGCCTTTGCTTGGCTGCAAAAAATTTACTTTGATGCGACATCAACAAATCAGCACGTTACTAAAATACTGTGGCAAGGTGAGAGTAAAGTGTATGACAATTATTTTGATTGGACCCTCGGTCAACTTGAAAGCTTGATGAGTATCTTTGTCGTTATTGCGATACTGCTTTGTATGTTGCGAGTTTTGAAGTTGCTAAAGATAGAAAACCTGATGGGGCTGATTCTTACTCCTTTATTAAAGATGCTAAGGGTGAGTAAAGATGCCGCAAATTTAGCCGTTGTTGGTATTACATTAGGTCTTTCATATGGCGGTGGGCTAATTATCAATGAAACTAAAAACGGTAACTTGTCTCGTGCCGATGCGTTAATTACCGTTCTGTTACTTAATTTGCTACACAGTATCATTGAAGACACCGCGTTAGTTTTGCTGCTAGGGGCCGATTTAATGATGGTTTTATGGGCAAGGATAATTTTTTCTATTGTTGTTATGGTGATTATTTCTCGTATATACATGGCTTATAGAAATAGAAAAGAGTCGTTAGACGGTAGTTCATTATCACAATCTTAGTATGAGAGTGCGTGGTATCACGCAGGGAAAGATTCGAGTGATTACGCGGCATGTAAAAACATGCCGCGATGCTAACTTATCATCACTTTAGCGGCAAAAGCATTTCAACAACGCCATCCTCCATTTGAATATCTATTTCAAACCCAACTTTTTGAGCCAACATGATCATTCCTCGGTTGGCTGGCATGGTCATCCCCGTAATACGTTGTAAGCCTTGCTCACGGCAATAGCGGATGATTTTATTCATGAGAATACTCCCGAGACCAACACCTTTTAGATCCGATCGAACCAGAATCGCAAACTCAGCGTCGATGTTTTCAGGATCGGATAGGGCACGTGTAACGCCGATAATCTTCTCACTTTTATCACCGTTTGAATTAATATCGTCAACGGTTGCAACAAAAGCCATCTCACGGTCAAAATCAATTTGTGTGAAATTAGCCAGCGCTTCATGATTAAATTCCCCGACGTCAGAGAAAAAGCGTTTGTAGAGATCATCAACCGACACATGAGAGATAAAATCTGCGTGCTTAGGCTCATCTTCTGGCAAAATTGGCCTTAGCAAGATACGCGTACCATCCTTCAGGGCGACTTCTTCTTCATACTCTTTAGGATAAGGGCGGATGGCTAAGCGTTGCTGTTTGTTACCTTTAAACGAGCGAATAGTCATAGAGGCGTCGATGACCGTCATTTCATCGCCAGACGCTAATAGAGGATGAATATCAAACGTTTTAATTTCTGGGCAATCGATAATTAACTGCGATATTTTCACTAGAAGCTTACACAACGCTGGGATATCAATACGCTCAGGCAGACTTCGTTGTTTGATTTTTCCTGTTTTAATCGCATTAATCACCATGTAACGCGCTAACGCCATGTTTAATGGTGGGATAGCGACAGCAGCATCTTTATGAATGTTCCATTCTGCGGCATCTTCGCCCATCAAAATGACTGGGCCAAAAACTTCATCGTTATAAACCGATACGCGAAGCTCCTGCGCACCAGAGCGTTTCGCCATCCGTTGTACTAAAAGGCCATCAATACGCGCATCAGGGTAATTGAGTGAAACACGGTCAAGAATGGCTTGTGCACTGTTTGCCACTTCAGCTGCTGTTCTTAGATGCAACATAACGCCATGAACTTCTGATTTATGGTGAATGTCGGGTGATCTCAGCTTTACCGCTACAGGGTAACCAATTTGTTCGGCAATATGTGCGGCTTCTGCCGGATCGGTGGCTATCCATGTGGGCAGGGTTTTAAAACCATAGCTTTCTAAAACAGGGCGAACTTCATGCGTTTCTAACTGAGTAATACCTTGTGCTAATAAATGGTTGAGCACGTCATGAACATGTTTAGGATTTGCCTGAATCTCACCAAATGAGACGGGTGTTTCCATTAATTGTTTTTGATTTCGACGGTATTCCACAAGGTGCATGAAGGCTGATACCGCACTTTCAGGCGTACGATAAGCGGGGAATCCAGCTTCTGTGAACGTATATCGAGAAACAATTGCCTCATCTTCACCAGCCCAATTGGTTAAAATATTGAACTTGCGAGTGCGAGGGTGATTTTTCAATACTTCCACAAGACGTTTTGCTGCTTCCTGACCCGGTGCGATTGCAGAAGGTGAATGCATAATTAGCAATGCATCGAAATCATCGCTATCAAGCAGTATTTTTATTGATTCTTCATAGCGGTGAATATCGGCATCACCGATGATATCGATTGGGTTTGATTTAGACCAACATGACGGCAATATATTGGATAATTTGCTGGTGGTTTCTTCACTCAATTGCGCTAGCTTTCCGCCTCTATCTGAGAGTGCGTCAACCGCCATAATTGCTGGCCCACCGCCATTGGTGATAATTGCGAGTCTTTCGCCTCTTAGGGGAACAGAATGTGCAAGGGTCTCTACGGCCGCAAACAGCTCATGCGTATTATGTACGCGGAGCATGCCTGAACGTCTGATAGCGGCATCATATACCGCATCTAAACCAGGGTTTCCCCCTGTGTGTAAGTGAGCAGCGGCACTTCCTGCTTGTGTTCGACCGCTCTTAAGAACCAAAATTCGACGGTTACGCGCGGCGGCGCGTGCTGCTGACATAAAGCGGCGAGCGTCTTTAACCGAATCAATATAAAGCAAGATAGCTTCAGTTTTACTATCGCGGCATAAGGTATCAAGCAATTCAGCGAAATTAATGTCACAGGCGTCACCGAGTGATAAAAATGTAGAGAAACCAATGCTTTTGTTTTTTGCCCAATCAAGAATTGTGGTGCATACAGCGGCAGATTGAGAGATAAAAGCAATGTTACCTTTATTGGCTGCAATAGGTGAAAAAGAGGCGTTCAGGTTTAACCAAGGCAGAATGAGTCCCATGCTATTTGGGCCAACAAGACGCATACCATAGCGTTTCGCCATGCTAAACATCTTGGCTTCTTCCGTATCGCCATCTTTGTTGATGGCGTTCATACCAGCAGCTAATACAATAGCGACTTTCACGCCTTTCTCGCCGAGTTGGCGAATAATATCGACATTTCGGAGCGCGTTGGTACAAACAATAGCGAGATCGGGGACACGAGGTAAGCTATCTATCGTTGGGTAAGCCAGTACGCCAGCGACAGCATCATACTTTGGTGTGACAGGCATGATTGGGCCATGAAATGAACCTGAGAGCAGGTTACGTATTACGACATTTCCTGCGCGACTAGGGTTATCTGAAGCACCAATAACAGTAATAGATTTAGGTTTAAGAAGCTTGTCTATTCCTTCCATAGTACGACACTCGCTTATCTTGTTATTAATTATGATTTGAGTGTAACGAATGACGGTTGGAGTGTCTGACTAAAGTATGCGGGCTGTGATCAATGCCTATACAAAAACAATATGCTTTTCATGGTTGTAGCGAGATATGAAGGTTGTGCCTGCTTGTTGCCGCAAGGTATTACGGCGACAAGCATATAGGGCAAACTACGAGGTTTAAACTTGGTAACGAGTTTTATCACCAATGTCATAATGCAGTGGCATTCGCCACTTTGAAAAAGCGGCAATTGCTAATAAAACGGCACTCGCCATACTAAAAGCAATGCTAAGTTGTGTTGAACCAAAGACAAAGCAAAACCAAAAGCCCGCAAGGCAAAGTGGTGTCAGTAATAGCACTTTAAGTTGAAAACAGAAGTACTCCTTTATCGCTAACGCACTAAAACTAAACAATGCGGCACCAATAGCAAGTGGGAACCAAAAACCGGTCATTTGCCAGATGGTGGCAAAAAGCGCACTACCAAGGATCAGCCAACGAAAACGTTTATCATAGATATGCACTGTTGTTGTCGCGATTAGTGCCGCCATGATCAAACCTGTTCCAGCAAGATTTGGCTCCCAAGCAATTAATGCAATAATTACAGCCGAGGCGGAAAGTGCACAACGATAGAGAATTACCGTCAACGTGTCTAAAGCGTCTAATTCGCACTGAATGTGAGGATCGGCCATCATATAACTCCAATAAATATCGAAAAACACAGCCATTTTACGCTTATTTCGTGTGACGTAGGGCAATAGTTATTGATCTATATTAACGTTAGGCTTGAATGGGTTAAAAACCAGCGGCAGAATGGGGGGAGTATTTTTATCTGGCAGAGTAATAATGAAAAAACTAGCCGTGATTGCCGTCGCGTCAGCCTTAGCAGGGTGTGCTTCAGAACCACAAACCACTCAGATAGTGACGTCTTCAACCGAAGAAGTGTATACAGAATCGCAGCTTGGTTTTATAGATGCAATGGATCAAGCGACATTGAATGAAGACGTTGTTGTTGCCGACACACCAGTAGCAGAAGAAACAACGGCAAGTAAAGTCATCAAAAAAGCGGCGGAAGAAACTCAACAGCAAGAGCAGGAAATTGCCGCATCCTCTCCTAAAGAAAGTAAGCCCCAAATCAAAGGCGTAACTCAGCGTGGCTACACCATTCAAGTACTTGCGTTAAGTCACAATAAAGGCTTTACAACGTACATGAATAAATTACCTTCGGATAAACCCGTCTGGATGAATAAAAAAGACTTAAACGGGATACCTTGGTTTACGTTGTTGTACGGAGAGTTTGATACAAAGGAGCAAGCCAAAGTGGCTTTGAACGCTTTACCAAAAGATGTACGTGATTTTGGACCGTTCATACGAAGTATTGATGATATTAAATTATCCACGTCACCGAAGTTGACAAAATTAAATTAATTTCAATGAGTTAACCATATAAAAAGGTAGTCGAGAGGCTGCCTTTTTTTGGTTTTTATTTCCTATTTTCTAGAAATATAGATTTTAATTATTGATCATTTCAAGAGTTCTTGTAGTATTGAAATATGAACAGAGATAACGCAACAACAATATTTGACTCACTGTCTTCAGCTGTACGACTTGACGCTT
Source organism: Photobacterium minamisatsumaniensis (assembly GCF_050336695.1). Taxonomy (NCBI): domain Bacteria; kingdom Pseudomonadati; phylum Pseudomonadota; class Gammaproteobacteria; order Vibrionales; family Vibrionaceae; genus Photobacterium; species Photobacterium minamisatsumaniensis. The sequence goes on along the minus strand of NZ_JAKJSI010000018.1, from coordinate 15,800 downwards.
GGCGTCTGTTGGTTAAAGCCGGTCATGAAGGCAAAGTCGCAGGGGAAATGGCAAAAGAAATGGGCGTTGCCCCAAACTCTTTATCATTTCATTTAAAGGCGATGTTACATGCTGGGTTAGTGTCGGTTGAACAACAAGGGCGATACCAGCGGTATAGAGCAAACATTCCAGTCATGATGGATTTAATTGCCTACATGACAGAAGAATGTTGTAACGGTGATGAAACAGCAGATTGTCACCCAAATAATCTGAGTAAAGTCTGTAAACCATCTGAAAGTGAATAGATGTAAGTTTCATTGATAACTAATGACTTGAGGTTGCCAGAATGGGCATATTTGAACGTTTTCTAAGTATTTGGGTTGGTATTGGAATGGTTATCGGCTTAGCCGGTGGTGTTATATTTCCTCAATTGTTTTCCTTTTTAGGTGACTTACAATACGCACAAATCAATTTAGTCATAGCTGTACTTATTTGGCTAATGATCTATCCAATGATGTTACAGGTTGATTTTTCATCGATTAAACAAATCCATCGCCGTCCGAAAGGATTGGTCATTACTATTGTTGTGAATTGGTTGATTAAACCCTTCACAATGGCACTTTTAGCCGTCTTTTTCATTCGCTATATTTTTGGTGCATGGATTTCACCTGATCTCGGCAACGAATATATTGCCGGAATGATTCTACTTGGTGTCGCACCATGTACAGCAATGGTCTTTGTTTGGAGCCAACTAACGAAAGGTGATGCAAACTATACCGTTGTGCAAGTTGCAATTAATGATTTGATTATGGTGGTCGCTTTTGCCCCGATAGCAGCATTTTTGTTAGGCGTGACTGATGTTACTGTTCCTTGGGATACGCTACTACTATCAGTTTCGTTGTTTGTTGTTGTTCCGCTACTTGCGGGGGTTATCACTCGTAATGTAATTCGAAAGCAGGAAAAAATCGATAAGCTTTCAGCAATATTGAAGCCACTTTCAATTGTTGGCCTGGTTGGAACCGTAATTTTATTGTTTGGCTTCCAAGCGCAAACGATTATTGCGAACCCTATTGATATTGTTCTGATTGCTATCCCATTGCTGATTCAAACCTACCTCATTTTTGCTGTGGCATATATATGGATGAGAAAGTGGAAGCAACCGCATAGTGTTGCAGCTCCTGGTGCGATGATTGGTGCATCAAATTTCTTTGAGTTGGCTGTTGCGGTAGCGATCAGTTTATTTGGCATTCATTCTGGTGCCGCATTAGCAACAGTGGTTGGGGTACTTGTCGAAGTACCCGTGATGTTAACGCTTGTTGCATATGCTAATCGAACTCGTAATAATTTTGAATTAGAGCCCGCGACATAAAGCCTGTGGTACGCTTGCAATGAGTAGCAAGTATTGCTCTAATGAATGGGTATTCAATAAAGTGAATACCCATTTTGACATTTAAAGCTTGGCTTTTGTGGTTGGATAGTCTAGCCAATGTTAATTTATTGAAAGATATCACTGATGGTAAAGATATAAGGTGCAATAGACACCTATTTTTTATTACTATTAGGTCAGAATAAGACTTTATCGTGAAATGTGTTCGTTTTGCGGTAAATTAGCAATAATTATTAACTGGCAGATGATGTCAGTAATGAAAACAAGGGATGATAATGAGTTCAATCCACGTATTACTACTTTGTGGCGGTGGTAGCGCCGAGCACGAAGTGTCTCTCGTATCTTCAAATTATATCGAGCAGCAACTCCAACAGATTGACGGCATTAGCTATACCCGTGTTGAAATGAAAACTGATGGTTGGTTTACGGCTGAAAATGAGCTGTGCCAATTAAACCTTGATAGCACATTACAGCTAGTTGAGCAGGCCGATAAAAAGGTAAACGTTGATTACGTTATTCCTTGCATACATGGCTTTCCGGGCGAAACCGGTGATCTACAATCGTTTTTAGATATGGCAAACCTGCCATACCTTGGTTGTGGTGCAGAAGCTAGTACAAACTGTTTCAATAAAATCACAACTAAGTTGTGGTTCGATGCACTAGATATCCCCAATACACCGTATGTCTTCTTAAGTGAAAATAATGCGGAGTCTCACTTAAAAGCAGAGCAAGCACTAGAAAAGTGGGGGAAGGTGTTTGTTAAGGCAGCTTGTCAGGGATCATCGGTAGGTTGTTATCATGTTGCTGATAAAGCACAGCTAGCAACAGCAGTGAATGACGCATTTGGCTATTCTGAACAAGTGTTAGTAGAAAAGGCGATTAAGCCTCGCGAACTTGAAATCGCGGCCTATCAGTATGGCGACGAGCTTGTTATTACCAAGCCTGGTGAAGTGTCTTGTCCTGATGATCAATTCTATACCTACGAAGAAAAATACAGTGCAGATAGTCACTCAACGACAAATGTTGAAGCGACTAACTTAACCGAAGAGCAGGTTAAAGATATTCAGCAATTTGCTCGAAAAGCATTTATACAAATGAAGCTGAAAGATCTGTCTCGTATCGATTTCTTCTTAAGTGAAGACAATGAAATTCTATTGAATGAAATCAATACGTTCCCTGGAATGACGCCGATTTCAATGTTTCCGCAGATGTTAAAGCATCACGGACATAGCTTCACAGCCTTCCTTGAGAAGGCAATAAAAAATGCAGTGAAATAATCGCATTAAGCCGGACAACTTGTCCGGCTTTTTTATTCATGATTCAGGCAATTTACTCAAAAGGTGCAATACTGACTTTAAGTAGATAAGGGAAAAGGGTCGATGTTAACTGAGGCACAAAAAAAATCACGATACAAATCAATGCAGGCGAGGAATTATACTGCCAGCCTGCAATTAGAAGGGATTCATCTAGCATCTAATAATGATAAAACGCGCTCTTCTGAAGATACAGAGTCTAAACAAATAGCTGATTTAAAGTTAAGGTATGCGAGATAAATACGATGTAGAGCATGATCCGGATTGTTACCCTGATACCAGCGTTTTGGTAAACTTACTATCAATCCGTAATGAAGACGAACTTGAAGCGGCAGAGCGAGACTTTACCCATGTTCGTGCGACTTATTTTGAGCCTGAGTTCGATAACTTTACACTCGAGTATCTACAGACAATCCACCAAACGCTCTTCCAAGACTTATACGCATGGGCAGGGAAAGTTCGCCAAGTAGACATAACGAAAGGTGAGACACGCTTTTGCCATTGGCAAAACATTGCACGTGAAACAGATAAGTTACTCGGTGCGCTCCGAAATGAGACATTTTTGTGTAACTTACCACTTGATGAATTCATCGCTCGTATTGCCCACTATTATTGTGAGCTCAATGTAATACACCCTTTCCGTGAAGGTAATGGCCGTGTTCAACGAATATTCTTTGAAATACTTGCTATTAATGCTGGCTATGAAGTTTGCTGGGAAGGCATTAACTTAAAAGAATGGGTTGAAGCGAACCAAGCCGGATATTTTGGCTTACTACAACCACTAGAAATACTATTTGCTCGAATTACACAGCCAATCGATATTGAAAAGGGTTATGGTGAGCATTGGAACGATGCTCCGAAGGTGTGATAGGAAGTAAAACAGTTCAACCCTAACGCACTATAACTTTACGCTTATATATAAAAGAATAAGTAGCATACGAGGATTGTTTAAATCATATAAACTTAATAATGAATTAGCTTTCCCAAGGTTTAGGCTTTACATACTTCGCAACTTCTTTATCATGCCTATCTGTATTTCCAACATATTGAGCAGGCATTGCAGGGCTTTTCCAACGTCCTTGTTCTTGTATTTCGTTAATACTTAAACCCGAGTCCGAAAGATCTTGTGCAGCACCAACCCTAGGCGATTGGCCTGAAAATAATTCTGCTTTGGGTAATCCAAGCTCATCACTGGCTCGTCGGAATACTCGGTATATTGAGGAGTGATCAAGAGGGCGATCACCAATGTTGCTGTGTCTATCTATTCGACGGAATAAATAGCCATCTACGATAAAGCTTACGACTAACCAGCGCTGTAGAGTTTGGGAAGAAATACGGCTTAATGAAATTATGTTTGGTTCAACATTAATATCAATGAGCCCATTTTCATGAATCACTAAATCTTCTAGCATTAAATTTGCGAGTTCACTGCGTTTCAACATCGCTTCAAACATCACAGCCCAAATAGCGACATCACGAATATCTTTTGGTTTTATGGATAACTCAAAGCGCATGATAAGCTTTTGCAAATGCTCATCACGAAATGCGGCTGCATTTTCATAGTCGTCATGTTTTGCAAGTTGCTGTTTTTTCATTTCAAGTCTGATTTCCGACTTAGCACAAGGGTCGGGTAAGTCATGACATCGGTGTATCAAAGAAATAGTTACCATGTAACGTTTCAGGCTGGCAAGTTTACGTGTTTTAGACATTTCTTCGATGTAGCGATGAACCGTATCTGCCTTTGCTGGTAGAGGTGGGATTTTGTTATCTGAGCAAAAGGTAAGGAAGTTATTCCAGTCATTATTGAATGAAATAAGTGTGTTCATTGCATATTGACCGCGAGTTAAGCGTTGAATGTCGTCAAATGACGTTTGCTTTAACGTAAAGTGCTTTAAACTAGCTTGACGCTCACTTTCATCACTTATAGGTGCTATTTTTTTAGTCATATGAACTTTACCTAGTGCATTATAATTTTATTATTATAACAGCATGCTATAAAATGCGCGCAAATTTGTTCTATTTCACAGATTGAATAAATAATAGGCTTGTTAACAAGACAAAAAAGAACCTGAGTGCTTCAATTATCTTCAAACGGATTAAATAAGCAATTGCTTCAAAAACAACTCAAATAATGAGGCTAAAATGAAGAAACGTCTGTTTCACAGGGGCCATAACATAGAAAATGCCACTGGTTCACCTGATGATTGGAAAACCACGATCAATGGAGCGGCAGTTAAGAATAAACTGACACTTGTGAAAAAAAGTATTGATTGGTGGTGCGATATGAAAACATTCATGTCACCAGAAAAATTTGGCGATATTTCTGGCCAGTCAAAACAGTTTTCACAAAAAGCAGAAGATTATAAAGGATTTAAACTTATTAACGATAATGGTGAACCCAATGGATGGTATGTCATGATTGGTAATAGGTTACTTAAAGGATCGCCTGCTGCGATAAAAAAACATTTAGACCTTGTTTTGCTAAAAAGACAGAAACTACAGCAGCGAAATGGGTAGGGTACTTAATAGAAAAACGGCCAGAAAAGACAGGCCGTTTTACTTCATCATGGAGTTAGTCTTCGTCGTCGGATTTTTCTACGTCAACTAAGTAATCACCAGTCAGCCAATTACGGCCAATGAGTAATTTATAGTCGAGTTTGCTTCTGTCTCGGAGGTTAACTGCAACTGTTTTATGCTCGCCATTCCAGCTGAGATCCATTTCAACGGCGTAACGACGCTCGACACCTTGTGCATTACGAATTTTACTGACTTTAACTATCTTAGCTTTATATGCTGCTTCTTTGCCTTTTTCATTAACCGATGTGAACTCAACAGTATGTCCAAGGTGGTCACGCATATCATCGCTATCGCTATCATCACCAGTTACTTTAATATTTTTAGCATGAATAGAGGTTGTTTCTGCTCCCGTATCAATTCGAGCTAAGTATTCCATGCCAAGTTCTTCTATCTTAATCGTCTCAACTTGGCCAACAACTGACTTAGTCTTATCACTTTTAGATTCAGCCATAGCAATATTCGTGTAGCCTAAAGAAAGTAACATTAAGACAGGAATGAAAAGTTTCTTCACAAGGAACTCCTAAGTATTTGGTTTTAAAGCGTATACAGTGTGCCAATACAGAGATGAACGTTATATGAATTAACGCAATCTATCTAGAGTAGATTAGTCAATTTTAAGTAATTTTCGAATTTCTAAGCAACTATCATCCGGCTTTTCAAATTTTAGCACTTGAAAACCAAGTGAATTTGCAGCTTCAACATTGACAACCTGATCGTCAATGAATAAAGACTCTTCAGGCACAAGTGAAAAACGTTCTATCAAGCTAGAAAAAAACTCTGATTCTGGCTTTATCATTAGCTCTTTCCCCGAGACTAAACCGCCATCAAAAAGCCCATATAAGTTATGTTTTTCATTAAGTTTTTCAAAAAAAGCACTGCTCATATTTGTTAAAAAATAGGCAGGTAATCCAGCGTTTAAAACATGATGAATTAAGGCTTCTGTTTCAGGGATAATTGTTAAATTATTCTGTATATGCTCAATAAAATCTTCCATTCTTGGCTCACTTAAGTGGGTGCGAGCCGCAAACTTAGGAATAGCTTCTGCCAACAACATCGTTCCGCGATCTAAAGACAGCCAATCAGGATGACTTAAGACTTGCTCGAGTAGTAGCTCTTGCTCATGCTCAGACTGAGTAAACGAAGTAACAATGCGTTTTGGATTCCATTCAAACAGTACTGCGCCCAGATCAAATATTACGTTTTTAATCATAACCGTTTCCATTAAAGTGCTTCCAGAGCATCAAAAGTACCTCTATCACTAGTTAAATAGGGGACACGTTAAAATGATTTTTCAATGTATTCAATTCGCTCCACAGTTACCAAGCTCTTGAATAAATAGTTAAATAATTATTGACCGATTTAGTACTTATCCCCACTTTATTCATTCGAACTGTGAAGCATGTCGATCCATAGACTGAACAAACTTCAGTTTTATTCATTATCCGATGAGTCCTCGTTCACGAGTTAGCATGCCTTCCGAGGTATAACTAAACAATGCTAATTCATCAGGCTCTATTTTTTGATACTTTTAAAAAAATCATTAGTTTTTGGGATGGATGATGAGAACTGAACAAACAGATAGCAGCGATGATATTTATGATGAAAACGATATTCAACTTTTAGAAAAAGTGTTGGTAGTGACTTGGTTAGACATTTTAAATTCAGAATTTGATAAAAAAGTAATCTATGCAAAAGATTCTGAGATACCAATCGTAATCCACATAGCTAAGCGGCATCTTAATGAAAATGCAACCGTAGAAAAACTAAGAGATATTTTATTTCAAAGGCTTATAGCATTGGAATCCAATAAGTTAATGTAACGCAAGAAAAAATAGCCATTGTGCTGTGCCTTTATTGTTATTATGCCCAGTTCAGATAACACATTCGGTATGGCACAAGTAGCTGTAATGTAAGGGTATTTATGTAGTCCGAACATTTGGCATTTTGATTTCATTTACTAATCTTGTTAATATCCATACTAAGGAAATACGTTAATAGCTTCACTAAAGTTATTATCGGGTCAACAGATTAAAGAAAACCACCGAGATTTTTCAAATGAATGATAACAGTCGCTTAGTATTCTCAACTGAAACAGGCCGCATTAAAGAAGACAAGCCAGCAGCTCAACGTCCTACAGGAGATGGCATTGTTCGTATTCAACGCCAGACTAAAGGTCGTAAAGGCAAAGGCGTTTGTATTGTTTCAGGACTTGATCTTGATGATGCACAACTGAAATTGCTAGCAGCACAGCTTAAGAAAGTCTGTGGCTGTGGCGGTTCGGTTAAAGACGGTACCATCGAAATTCAAGGTGATAAGCGTGAGGTTATTAAAGCCGCGCTAGAGAAAAAAGGACATACAGTGAAGTTAGCCGGTGGCTAAACTGAGTAAGCTTGTAAAGCTCGATATTATATCGAGCTTTTTTTGTTGCTTGTGAAGTTACTTTTAGTTTGCCGCTTCAAAGGTAATAACACAGAGTGTTAAGCACTAGGCCAAATGAACATTTGCAGACGGGATTAAAACAAAAGTGTTTATTACCTATTTTATGGTAAATAGCCAATACTGTTAAATTGTACAGTGGTTTTACGAACTGACTATAAGTAAAAACAAGAAAGAGAAAAGAGGGATGACAACTTAACGTTAGTGTATTCATATCTATATAGCCCCAAACCCTATTTAACATAAGGTACATAATGCGCACTGAGGGTGTAGGAACTAATTAGAAGTGTCATGTTTGAGCCAGATTGAAATGTCATGTTGAACTAGCCTCTAAGCACCTTTGTTTTGCCGTATTTGGATCCTGTGGATGTTATTGACCATGACTGACAATGAATTAATGAGAATCAAGCTCGTCCAAGATAACTGTGATAAACGGATCACTGGTGTTGAAGCGGCCCGTTTGCTAAAACTGAGCACACGCCAAGTTTATCGATTGGCCCGACACTCGCTCACGAAAAACTGACGGAGCTTCATGGTATCCACGTTGCCGTTGAAACCCTCCGGCAATGGATGATTGCAGATGGTTTGTGGGTACCTTACGTGAAACGCAAACCTCGGATTTACCAGCCTCGTCACCGCCGGGATTGTCTGGGTGAATTAATCCAAATCGACGGCTCCCATCATGATTGGTTTGAAAGTCGCAGCGATAAGTGTTGTTTGCTCGTTTACATTGATGATGCCACTGGCCGTTTGATGAACCTGCGTTTCAGTGAAACGGAATCAGCCTTCGATTACATGGCCGCGACACGTGAATACATTAATCAGCATGGTAAACCGTCAGCCTTTTACAGTGATCGTCACGCGATATTCCATGTCAGTAAACGTGATGCAGAAACACCGCGGTTAACCCAGTTTGGTCGTGTACTCAATGATCTACACATCGAGCTCATCTGTGCTAATAGTTCACAGGCCAAAGGCCGTGTTGAGCGCGCGAATAAAACGTTACAGGATCGCTTAGTGAAAGAAATGCGATTACGAAATATTGATACGATTGAGCAAGCGAATGCCTGGCTCCCCGACTTCATCGCTGATTTCAACCGCCGCTTTGCTAAACCAGCATGTTATCCGAAAGACATGCACCGGCCAGTACGGGAGTCAGTCGACGAACTTGATGATATCTTTGCATGGCAAGAGCTACGCAAGCTCTCGAAATCACTGACATTCCAGTACGATAACGTTATTTATCTAATTAATCCGACAGAACAAAACAGTCGACTGGGTCGACAAGTGGTCAAGGTGCTTGACCGTCCTGATGGCACCATTGCCATTCAATACGGCAATCGTAAACTGGAATTCAAAATCTTCGACAAGCTGGCCAACATAAACCAAGGTCAAATCGTCGATAAAAAGCGCTTGGGCACGGTACTTCGGTTTGCCCAAGAGAAACAGCAAGAATTCGAGCGACAACAAAAACGCAATCGCAGTAAGAAAGCGCCCAAACGCACGGCACAGAAACGGGCAATCCGGCAATTGGAGGCCATTAACCCGGTCTTGTTACACCCAGAACAATGCCAAGCAAGCAGCAAAAAGAAACCCTGACTTCCCTACTCTATAACGAGTTCCTGAGCAGGATGCACTACCTTGAAAGGAGACATTCTTATCTGGGAATAAAGCGGGACACTTTTAAATGGGATAAACAGAGGGGTCTAAATTTAACATTTGCCGAGGGTCTTTGAGTTAGCCTTGAAACCTTTGATTTTGGAGATTAAAAATGCTCTGGAAACAGTTAGTTAAAACAGACTTTGTTGATTTATCTGCCGCGCACCACGTTGTATTACTGAAACCGTCAAAGCCAAGCCTCTTGGCTGACTTAACACGGATGTTCTGTTTGATAGCCTGACCCGATGAGTCTTGCTGCTATCAATCGGAAAAAACTGTAATACAACGGAAAATTTTGCGAGGCACATCATGCTGCATGAATCATTCAAACGCCTTTTCTGGCTTCATTTCGATAGCACCCAACAAGCTGCGGCTTGGTTTCATGTTCGACCCAAGACCGTTCAACGTTGGTTATCCGGTGAAGTTGACGTGAATCCGATGGCGGAAAAACTCCTTATCATTCGCGCCCGTGGCTATTTGCCCGATGATACCCGTTGGCAAGGATTTCGGATTGATGAATACCGCTGTGTGATTGTTACGCCTGAAGGCCGACGATTCAGCCCCAAGGAATTGGACTGTTGGGCGCTGCGTTATGATGAGTACCACGCGTTAAAGCGGATGTACGAGCTGGACTATATTCCGGTGCGTTCCAATGTGGTTACGCCGTTCCCGTTCCGTGGTGGCCGCCGGATAAAAGAGATCCAGCAGGAAACCGTCAGTAAAGATAAGAAAAAAGCCTACCGTAATGTTCAGGCCAAGCGCGAGAATCAAAAGTAAGCTCCCTAGCCTTGCAGCTTTATTCGTTAAGCACACCGCAAGGCTTTCTTTTTATACGTTTCAAATGCGTCTGAATTTGGATACTGGCACAAACGATAAGTTAAACAAGGATGAAACTATGAGAGTCATTTATTTATTTCTCGCAACTGTCATGATGTTTGGTTGTGGCGGCGGTGGTGACAATGAAACGAACGAGCAGCAAGGAACAAGCACAGCGAAGGCTCAATTTAATGGCCTTTATCAATCAGACGATGCCGTTATGATTGTCGATATGGATCAGCAAGGCCAAGTTATTGCCTACGACAGCAGTAATACCATTTACTCATTTGATCATGTTTATACCTTTAGCAATGAGCTACGTTTGCATGGTGTTCAAGTTACATTTGACGGTGGTTTTGAACACTTCCCCGACCAAGTTATAACGGTATATTTTGAAAACGATACTGCTCACGCAGCTACAATAGTCAATGGTCAATCATTCGTGCATGACTTTAAGCGTCAGCCAGCCACATTATCGTTAGATGACATGGTTGGCACACATACTAATCAAGATACTGGTGAAACGTGGGCGATTGAAAGCGATGGTACTTTTACTGTGAATGCCTATTGCACCTTAACTGGCCAATTATCGATTGCGGAAAACTATTACCACTCGTTAACAGCTACGGCATCAGCGTGTCCAGATTCAAACTTTGATGGTGACTATCAAGGAATGGTGTTTAGCGTAATAATCCAAGGTGAAAAGTTTCTAGCTGGTGCTGTGTATAACGATGAAGGTAATTACATGTGGGGTTATGTTCCATTGCCATAAAAGAAAAAAGCCCGCAGGAGCGGGCTATATTATTAGGCTTCATTCAAACAAACTAAAGGAACAGCATACGTCTTGCTCTGCTCTGCAATCTTTGACGGCGATACAGACTTAGAAGTTGATGATGTCTTATAGCCAATGTTTAACTCATTTAGAAAAATAGTAAACATCGACGACTTAATTGACTCTTGCTTACCTTTTGTCACAAGGCCTATGACATTTCCATTCTCAGCAATAACAGGGCCTCCAATATTGCCTTCATTTACCTCATTTGTAGTCCTCATAATTCTTACATCATTATTTTTACCTGATGCAGAACTAATAATTCCATCTGTTATCTTGCCTTGATAAGTTGGTGTCTTCGTATTAACCACGTCAGATAATTCATAGCCATAGGTGTAAGTTCTTTCACCTTGAGTAGTTTGCTTGCTTAGGCCAATTGTTGCGTATGAATTGTTAGGTGTTAGAGCTTTTAAAACGGCAATATTATTTCGTTTATCTACACGAACAACGGTTGTTTCAAGTAATCGACCTGAACGCTCATAATTGATTTTAGAACAAGCATCAATCATATCACTCGTGGTTAGAATGTTATCTTTATTGACAAAGAAACCTGAAGCTTTGACATTCAAATTTGGTTTGTAATTAATACCTTGAGACACTATGTTGAAATTATTGACCGTGGAGCTTTCAGCTTGAGACGAGACTGGTTTTCCATTTACCTCTGTAACGTTACAGTTAAAGCCGCCAGAATTTACACATGTTTGTTGCGCTAATTTCATTGCTTCTGATGTCGAAGCTGCCCCCCATGCTGCACCTGCAACATTATTTGTACCAATAGAAAAAGCTTTATTATTTGGCTTTGCTCGATATTGGTTATAAAGGTTATCCGCGCTGTTCCCTGTAGTCTGGCACCCTGCTACTAGAGCTACTGACATTGCCACAATGCCATATTTAAATATTTTATTGTTCATTATTGTCCACATGAAGATATGAGTGTTCTTATAAAACACCTTGCATTTTACCGCGATAATATCATGTTTAATAACGATTAAATGTGGTTATTATCAATTTAAATCGGTTTTATCATGAAGCCACTCAAGCTTAAAAATCCGCTTTTCATGTTGTGCTAACATCCTTCTTAGTTCACCTAGCACTGACTCATGAGCTTTTACCGAACGGAAAAGAAGGTAGCAAATAATCAAAGTTGGAGGTGTAACCCCCAACTCTGAAAACAACTTTATGAGTTCTCCCATCCAAGCCCCCTAGCCTTTAATTTCCTTGCGAACTGTATCGAACAAGCCGATAAACGCAGCGGATAACATTGGAATCGTACCGCCAAGTTGTGCACCAGATTCACCAACGGTGACGGTAGCTAGATCACTATTGCCCGTGATTAAGCCCACGGCAACACTGCCCAATAACATTAAGCCTGTTTTGGTACTTGTCTGTTTCAAATCAATCATAACAATCCTTGTGAACGTAAAAATTTAATCGCGTATGCGCCTGCAACCATGCCTGCAACACTGATCCCAATTTTAGTGAGTACAATTTTGGTAGTTAAACTCATGCCAGCTTTACTCCTTCCATGACTTCACTTAGTGGATATTGGCGACCAACTTCCATACGTGCCATGGCCTGAATGACTACCACAACCGTGTTGTTGTTCTTGGCATCAATATAAAGTGACAACGTGATGAGCTGTATATAGCAACAAATAATGTGATATTAGCCACATTACTTTGATTATTAACCAACACTAAAAAATCGGGAATATAATTAAATTATCTACACCCCTACACCTTATATACATCAAAAATATGGAGTTAGTTGGTTAGCATGATTATTAGATTTTTCATTTCATTACTTGTTCTTTTACTATCATTTTCAACGGCTGCTAATGATAGTAAGAACATTACCATTCATCTCGAGAGTGATTCCGATAAATCAGTATGCAATTTTTATCACAACACGATTCAGCAGCGCGAATTAATGATGAAAAGCATTAATAAAATTGAAAAAAATAAGAAAATTTATCGATGTTTATCCTCTCTTCCAGAAGACAAATTTTCATTTTGCACCATTAACGGGATTAATTTTCAATCAGGAAAAGGTGTCTGTAACGTTAAGTTGAAAGATAAAAGATTCAATCTTGAGACATCCTCCGTTGACGGAAATGTGAAATGTAACTTTTTCTGCTCAAGCGTGGCTTTATAAGGCTGGTACGAGGGAAATATAGTGGCCAACTTCATTTCCCTTAAGACCTGCAAATGGCATTAAACTTAGCTAACTATTAGGCCAATTTAGTCAGTAGATTGATGATGGTGTACTTTCAGTTACTATTTGTATTAATATTTGTATAACAAAGCAAAAGTTATAGTGCATCAGATGATCGAATATTCTTAACGTGAGTATTCCCCAATACAAAACCGCCGACTGATAAATAGCCGGCGGTTTACTGTATAAAGTTGTATCGTTTTTTAGGACGAGACAAACATGCGTTTGGTCAGGATGTATTACAGACCTTGCACGTATTGAGCATTAGTACGAACTTCGACTAAGCTATCAAGCTGCTGTTGCGAACCTTCAACACCATTGATTAAACCTTCAAAGTGTTTAATCAGCTCAACCTTGTCTTGTACTTCTTTCGAACCCGCACCAATGTTTGTAAGGTCAATGAAGAACTCATCAAACAAACCAGAAAAGTCTTTAACCGCATCGTGATTTAAGAACTGCTCATGGTTGTAAATACTTGGGTAGCCGCCTTTTTGCTTATCAACTGCGAAAGAAATCCCCTTCACGTTGGTAATTGTCGTCGCTTTCTCACACTTCAACATACAGCCCGCTTCAATGCTTGGTTTGTTACAACCCACCGTTCTTTGGAAGAAGCACTGACGGCTCGTCATCATCAGGATTGGATGGTAAATGCTGTAAAACAATTTAAAGTTCTCAGGACGAGTAATATGGCGAATCTGACCTTTATTGATCTCATTCGAAATAAACGCACCGGCACAATTCAACTCTTCTTTTAGCGTAATTAAAGCATGAGAGTTCGTCGTGTTCATGAATGGCCCAGCCACCCACTCAATACCCATCTCATACGCTTTATAAGCAATACCAGTATTGTTGGTAACGATACGCTCAGGTTTAACTTCTTCAAGAACACGTACCGCTTCATCGTAATCTTTACCAATGAGTACCGCTGGGAACCATGGGATCAAGCGTGGGTTCGCAGCAAGAATATCGATGTATTTATTACAACGCTTCTTAAAGCTTTCTGGCAATTTGAAGTAGACATCCGCTTCCGTCACATCGCACAAGTGAAGGTCTTCAACATCCGCGATAAGGATAGAAAGCGTTGGTGTTTCGTTTACCTTCGGGTGTTTAAGTAATGCAGGTACGTCAACGTGCTTAATCACCTTCATTGAGCCATTCAAGATGAATTCAATTTCATCTTTCAATGCAGATAGCTCTTTTAATGGGATACTTAAGCCTGCATCCAACTGTTCAAAGTCATATTTTTCAAGGCTATGAATTGCACTTTTGACCGATTTAAAGCGCTTTTCTAACAACTCTTGAGTGATCGCTTTTTCGCCAGCAGCAGCCAAAATAGACGCTGACTGAACCGTAAACGTTTCAGTGTCTGAAATAACAGATACGATAAAAGGCTGGCCAATTTTCGCGCTAAATGAAAGCGTCAGTGCCGTCTTGCGGATATCAAGGAATTCGATTTTCTCTCGCATCTCTTTACCCAACTCATTTTTTGAGCTGTAGAGATTGTCCGTAACTTCCTGGATTTGAACAACAGAAATAGAATCTGTTTCAGACGCAGCTTTATCCACTGCATAGTTCACACTGTTATCACGAGGATTATCGATGAACATGTCTTTCGTTAAATTACCTTTAAGGAAAGAGTTCGTGAAATCACGGTTAAACACTTTGTGCAGGTTTGAGTCGTCTTCGATTAGCAAGCCATTTTCAACAAAGCTATCAATCTGTTTACGCCAAGTATCAACCACCGTGTATACGTAGTGAGCGCCTTTAATACGGCCTTCTACTTTTAACGAATCGACTTTAGCGTCAACCAGTTCTGGTAAATCGTAATAAGCAGAGTTGTCTTTTAGGTTCAGCGGATATTTGTTGCCAGCATCGGTGATTTCATATTCATCACGGCACGCTTGGCTACAACGGCCACGGTTACCAGAGTTACCGACACTGACTGAGCTCGAGTAACACTGACCTGAGAACGCGATACATAAAGCACCATGTACAAACACTTCGGTGAGTACATCATGATCATGTGCCACTTCAGTTAGCATTTTAATTTCTGGCAGGTTCAGTTCACGAGATAGGTTTACGCGTGTCGCACCAATCTTAGATAAGAACTTAATTTGCCCTTCATTATGCGTGGTTAGCTGAGTAGAAGCATGCACGTCTAATGATGGGAAATGCTTCTTAACAAGGTCAAACAAACCGAGATCTTGAACAATAATGCCATCAAGTTTCGTGTTCACAAGCTGGTTCAATAACTTGCAGATGCTCTTAATTTCATACTCTAAAAGAACAACGTTAAGCGTTAAGAACACTTCACAGCCATATTCATGAGCAAGGCGAATAACCCCGTTCAATTCATCCAGCGATAAATTGGACGCTCGGTTGCGAGCATTAAACGTGTCTAAACCGCAATAAACCGCGTTTGCACCAGCAACGATGGCCGCTTTAATTGCTTCAACATCGCCACCAGGGGCCAATAACTCTATTTTCCTGCTCATTTTGAAACCGCTCACTTTCTTAACTTATAATATTTTTGAGCGCGTATTCTAACTACATCACCAATTCATTACCACATATCTAGCTTTTATTG